>DATHNM010000116.1:0-9282 GCA_035486095.1 Bryobacteraceae bacterium
AGAAACCCACTTCTTTAACGTATCCGTGGGGACATCCTGGACGTACGACTCGCCGCGATTCAACTGAGCGACCTTGGATGGCTGGATGTCGATTCCAGTAACCGAAAATCCCGCTTTGGCGAATTCCATCGCCAGCGGCAGGCCGACGTAGCCGAGCCCGATAATTCCGACGTGCGCGGTTCGATTTTTGATTTTCTCTTCCAGCACGGATGCGGTGGTGATGGTGGATTGCATGAGGGAAAGCTCTTCTTACTGTAACCCCGGGTGGACTGTAACCCCGGATCAGTCCGGTTTCCGGAGCAAGGACAAGACGAAATGAAAAATCCAGTTCAGATTGCCGTACTCGGTCTGGGTTATGTCGGATGCGTGACCGCTGCCTGTCTAGCCAGCCTGGGTCATCGCGTTTGGGGCATCGACCGGGACGAACACAAAGTGAAGGAAGTTGCAGCGGGGCGGGCGCCATTTTATGAACCTGGCTTGCAAGATCTGGTGCGGGAAAATATCGACGCAGGCAGGCTGTCGGTCTCCACATCGGCCGAAGCCATCGAGGCAGCGGACGTTGCGCTGATTTGCGTGGGAACGCCTTCGGAAAAGAACGGCAATCTGGGACTGCACCAATTGCGTCGCGTTGTGACCGGCATCGCGGGGCATCTTCCAGGGCGCCGGAAGCCGCTCATCGTGGCCATTCGCAGCACGGTCTTTCCCGGGACGTGTGAAGATCTGGTGCTGCCGGTGTTCGCCAAACATGCGGCGGTGAGCGTGGTATCGCATCCCGAGTTTCTGCGCGAGGGCTCGGCCGTCCGGGACTTTCTTGAGCCGCCGCTGCTGGTGGTCGGGGGCAATGAGGCGGCGGCTCAATACGTGGCCGGTCTGTACTGCGACCTGGACGTCCAGCCTTCCCTGGTGTCGCTGCGCTGCGCGGAGATGATCAAGTACGCCTGCAATGCTTTCCACGCGGTGAAAATTAACTTCGCCAATGAAATCGGCGCGCTGAGCCAGCAAGTGGGCGTGGATGGCGCCGAGGTGATGGCCACGCTGTGCCGGGATGCCAAGCTCAACAGCTCGGCGGCCTATCTGAAGCCTGGATTCGCGTTTGGCGGGTCTTGCCTGCCGAAGGATTTGCGGGCGTTGGTTTATCGCGCGGCCCATCTTGACCTGAAGCTGCCGCTGCTCGAAGCGGCCTTGCCGAGCAATGAGCAGCATCTCAGGCGCGCCATTGATGCGGTGCTCGATTTGCCCGCGCAGCGCATCGGCGTGATCGGGCTGGCGTTCAAGGAAGACACGGACGATTTGCGTGAGAGCCCGGTAGTGGCGCTGCTGGAACAATTGATAGGAAAGGGCCGCGCCGTTCAGGTATTCGATCCGCGCATCCAACTGGTTGCCATTTACGGATCGAATCGCAACTACATTTTGGATAGCATTCCACACATCGGACGGTTGCTGACCGGCAGTTTGGACCAAATTCTTGGATGGGCCGATCATCTGGTTTTGGCGCAACGGCAAACTTCTGCCACAATCCATCGAATTCAAGAGACCAACATACCCGTGCTGGATTTGACGCAGGGCGGTACGGCGCCCTCCGATAAACGCGCCTTCCGCGCTGCAAGCTAATGCTGCGATTGTTTCGAGTTTATGTCCCGGCCAGGATCGCCGCGCTGCTGGCTTCGGAATTCATTCTCATCTGCCTCTGTTACCTGACCGCGACATGGGTCTGGCTGCGGCCTGGCGCGGAGGTGTTTCTGACGGGCGACCTGGGGTGGCTGCGCATCCTGATCGTGGTGCTGTGCTTGCTGCTGAGCATTTATTTCCATGATTTGTACAGCAATCTGGGCGAGCGCCCCCGGGAGCTGATTCAGCAAGTGGGCGTGGTGGCCGGAACCGCGTTCTTAACAGAAGCCATGCTCGGTTACCTAAGGCTGGGACAACTGGTGGTGCCGGCCGGACCCATGATCGCGGGCAGCGCGCTCACCATCCTGGCCTTGATGGCGTGGCGGCTTTTCTTTAGTCGAGTGCTTTTGACGAGGCTGCGTTCGGAACGCGTGATTTTTCTCGGCGATTCGCCGATAGTCCAGGAAATCGCCTGCCATCTGGAAGCGCATCCGGAGAAGGGCTTAACGCCTTTGGGTTTTCTGGATGATTCCAATCCGCCAGGCGGAAACCGGCTGGGAGCGATTTCCGATCTGCTCGAAGTGGTGGAGCGGCTGCATCCCAAGCGCATTGTAGTGGGTTTACGCGAGCGCCGTTCTAATCTACCGGTAGCTCAGCTACTGGAGCTGCGGCTCTCCGGCATCCGGATCGAAGATGCGCTGACCACCTACGAGATGGCATTCGAACGGATCTCGACGCACGAGCTTCGCCCCTCGCAGCTTATCTTCAGTTCGAGCGAGCTGGGGCCAAGCCGGAGCGGGGTACGTCTGCAATCGGCCTATTCGATGGCCATTGCCTCGCTGGCGGCAGTGGTGCTGGCGCCGCTGATGCTGCTGGTGGCGGTTCTGGTGAAGCTGACATCGCCCGGGCCGGCCCTCCTTCGCCAGCAGCGGGTGGGCAAGGACAACCGCGTTTTCACGCTGTATAAATTTCGTTCGATGGTGCAGGATGCGGAGGCGCACAGCGGCGCGGTCTGGGCGGCGCGGAACGACCCGCGCGTGACACCGCTGGGACGCTGGCTGCGCAGGCTGCGGGTGGACGAACTGCCCCAGTTGTTCAACGTCCTGAAGGGCGATATGTCGATTGTCGGGCCGCGGCCGGAACGTCCTGAATTCGTCGCCGAGCTTGAAAAGCGCCTTCCCTACTACCGCCAGCGGCACTGCATTAAACCCGGTATCACCGGCTGGGCGCAGATCAAACACAAATATGGCGACAGCATTGAGGACACCATCGTAAAGCTGGAATACGATTTGTACTACATCAAGAACCTGGCGCCGGCATTGGACGCCGTGATCATGTTTCATACAGCGAAAGTAATGCTGTTATCACGAGGAGCGCAATAAGCTTATGTCGAACAAAGTTGCATTAGTAAAGGTCAGCGCGGTCCAGGCCGGTCTGGCTCGCATTCCCGCCGGAACAATTGAACGCCGCATTTTTGCGATGCGTGGCCACACTGTTATGTTCGACCACGATCTGGCGAAGTTATATCGCGTAACCACCAAGGCGTTCAATCAAGCCGTGAAGCGCAACGGCGACCGTTTCCCCGCCGACTTTATGTTCCAAATAACGGCCGAAGAGGCAAAAGCTTTAAGGTCACAATCTGTGACCTTAGACAGCAGCCGCGCAAACCATAGCAAAACGGGCCGCGGCCGTCACCGCAAGTACGCTCCCCTGGTCTTCACCGAGCACGGCATCGCCATGCTCTCCTCGGTGCTGCGCAGTAAGCGCGCGGTCCAGATGAATATCATGATCATTCGCGCTTTTATTCGGCTGCGCGAGATGCTCATGAACCACAAGGATCTCGCGCTTCGCGTGGATAAGGTGGAAAGCGTGAACCAACGCCATGGAGCCATGATAGGCGCTCTGGCGGGCGAGATCCTGCAAATGAAGAAGGCGCCCGCCAGCAAGCGACGCTTCGGATTTCAGGCGGTAAAGAAAGACTAGTCGTCCAGGATGGGCAGCAGCTCTGGCTTCGCCGGCGCGCCTAACTCCAGGTAGCGCGGGTCGAGCAGACGGCTGGGCTCCAGATTGCCCATGGCCGAGAGCAGCGTCTCTTTCAAATGCGGATAGTCCTTCTCGATTTCACTGAAGAGGCTGCGGATGGACTTGCGCACCGTTCCCGTCCGCAGCGAACAGCCGCAGGGCGTGATGGGCGCGCCCAGCGATTCGGCGTAACGGGTGGTGATGTCCTCGGTAACAAACGCCAGCGGGCGAATCAGACGGAAATCCTTCTCGCGAGAGTAAGTGATGGGCGGCAATGCGCTGATGCGGCCGGTGAACATCGCGTTGCGCAGGAACGATTCGCAAAAATCGTCGGCGGTATGGCCGAACGCGATCACATTGGCGCCCAGGCCGCGGGCGATCTGGTAGACGGCGCGCCGGCGGTAACGGCTGCAAAGGTCGCATCCATGATCAGGCTGTTCTTCGAGCAATTTGAGCGATGGATTGTCGCGCGTGTACGTCCAATCCACACCGCGTTTTTTCAGGTATTCGCCCAGCGGCTCAATGGGGCGCAGGAACTTGCCCTGCTCCACGGTGAAGGCGCATACCGAGAACCGGATGGGCGCGCGCTGGGCCAGCAGCAAGAGCGCTTCCAGCAGCGTGAGCGAATCCTTGCCGCCGGACAACGCCACCGCCACGCGATCGCCATCGCGAATCATTTTGAAGCGGCCCACCGCCTCGCCAACCTTGCGCAGAAGAAGCTTTTCGAGTTCCATTTTGTTGGGGCCTGGCCGCGTGCTTATCTTTCCGCCACGTATTTCGAACGGCCGGATTCGAGTTCGAGATCGAAATTTTCACCCAGATACACGCGGCGCACTTCAGGATCGCGGCGCAGCGCGTCGGGCGTTCCGGCACGGAAGATCTTGCCGTTGTTGATAATGTACGCGCGATCCGTCACTGCCAGGGTCTCGCGAACGGTGTGGTCGGTAACCAGAATGCCGATGCCCGAATTTTTCAGGTCGAAAATGATGCGCTGCAGTTCTAAAATCTGAATCGGATCGATGCCGGAAAACGGTTCGTCCAGCAGCAGGAAGCTGGGCTCAATCACCAGCGAGCGCGCAATCTCAACGCGCCGCCGCTCGCCGCCGGAAAGAGCGTAGCCTTTGTTGTGGCGGACTGTTTCCAGGCCCAGTTGCTCGATCAGCCGGTTCATTCTTTCGCGCCGCTCGCGCCCGCTCATGCGCAGCGTCTGCAGGATGGCCATCAGGTTGTCTTCCACGCTCAGCTTGCGGAAGACCGAAGCTTCCTGCGGAAGGTAACTGATGCCGCGCCGGGCGCGCTGATACATGGGCATGTTGGTGATGTCTTCCGAGCCATCGCCGTTACTCACTTGCACGCTGCCCGAATCGGCGCTGATGAGGCCCACGATGATGTAGAAAGACGTGGTCTTGCCGGCGCCGTTCGGCCCCAGCAGACCAACCACTTCGCCCTGCTTCACCCACAGCGATACGTTGTCCACGACCTTCCGGCCGCGGTAGCTTTTCGAAATCTCGACAGTTTGCAGGGTGCGCATGGGGAGCTTACTTGGCGGTGGCGGCCTTGTGGTGCAGCACGCTCTTCACCGGTTCCTGCGCTACACCGTTCACCAGCAGCCGGTTGTCGGACGAATACCAAGTCAATTTCTGCCCTCGAGTGGTGCCGCGCGTACTATCCACGAAGCGCGGCTGACCTCCCTCTAGAATAACTTTGTCTTCGTCCACGTAGTATTCGGCATGTTCGGACCACGCATCGCGGGTGCGGTCCGTGGCCGTTTCATGTACTTCCACGTGGCCGTCGGCGGTGGCATGATCAAGCGACGAATCGTTGCTGTCGTTGCGCAGGAATGCATGAATATCCTGGCCTTTCACCGTCATATTGGGCCGCTCCAGAGTCGCGCCGCCGCTATAATGCGCCAGGCGCGTGTCATCGTTATAATCCAGATCCGGCGCCCGCACGATAGTAAACACGCGTAGGGAGGGTTTGGTTTCGGTTTTCGGTGGCGGGTCCGGCTTCGCTCCATCCTTGGTTTTGCCCTCGTCCTTGGTTTTGTCGAGCAGCTGGCTCAGGACGTGGCCGTGCGCCTTCAGCAGATTGTTATCGCGATCAATCTCCACGGTTTCCGCTTCCAGCCGGTCCGCGCCCTGCCAGAGCACCGCGTCGCCCTCGTAGCGGATATCCAGATTGTTCTCCTTGGAGATCATCTTTTTGGCGCGCGCGTGCAGCGGCTCGTCTTCGGAAAGCATGCCGCCTCCACTGGAATCGTCTTTCTTTTTGTCCGGAACGCGCGTGGAGGTAACATGCCCTTCGGCGGTGAAATCGCCCGTCATCTGATTCATCAAGATCTTGTCCGCATCAGCTGAACCAGTGCCGTCCCACATGCGCGCGCCGCCCAGCAAATTGATAATGTTGTTGGGCTGATCCAGCAAGGCGCGGTCGGCCTTGGCATGGCGGGCGCCCTCTTCATAGCGAAAATCTCCAGTTTGATCCAGACTGGCAAGCTGCGACGAATTGGGTTGGAAGGTGGCCACCAGATTCTTGCTCCAGGTGAGCGCCGGCGCCGGCGCTTCCTTGGCATCCTTGAGCTTGGGCTTTTCGGTGCGGGTGGTCACCGCGATGGAGCGGAAGCTCTGGATGGTATTCTTCGGCCCGTAGGTCATCCAGATGTGATCGCCGTTCATCCAACGATGCGGCTGCTCCGCTCGATTGGGAATAAACTCGATGGCGCCTGGCCCGTCCGTCTCAACTGCCTCAATTTCCTGGCCGCCCGGGCGCATCCTGGTATGAATAGTTTCGCTCTTCAATACGCGTGTGTCGGCCGGATCGACGCCCGGCTTGATCACCGGTTTTGATTCCATGATGCTGTGACCCTGAGCCACGGCGGTTTGCAAAATACTGTCCGATTCGGTGGTCTGGAAGCCCATCACCACTTGATCGGACGTAATAGTGGTCTGCGAGGTGTCGCCCTTGGATACTACGTGGGCCTGCTCCACGCCCGTGATCTTCTGAATCTGGTTGCTGTCGTTAAACTCCACAAAGAGTTGATTGGCGCCATATTCCAGGTTGCGGCCGGGCCGCTGATCGATGCCCTTGGCCTGGGTGGTGTCCACCATCTTGAGGTTGCCTTTTTGCAAGGTGACGGTGGCTGGGCCGGCATTCAACATCAGGGTGTCGCGAGTCAGCTTGGACCACGGTGTCAGATATACCTTCCCGTCGCGCTCCTTGTAGTTGAGTTGCGCCGTCTCAATCTTCATAGGTATGGTGCCGGGATCGGTTCCGCGCCAGGTCATGGAAACGTCGCTATGCAGATTCAGCTCGCGCGTGTTGGGATCGTAATCGGCACCCATGGCCTGGCCATCGCCCCGGTCGAACCGAAAGGTGGCCAGACGATCGGTGGTTGACTTCCCGGTCTTGCTCTCCACGCTGACACCGGACGATGTGATGGCCATCAGCCGTCCATTGGGCTCCTCATTGTCGGGCACGTTCAGCGTGATCTCCACTTCGCCCTCCGAATAGAGAATGCCCTTGCCCACGTCGAACTCCGCCTTGGCGCACTTCACGTGATCGTATTTGTCGCCCTCTTTGTTGAAGATGTCGAGCGTTACTCCGGTTAGTTCGTCCTTGCCGTCCAATTCCTGAAAGTCGTCGGAGTGTATGGTGACAACAGTCTTCTGGCTGGAGGTATGGCTGTAGGTCCAGCCATGGAATGTGGCCGAGGTTCCCGGCGCCAGCCTCTTAGGTTTGGCGGGTGCGTTGGCCGCCTGCTGCTTCAGCCGGACGTAATAAGTCCAGCCGACACCTGAGAGGATTGCGACGAAGCCCAACAGGATCAGTGGCGCTACACGTCGCATGCATTTGTATCCATAGGATACTTATCCAGCATATCGAGAAGCCGCGAGCCCTGTCCATTGAGTTTGAGTCGCAAATTTATTTCATGCATATTCAATAACTTACAGAGGATTATTGTCACTCCTCGTTGGAGTCTGCTAATATAGCCGAGGAGCGGAAAGCGTTTGCTGGTCCGCCCCACAGTTTCAATCCCCATGTTAGAGGAGGTTCAACACTATGAACATTCGTCCGCTCTACGACCGCATCGTCGTAAAACGTCTTGAAGACGAAAAGGAAAACAAGATTGGTGGTCTGTTTATTCCGGATTCCGCCAAAGAGAAGCCGCAAGAAGGCGAAGTTGTAGCCGTTGGCAAGGGCAAGCGCCTGGAAGATGGCAAAGTGGTTCCCCTGGACGTGGAAAAGGGCAACCGCATCCTGTTCGGCAAGTATTCCGGCAGTGAGATCCGCATTGATGGAGAGGAATTCCTGATCATGCGCGAGGACGAGGTCCTCGGAGTATTGGAAGGCGCCCCGAAGAAAGCTACCAAGGTAGCCTAGGCGCAAAGTTTCTTTGAAAGGAGACATTTTCAATGGCAGCAAAACAGATTGTCTATAGCGAAAATTCCCGTCAAGCAATTCTACGCGGCGTCAACCAGTTGGCTGATGCCGTAAAGGTCACGCTTGGCCCCCGCGGCCGCAACGTCGTATTGGAGAAGAAGTTCGGCGGCCCAACCATTACCAAGGACGGCGTCACCGTCGCCAAGGAAGTGGAACTGAAGGATCCGCTGGAGAACATGGGCGCGCAGATGGTGCGTGAGGTAGCTTCGAAGACCTCTGACACGGCCGGCGACGGCACCACCACCGCCACCATCCTGGCACAGTCCATCTTCCGCGAAGGCGTGAAGGCTGTGGCAGCCGGCGCCAACCCGATGGCCCTGAAGCGCGGCATCGAGAAGTCCGTGGAACTGGTGGTCAACGAAGTCAAGAAGTTCTCCAAGGACGTCAAGGACAACGAGACCATCGCGCAGGTGGGAACCATCTCGGCCAACGGCGACGCGGCCATCGGCAACACCATTGCCGAAGCCATGAAGAAAGTTGGCAAGGATGGCGTCATCACGGTGGAAGAGAGCCGGACCATGGAAACCGAACTGCAGACCGTGGACGGCATGCAGTTTGACCGCGGCTATCTCTCGCCTTACTTCATCAGCGATCCCGATCGCATGGAGTGCGTTCTGGAAGATCCTTACATCCTGATCCACGAAAAGAAGATCAGCAACATGAAGGACCTGCTTCCGTTGCTCGAGCAGATTGCCCGCTCCGGCAAGCCGCTGCTGGTGATCGCCGAGGAAGTGGAAGGCGAAGCGCTGGCGACGTTGGTTGTGAACAAGCTGCGCGGCACGCTGAATGCTTGCGCGGTGAAGGCCCCTGGCTTCGGCGATCGCCGCAAAGCCATGATGGAAGACATCGGCGTCCTGACGGGCGGCAAGGCCCTGATGGAAGAGACCGGCATTAAGTTGGAAGGTGTACGGCTGGAAGACCTGGGCCGCGCCAAGCGCGTCACCGTGGACAAGGACAACACCACCATCATCGATGGCGCCGGCGCGCAGAAGACGATTGAAGGCCGCATTAAGCAGTTGCGTGCACAAATCGACGACACCACCAGCGATTACGATCGTGAAAAGCTGCAAGAACGTCTGGCCAAGCTGGCCGGCGGCGTTGCGGTGATCAAGGTGGGCGCGGCAACCGAGACCGAAATGAAAGAGAAGAAGGCGCGTGTCGAGGATGCTCTGCACGCCACTCGCGCGGCGGTTGAAGAAGGCATTGTTCCGG
>DATHNM010000117.1:0-5100 GCA_035486095.1 Bryobacteraceae bacterium
CAGGAGAAAGTGCCCTTGGTTGGTGCTATTGGGATCGGCCTGCATGGCAATAAAAACGTCGGCTGGAGGATCGGAATGGAACGTCGCGGGGAGGATTCCCACTACCGTGTAAGGATCGCCACCCAGCAGAATCGAACTGCCCACCAGCCCCGGGTTTGAGCCGAAGCGGGTTCGCCAAAGATCATTGCTCAGCACGGCGGCCTTGGGGCCATTGGGCTGGTCCTCTTCCGGCAGAAATGTACGGCCGAAGAGAGGCGAGACACCGAAGACGCGGAAATAATCGGCGGAGGCGTGAATGCCTTTGATCTGCTCCGGCCGGTCACCCGAACCCAGGTTTAGACCCGGACCTGCAATATCGTACAGCGCCAGTGCTTCAAAGGTCTGGTTGGCCTTTTTCCAGGCCATGAACTTGGGGATGGAAACTGATGTTCCGCCATCGCCGCCATTGAAGCTGCGCTGGATTCGCATGATGCGGTCAGACTGCGGATAGGGGAGCGGCGCCAGCAGCACTGCATTCACCACCGAGAAAATCGCCGTGTTGGCGCCCATGCCCAGCGCCAGGGCTGCGACGGCGATGCCGGTGAATCCAGGATTCGCGACAAGAACGCGCAGTGAATGGCGCAGATCCGATACCAGGCTGCTCATACTGATATGGTACGAACAACCTGGCGCAAAGTTCGCGCTAGCTTGCGGCGTTGGTCATCACGGATGTGACCTGGCTGAAGATGGTGCTGATGCTACTGGTGACTCCGGGCATAATGGCGCCTGCCGCAACCGCGACGAAGCCAGCCATCAGAGCGTATTCGATAAGATCCTGGCCCTGGCAATTCCGCCAGACCCGCATGAGAAAAAGAAGGGCGCGATGATTGGTCATTTTTAGTCCTTTTAGGGCGTTTCGTTACCGCGGTCATGGCTGTAACGTGAACTGATTTTCGTCTGGCTAACGGAGTGGGACAATCCGGTCGATAGTACAGGGGGGTCCAGTACCGGACTCGTCGGGAGTACTGCTTTTTGAGGCTGGCAACTCAGTGAAAACCGTTCCCCAAACCATTTGGCCGGTGTCCGTCTTCGGCCTGGGATTCCTGTTAATTATCATGGGCTTGTCCGGCGTGGCCAGCATCCAGGAGACGCGCCGCATCCACCAGCAGATTTTGACGGTGGAGGATACTTACCGGCACATTGAGAACGTTGTGGAGAGCATCCGCTCGGACACGTCGCGCGTGGCTGTTTTACGGCGTGACCGGTTGTTGGAACGCGATGCGTCGGCCAGCGCTTACGCCATCCAGTTGGCCAGTTTGCGCGCCACCACGGAATCCAGCCTGGCCCAGCTGAAGTCGCTGCGTCCGCAACGCAGCAGCCGGCCTGTGGAGCGCCTGGAGAACGCGCTGGAGGCTTACCTGGCCACGGTGGGAACCGAATTCCGGCAGAGTCCGGCGCTAACCCGGGCGCAGGTCCTCGACAATGGCTTCGGTTCGGAGACCTTGCCGATTTTCGCGATCGCCGAAGAGCTGGGGAAGTTGAACGAGGAGAATTTCGAATCGCGCCGCCGCGATCTCAGCCAGTCCGTGGTGAATTTGCAGAACGACATTTGGGAGACGCTGCTGACGGCGTTGGTGCTGGGCGCCATCATTGCGGGGGCCAGTGTATTCCGCATTTCCACGCTCGAAAAGGAATCCGCGGCGCATCAGAAAGTGAGCGAGCTGGCCGAGGAGCGCTTGCGGCATCTTTCGCAGCAGCTGGTGTCGTCGCAGGAGCAGGAACGAAAGTCGCTCTCGCGCGAACTGCACGATGAAATCGGCCAGTTGCTGACGGCGCTGCGCATGGAACTGGGCAATCTGGAGCGCGGACGGGCCACGCCGGGCGGGGAAACCGATCCTCACCTGGATCAGGCTAAGAAGCTGGCGGAAAGCACGCTGCGGACCACGCGCGACATCGCCATGGGATTGCGGCCGGCCATGCTGGACGTGCTGGGATTGGGCCCGGCGCTGGAATGGCAGGCGCGGGAATATTCCAGACGCTACAACACTCCCATTCGACTGGAAGTGGATGGGGATTTACGCGATGTCCCCGATCCGCACCGCACTTATCTTTATCGCATCGTGCAGGAAGGGCTCACCAACTGCGCGCGCCACGCGCAAGCCAAGAACATCCACGTGAAGTTGGAAGATTCCAGCGGCAAGCTGGTGGTGCTGGTGGAAGACGATGGCGTGGGGTTCGATCAGCATAGCGGCGTTGCCTACGGCCTGGGCTTGCTCGGCATCACCGAACGCGTGCGGGAACTGTGCGGGCAGTTGTCCATACAATCGGAACCCGGCAAAGGGACCCGCATTTCAGTGGTGCTGCCACTGAAGCGCGAAGTGGCCGTCTGACGTTTGCCTTATTCATGTCTGACACAGTAGCCTTATTTGTCCGGCACGCCTGGGGGCGAACTGCGTAATGCAGCCAGCGTGGACTGGGCCTTAGGCGAACCGGCATTTCCAGAGGCGCCGTAGAACATCGTTATGTTCCCGCGCAGCGCATCCGAAACGTCGTTCAAGTGGCCATCGAAGCGCTCCAGCAGCTTGGCATAGGTTTCATCCGCCAGGTGATAATCACCCAGGCGCGTAGGGCGTCCCGTGTCAAAGTTTTCGTTGGGCAGCTCAAGACGATTGTCACTCACGCCCATAAGCAGTTCCCGGTAGCGCCGGATGGTTTCGTCCAAGCTGGCCAGGAACATCTTTTCGGCGGCCGCCGGCGGCACCTTGAAAGCGAATGCCTTGAAAGGCCCCACTTTGGGAATCAGGCGAAAGAGAAACGCCAGGAATCGAGCGCCTGGCCCAGGCCGCTGGTATTTGTCGTCCCAATCTTTCTGGTAAGCCGAAATTGAAATGTGATAGACATAGCGGCGGCGCGTCATGCCTGCCTGCAGGCTCTGGATGTCCTTCCTCTTGGCTGCCCACGCAGCCTTGGTCATCTCCGGAATAGCCTGGCTTACCGACCAACGATAAGTTCCCAGCGCAAGATCCAGGCTGGAAAACAGGCTCTTGAGCGGGACGCAATATGTCTGCTCGAAGGCACGCTCCAAGAGCGGCTTGGCCACTTTGAATCCGATGAAGTCATGATAGGCGTCGTTGGCATATTGTCCATGTGCCACCTCAATGACATCAAAGCCAAACTCGGTTTTCAGATGCGCGGCGGGATTGTCTTCGTAGGTGATTTCGGGGCCGAATTGTGCGCGCAGTTTGGGATAGACCAGGGGCACCGTGCGATTCACTGCCACGGGATGGCCCAGGTTGTCGGAAGCATAGTGCGCCAGGGCCCCCAGCGCGAATGCATAATCGTTCAGGTCCGACGATTCCTGGGCATCCTTCAGCAAAGCCAGAACAAAATCGCCGCTGCGCGTGTAATGCACCAGGTCGCTAAAGAACTTGCTGCCGAATGGATAATAGCCCATGTCCTGGATGATCGCGCCGCCATAAGCGTAGGCGTGCGCCTCTCGCAGTTGATCTGTGGTGGCGTTGGGAAAGCGCTTCAGAAGCAGCGGACGCAGGTACTGCACCCAGTTGGAATCGATGATGGCTTCGTGGGTCAGAACGGAATACGCCGGGGCGGCGGCTGGCAGAGCCATGAAGATGATCGGGATAAGAACGCAGCAAAACGGGAACCGGCGCACGCGCTGTTTTGATTCCGCGGCGCACACATTGTTTCGCGCAAGCCCGAATACATTCCCTGTCACGAATGTTTTTTCCACAATTCAACTAATTGTAACGTATAGCAGTATACAAAGAGGCATGCGCTGCGATCTGCACGTCCATACGCGGCATTCGGGCATGTGCAACATTCCCGGATTTCAGCGGTTATGCCGCGAGAGCTACAACGATCCCGAGGCTGTTTATCGGACTCTGAAGGGCCGCGGTATGGATCTGGTGACCGTTACCGATCACGATTCCATCGACTCCGCCGAGCATCTTCGGCGCTATCCCGATTTCTTTCTGAGCGAAGAGGTGACCTGTACCACTCCTTCGGGAACTGAGATCCACGTTGGCGCCTACGGTATCGAAGAGCGCCATCACGTCGAACTGCAGCGCCGGCGCAGCGACGTGCCGGCACTCGCCGCCTACCTTCAGGAACAGAAGATATTGTTCAGCATCAACCATGTTTTCTCCAGCCTCACCGGACGCCGCACGGAACTTGATTTCGAGCTGTTCGAAAACCTGTTCCCGGCCATGGAAACATTGAACGGCCATATTCCGGCCATCAATAATCGAGCCGCCGCGCGCCTGGCCCGGGATTGGCAGAAGGCCGCGGTGGGCGGAAGCGACGCGCATACCATCCAGACGCTGGCGCTCACCTACACTGAAGTCTCTGGCGCGCACAGCATCCACTCCTATCTGGAAGCCGTGCGCCAGGGCCGCGGACGGGTAGACGGGGCGTCGGGCAACTACGCCAAGCTCACCCGGGCGGTACTCGGTATCGCATCGAGCCTGGTGGGCGAGCATCCCTGGACCTTAATGCTGAGCCCGCTCATGCTGGGTATCCCCTTGGTGACGCTGGCCAACTATTTCTGCGAGTGGAACTTTCACGCACGCTGGTCGCGCACCCTGTGGCCGGTTGTCCTTCCCGAATCCGGCTGCGCCGAAGCTGCGGAGAGCTGATTTCCCTGCCTTGCATGCAAGCGGCCGGGTTGATATATTGAGACCGCGCGCGAGTTTTTGTGCCGATAGCACTCTTGATATAATCGCGCCGGAGGTAATGCAACATGTCCCTGGTATCGGGTTTCCACCACGTCACCGTTTGTGCATCTGGAGCCCAAGAAGACGTAGATTTCTTGACGCAGGTCTTTGGGCAGCGGCTGATTAAACAGACCGTCCTTTTCGACGGACGATACGCCCATTACCACCTGTATTACTCGAATGCCAACGCGGAGCCGGGTTCGGTTTATACCACCTTTCCCTACAAGCGGGTGCCAGGCCGTCCGGGATCGGGCCAGATCCAATCCACCGCCTACACGGTGAAGAAGGGGACCACCAAGTTTTGGGACGAGCACCTGGCGCATCACAAGGTGAAGCATAGCGGCATTCAGGAGCGGTTCGGACAAAAGTTCATCCGGTTCGACCATCC
>DATHNM010000118.1:0-17370 GCA_035486095.1 Bryobacteraceae bacterium
GGAATCGCCACCGAGGTCGAAGAAATTTTCCTGAGCGCTGATGTTGTCCCGGCCCAGCACGTGCTCCCACAAGCCGGCGACGAGTTTCTCAGATGGCGTACGGGGCTCTCTGCGCTCGGCCTGTCTCAGAGGCTGTTCAAAAGTGGCATCCAGGCCGAGCTTGGCTGCAAGGCCGATGCGCTGCGGTTTGCCGGTTGGTCCTTTTGGAATTTCGTCCAGAAGGACGATGCGGCGGGGGACTTCGAAATCGGCCAGGCGAGCGGAGACGATCTCGCGTAGCTCGGTTTCGTTGGCGGAAGCGTCCGGTCTTAGCACGACCGCGGCCGCGACTTCCTCGCCGAGTTTTGTATCCTGGAGTGCGAAGGCCAAGGCCTGCGCAACGGACGGATGCTCCAGAAGCGCTTCGTCGATTTCGCGCGGCGATATTTTTTCGCCGCCGCGATTAATGATCTCCTTGGTGCGGCCGCTGATGAACAGATAATTTTCTTCGTCCAGCCGTCCCAGGTCGCCGGTGCGAAACCAGCCGGCGTGAAACGCGTTCTCGTTCGCCTCCGGGTTCGCAACGTAACCGCCCATGACGTTGGGGCCGCGGATGACTATCTCGCCGGTGATGCCCGATGGCGCCAGATTCCCGTTGAGCAGAATCGCGACCTCAGGGCCGGCTGCCCGGCCAACCGAACCCGGCTTGCGGGCGGCCGGAGGCAGCGGATTGCTGGCCATCTGGTGCGATGCTTCGGTCATCCCGTATGCTTCGATGACGGGGACCGAAAATACGCGCTCCAGTTCGGCCATCACCTGGGGAGGCAGCGCCGCGGACGAAGAGCGGATGAATCGCAGCGACGTGGAGCGCGGCTGATCGCCCACGCGCGCCAAAATGGCTTGATGCATGGTGGGGACCGCCGTATACCAGGTTGGCTCGAATTCCGCGAGCCACTCCAGGAAGCGCGGCGCGTAGAAGCCCGGCGTGCATACCAGGCTTGCGCCCGCGGAAAGCGACGCGAGCAACGCCGCTGCCAGCCCGTGGATATGGAACAGCGGCATCATGTTCAGGCAACGGTCTGCCGCCGTCAATTCCAATGCGCGCCGGATGTGAGCGGCGGAGCGGCACAGGTTGGAATTCGATAACGGAACCTGCTTGGGCCGGGAAGTGGTGCCCGACGTATGCAGAACAAGCGCGATGTCGTCAGGCTGCGGTGGCCCGTTTGGGGAGCCCATGGCTGCGGGCGAATCGTGTTCCAGCCAGAACGATCCGGCGGGGCCCTCCCGGTGGGAGCAGAGACGGATCACGGGAATGGAACGTTCTTTGGCGGCGGCCAGCACTGGCGATTCCAAGCCCTGCTCCACCACGATGGCCTTGGGCGTGAGATCTGAAAGATAAAAGCTAAATTCGGATTCGCGGTAAGCCGGGTTTAAGGGAGCGCAGGTGGCGACGTCCGCCGTAGAAAGAAAGGCCGCTGCCATTCCGGGGCCGTTTGGAAGAACCACCGCTACCCGATCGCCGCGGCACACTCCGGCTCCGAGAAGAGCGGTTCGCGCAGCTTCCACTTGCGCCAGTAGCTGCGCGTAGGTAATGGGATCGCGCCCCGGGGCCAGCAGCGCTGCGGCATCTGGTGTTTGCGCAGCCTGAGATTCGAGCAAGCCACGAATCGTCAGGCCCACATCCGTATCAATACTCACAAGGATTCTTGGGTAGTCTAACGCATCGCGGCCGGATTGGCGCTAGGAAATTTACAAAACTCCCTTGATTATCTGCGGCTGGCGGTCCTACTTGCCATCGACGTGCCGTGAGTCCTTCTCGTTTTCAGCGCAAAAAGCTTCCAGCACATCAGTATCTGCTTGCAGGCGCTGCTTCAGATGGATAGTAAATGGCCTGGTATAAGTTTGGGGGTCGTCAATCGTGAGCTGCACTTCCATATGGCCGAAATCCAAGCGGTGAAATCGTTCTGTAAGATGCAGCGCTTCACTATGTGTGTGACCGCGCGCATCCAGCCAGCCACGGTCATTGAAGCCGTTGCTGTCCACTACCAGTGAATCGCCATCCCATTTGCCGACCGAGTACCCCAGCCAAGACGGTTGCGGATCAGCGGGCAGCTTCCGGCCGTCGGTGTACACCTGGCGGAAGGTTGTGTCCCGCTCATAAAGCATCACCGTCAGTCCGGGCGTTTGGACGATCTTGTAAGGCGCGGGGGCCATCTCTACCAACGGCATTCCTTCCGGAAGACAGTGCGAAAGGGGAGATTCCTTGCTGAAGGTCTTCGCGCGTTGCAGGAACAACGCGGCAGCGGCCGGCTGAATGGGCGCAGTTTCGGGCTTGAAATCGGACAGGATATTGATGAAATACTGCGAGAGAGGTTCTTCACCCGCGCCATTTGTGGCGCCTGGGATCAAGCGCTCCAACATTTCGGCTGGGGCGGCTTCCGTTTGCCAGAGTCCGGAGAGGTTGGGTCGTCCATCGGCTGCGCGCGGCGTACGGGCGGAAAGGTTAGGCTTCCCATCCGGTGTTCGCGGGATACCCGGAGTGGGGTGGTTCAGCCACTGCGCTTGGGAGAACGTTGGCGCCGCTGCCAGGGCGACTATGATCCATGCGTTTCGATGAGGCATCGCTTTCCTTCCGGTAGGCTGTGTGAGCCCTTCGATAGTATCGGATCTTCGGACTCGTTCCGCCCCTAGAAGGGCGCGACCGTCAGGTCTGTTGCTCGAAAATCTCTGATTCCTGATATAGAGTGTGCGCTACAAAATGTTCACCGCCCGGGCCGCCAGCAATGCCACGGTAGCCAATGAAATCAAGGCCTGCACCATCATCATCAATTTGGCCCAGCGCGACAGAACGGGAACGTCGGTGGGCGAAAACGCGGTGCTGGTATTGAATGCCAGGAAAAGATAATCCACGAAGCCGGGGCGCCAGTTCTTGTCGCTTTCCCAGGGCGTGATCATTTGGGGAAACAGGAACGCGCCTTCGTCGTGGGCATCTCTCAGGTCGCGCTGATTGGGACCGCCGGCATCCAGACGCCAATACCACGAGGCGAAAACCAGAATGTTGGCGATCCATAAGGACACCGCGGCTCGCAACAGCTCTTGCGGGGGATCCAGATGCTTGGGCAGCCGCAGGATCAGCAAGCCCAGCGACCATACCATGGAGGCAGTCACGGCGCTCAGCACAATGTGGCTGAGCACGCGATTGAGCACCTGTTTTCCTATCCGGTGGGCCACCACCGTGGGAATCAGCAATATGGTCACCACGGCCAGCAAAAGCCAGTCCTGGCCGAAGCGGAGCGGCGCGGGAATGACAAAATGCAAGCCGCCCGTGGCCAGCAGGGCAAGCACGGCCGGCCAGCGCGGTTCGGCCGTTCGGGGCTCCTGGGGGGCGACGGTCCCGGTCCGAACCTTGAGCTGCGGCATATGGGACAATGTACCAAGTCATTTCCCCATGAAGGTTGTGGTCCAGAGTTCATCATTGATTTTTACGTTGCTCTCGATCATCCTGAACGTGCCGATTTCGCGCGTCAAACGCAAGCCGGCCGGGCGGGAAGAGACTCGCCGCGAGCCCGGTAGGGCCACTGGCTAGCGTCGCCCGTCGTTGTATATGGGCGACATCGTTCGACTGAAGAGAGCAGCCATGGCCATTTCACACCAATTCCCAGTCCCAGCCAGCGGGCCGGAAGATTTACACGATTCTCCCGGATGCGTTTACTCCTTCGATCTGGACGGAAACGTGGTGGAAATGAACGCAGCCATGGCCGGCGTCCTGGGCTATGCGCGCGAAGTTGCGCAATGCATGAACCTTAACCAGTTGCTGGAACCGGAATCCTGGATGAGCTCACGCGACCAGATTGTCGTGCAGTTGGGCGGCGGCGGTCCGCAAAGAGCGGATCTCACCGCCATCGCCAGGGACGGCAGCCGGGTGCGCCTGAGTGTTGTGAGGCGATTATTGTTTGAACGCGGGCGTCCGGTGGCGATCCAGGACTCAGGCCGCGTGCTGCCCGATGCAGCGGTAGTGAGGGCGCCGTTTTTCGGTGAATCAAGATATCAGAATACAGGCGCGCAGAATGCCGGGGCCTGGACCGGTTTCGCCGAACAGCTGAAGCAATTGCATCGTCTGAGTACCACCAGCTACGTTTCTCTGGAGCAGGCCCTGGAAGATCATCTGCAAACCGGCTGCCGGCTCTTCCATCTGCCGGTGGGCGTTTTGCTGCAAGTGGAAGGATTCAGTGGAGTGGTGCAAGCTTCCTACGGCGCCGGCGACCTGAAGGGAGGCGTGACCATGCCGTTATGGCAGACCCGCGCCTATTCCATAAATAACCGCCTGCGGACCACGCTGGCTTCGGAGCCTGGAATGCCGGGCAGCGGTCCGCGGGCCGAGTTTGAAACCTATATCGGAACGCCGGTCTGGCTGGGCACGGAACTGTTCGCGACCCTCAGCTTTTCGGGGCCCTTCACCGGATCGCCGCGAAATTTTCCAGACTCCGAGTGTGAACTGCTCGAATTGATGGCGCGCAGCGTCGGGCGGGTGGTGCTGGAACACAGAATCCAATCCGAGCGCGACCGGCTGCAGAGCCTGGAGAAGAACCGCAACCGGGTGCTCGAGATGGTGGCCGAAAACGAAAGCATCGATACCATCCTGGCTGAAGTGGTGTACCTGGTGGAATCGCAATGCCCGGACGCATTGTGCTCCCTGCTGCTGCTGCGGGACGAGATGCTCACCTGGGCAGCCGCTCCCGGTTTTTCCCAGGAAGGGCTGCGGCTGTTAAAACCGTTCCGGGTGCTGCGCGACACGGCTGGATTGCCGGCCGCCGAGGTGGCTCGCGGTACCGTGTTCTGGGAGGACATACGCGCCTGCCCGTTTTGGGCGGACCGCGCGCACCTGGCCGGACAAATGGGGATCGAATCGTGCCGTTCCACGCCCATTTTGTCGGCCGACGGCATGCTGCTCGGCATGCTCGCGGTGCATTATAAAAACCGGCAGCCGCGCGACGAGAGCGACGCCGACCTGCTGCAAGCCGCCAGCCGTTTGGCCGCGCGGGCATTGGAACAACGCGGGTTCACCGAACGGTTGGAGTTCCGGGCGCGACACGATGCCCTCACCGGCCTGCCGAATCGCTCTTACTTTATGGAATTGCTGGAGGCGGCGCTGCGGGATGCCAGCGACCGGTCTGGAAGCCTGGCGGTTCTGTTCATCGATCTTGACCGCTTCAAACAGATCAACGATATCCTGGGCCACGCCATGGGAGACCGGCTGCTGAAGGAAGTGGGACAGCGCCTGAAATTGTTGCTCACCGAAGACGATCTGGCCGGACGCATGGGTGGTGACGAGTTCACTATTGTGCTGACACGGCAGCCCGATGAGCAAACGGCAGTGCTGGCATCGCAAGAATTTCTGAATGCATTTCGAGCGCCGCACCAGATTGAGGACAACGAGCTCTTCGTAACGGCCAGCATCGGCGTGGCCCTCTTCCCGCGGCACGGGCAGAGTGTTGCAGAACTGTTGCGCAACGCGGACCTGGCGATGTATCACGCCAAGAATAGCGGGAAGAACGATGTGGTGGTGTTCCGCGATAAGGACCACACCGCCAGCCTGGAGCGCTTGCGGCTGGAAAACGCGCTGCGGCGCGCGCTGGAGCACCAGGAATTCGAGTTGCTGTATCAGCCGGTGGTCGGCATGAGCGGGAAAGTGGAGGGGCTGGAGGCCCTGCTCACCTGGCGGCATCCCATTTACGGAAGCATCTCGCCCAAGCAATTCATTCCTATCGCGGAGGAAACCGGACTCATCATCGACATCGGCTCGTGGGTGATTCAACGTGCGTGTTTGGAAGCTGCCAGCTGGCACAAAGCGGGGCATCGCGCGGCCCGCATTTCCGTCAACGTGTCCGCGCTGCAGTTTGAGCGCCGGGATTTTTTGGAAACCGTGGCCGCCGCGCTGGCGCTGAGCAAACTGCCGCCTGACCGCCTGGAACTGGAGCTAACCGAAAGCTACATCATGAAGGACCTTCCGCAGGCGGCCGCCCGTTTGACGCAGATCCGGAATCTGGGCGTCAGTATCGCGATTGACGATTTCGGCACCGGCTATTCCTCTTTGAGCTATCTGAATAAACTGCCGGTGGATTCACTCAAGATCGATCAGTCGTTTTTGCGTAATTTACATGAGCCGGAAGGTTCGCTGGCGGTGATTCAAAGCATTGTGCGCATGGCGCACAGCATGAACCTGACGGTGGTGGCGGAGGGCGTGGAAACGCGCGCCGAGCTAGACCTGGTGCGCGTGCTGGGCTGCGACAAAGTGCAAGGTCATGTGTACGGCCCGGCTCGCAGACGCGAGGAGACGGAAGTGCTGCTGGCGACCAACGATTCTTTGCGGCCGGCCGAATCGTAAGCCGCGGATCAAGCCAGCAGGCGGGCGGCGTCTTTCGCAAAATAGGTAAGCACGAAGTCGGCGCCGGCCCGGCGGATGGCAGTCAGCGATTCCAAAATGGTCCGGTCGCGATCCAGCCAGCCGTTGTTGATGGCCGCCGTGAGGGCGCTGAATTCGCCGCTCACCTGATAGGCGCCCAGCGGCAGACTGAAACGCCGGCGAGCTTCGTGGATAATGTCCAGGTACGGCATGGCCGGTTTTACCATGATCATGTCCGCGCCTTCGTCGATGTCGAGTTCGATTTCGCGCATGGCTTCGCGCGCATTCGCCGGATCCATCTGGTAGCTGCGCCGGTCGCCGAATTGCGGCGTGGATTCGGCAGCCTCGCGAAAAGGCCCATAGAAAACCGACGCGTATTTTGCGGCGTACGAAACGATGGCTGTGTTGCTGAAACCCGCGGTATCCAGCGCCTGGCGAATCGCGGCCACGCGGCCGTCCATCATGTCGCTGGGCGCCACGATATCGGCGCCCGCGCGCGCGTGTGAAACGGCCGCTTTGGCCAGCCACTCGAGCGTGGGATCGTTCTGTACTTCGCCATCCACCACCAGTCCGCAATGGCCATGGCTGGTGTATTCGCAGTTGCAAACGTCGGTCATGACCAGCAGCTTGGGAACTTCCCGCTTGAGCGCCCGAATGGCTTGCTGGACGATGCCGTCGCCGGCGTAAGCTCCCGACGCGATTTCATCTTTCGTTTCTGGAATCCCAAACAGAATGACGCCGCCGATGCCGAGCGAATAGGCCTCCGCACACTCCAGCACCAACCGGTCCACCGAAAGCTGCGCGTGCCCCGGCATGGAGCTAATCTCGCGGCGCACATTTTCGCCGGGGCAGATGAACAACGGGAGGATGAAATCGGCCGGATCGAGCAGCGTTTCGCGAACCAGATTCCGCAGGGCCTCCGTCGCCCGCAGGCGGCGCATTCTGTGAATGGGAAAGGCCACCGGTCAGCCTTCCTGGATGGTCACGGATTTCAGCTGATCGCCCTGTTGCACCTTGTCCACCACATCCTGGCCGCTGGTGACCTGGCCGAAGACGGTGTGCTTGCCGTCCAGCCAATCCGTCGCGATATGGGTGATGAAAAACTGGCTGCCGTTGGTGTTCGGGCCGGCGTTGGCCATGGATAGCGAGCCGACCTTGTGACGGTTGGGATTGCCCTTGGTCTCATCTTCGAACTTATAGCCGGGACCGCCGCGGCCACTGGCCGTCGGATCGCCGCCTTGAACCATGAAGTCCTTGATGACGCGATGAAATTGCGTTCCATCGTAAAAGCCTTCTTTGGCCAGGAATACGAAATTGTTCACCGTCTTGGGCGCGTCTTTCGCGAAGAGATCGCAGACGATTTTGCCCTTCGATGTTTCGAACGTGGCCGTGTACTTGGCGGCGGGATCGATCGACATGGACGGCGGTGCTGCATATTGTTTGGACATAGTTTTAGTGTAGCGTTCACACGAGTGTCAACGCGGCACGCAGGAGTGCGTGCGCCACGGTTAAAGCCGCAGGTCGCGGCCGGTCATTTCCTTGGGCTGCTTTTCATCCAGGAATCCCAGCACGGTGGGAGAAATATCCTGTAGCGAGCCGCTGGAGCGCAGCATCACGCGCGAATCGCTGACCAGGATGAACGGCACTGGATTGGTGGTGTGATAAGTGTGCGGACCTTTCGTAACCGGATCGATCATCATCTCGGCATTGCCGTGATCGGCGGTTATCATCCAGGTTCCGCCGGTTCGGCGCAGAGCATCGTAAATCTGGCCCAGCCCCGCATCCACGGCTTCCACCGCAAGTATGGTGGGCGCGATTTTCCCCGAGTGGCCCACCATGTCCGCATTGGCGTAATTCATGACGATGACATCGAACTCGCGTCCCTCAATCGCTTTTAGAACCACGTCGGTAACGCCTTGCGCGCTCATTTCGGGCTTCAGATCGTAGGTTGCCACTTTGGGAGACGGCACCAGTTCGCGGCTTTCGCCGGGGTAGGGCTTTTCGTTTCCCCCATTGAAAAAGTAAGTGACGTGGGCGTATTTCTCGGTTTCTGCCACGCGCAGGTTCTTCCAATTCAATTGCGCCATCACATCGGCAAGGATGTTGTTGGGATGCTCGCGCGGCAGCACGAAAGGAACCTGGAAGCTCTTGTCGTACTCGGTCAGGGTGGTGAAATGCAGATTCTTCGGCGCCACGGAGCGCGCTGGTTTTTCGAGCGTCGGATCCAGCAAGGCCATGGTCATCTCGCGGCCGCGATCGGCGCGATAGTTGAAAAAGATGCAGGCATCGTCGTCGCGAATTAAACCGACCGGCTGCTTGTGAGAATCGAGGATAGAGACGGGCTCGACGAATTCGTCGGTGATGCCGCGCTCATAAGAGCGTTTCATGGCGGCTACCGGGTCGTCCGATTTCTCGCCCTTGCCCAACACCATGGCGTCGAACGCGCGCTCCACGCGGTCCCAGCGCTTGTCGCGATCCATCGCATAGTAGCGGCCGGACACGCTGGCGACGGCTCCCACGCCGATCTGCCGCATGGCCTTCTGCACTTGCTCGATGTATCCAGCCCCGCTTTCGGGCGGCGTATCCCGGCCATCCATGAAGCAATGCACAAACACCTGCTCCACGTTTTGTTTCTTGGCCATTTCGAGCAGCGCATAGAGATGCGTCAACTGAGAATGCACGCCTCCGTCGCTGCACAGCCCCATCAGATGCAGGCGATGCGTCTTGGCGTGCTTCATGGATTCCAACAGCACGGGGTTGTTGAAGAATTCGCCCGACTTGATCAGCTTGTCGATACGCGTGACGTCCATGTAGATGACGCGGCCGGCGCCGATGTTTAGATGACCCACCTCGCTGTTTCCCATTTGTCCGTCGGGCAGGCCGACGGAGGGGCCGGAAGTTTGCACCAGAGTGTTCGGGTACTGGCGCAGCAGCAGATCGAAGGTAGGTTTTCGCGCGGCGGCGATGGCATTGCCTTCCGTGGCGGGCGCGAAGCCCCAGCCATCCAGGATGGTGAGAACCAGCGGCTTCTTTGTGCCGTGCATTATTGGTGGAAAGCCTTCCGGCCGGCGAACTTGGCGTCGCTGCCCAGCTCCTCTTCGATGCGCAGGAGCTGATTGTATTTCGCGATGCGGTCTGTGCGGCTGGCCGATCCGGTTTTGATCTGCCCGGCGCGCGTGGCCACCGCCAGATCGGCGATGAATGCGTCTTCGGTTTCACCCGAACGGTGCGACACGATGTTGGTGTAGTGTGCGCTGGTGGCCATCTGCATCGCCTCCAAAGTTTCCGATACCGTGCCAATCTGGTTGACTTTGATGAGGATGGAATTGGCGATTCCCTTTTCGATGCCCTGCGCCAGGCGTTCGGTATTAGTGACAAACAGGTCGTCACCCACCAGTTGGATCTTCGATCCTAGAGCCTGGGTCATGGTCTTCCAGCCATCCCAATCGTCTTCGGCCATGCCGTCTTCGATGGAAACGATGGGATATTGTTCCACCCACTTGGCCCAAAACTTCACCATCTGGTCAGAAGTGCGCTGGCTTTTGTCGGATTTCTTGAAGACGTATTTGCCGCTCGCCTTATCGTAAAACTCGCTGGCCGCCGGGTCGAGCGCGATGCCGATTTGGGCGCCTGGCTTGTAGCCCGCCTTGGCGATGGCTTCGAGCACCGCCTCAAGAGCTTCTTCGTTGGATTTCAGGTTCGGCGCGAAGCCGCCCTCATCGCCCACCGATGTTGAGTAGCCGCGCTTCTTCAGCACTCCCTTGAGAGTGTGAAAAATTTCGGCGCCCATGCGCAGCGCTTCGGAGAATTTGCTCGCGCCGTAGGGCACGATCATGAATTCCTGCGGATCCACTGAATTGTCGGCGTGCGCGCCGCCGTTGAGGATATTCATCAGGGGAACCGGCAACAGGTTGGCGCCCACGCCCCCCAGGTATCGATAGAGCGGCGTCATCTGAGAATGAGCGGCAGCGCGCGCGGCAGCCATGGAAACGGCCAGGATGGCATTCGCGCCCAGTTTGGCTTTGTTGGGAGTTCCGTCCAGCTCAATCATCGTATGATCGATGGCGCTTTGATCTTCCGCCTCCATGCCCATGATGGCCGGGCCAATTTTCTTGACGATGTTGGCCACCGCTTTGCGGGTCCCCTTGCCAAGGTAACGTTTGGGATCGCTGTCGCGCAGTTCCACGGCTTCGTGCTCACCGGTGGAAGCACCAGAGGGAACCGCGGCGCGGCCTATGGAACCATCCGCGAGAAGCACGTCGGCTTCGACGGTGGGATTGCCGCGCGAATCTAGAATCTCGCGGCCAACAACCTTCACGATTTCCATATCTATTCATTCTGCGCGACTGGTGGACGCATTGTCCAACCGGTTCGGGGATGACGAACCTAGCGCGCTGTCCTGGCCTGCCGGGGCAGGATGCCAAAGCGCCGGTCATTGCTTGCCAGGTGTTTCGCCACTGCCTGCATGGTGCATTCGAAGTCTTCGTGGGTGGAATCGATGAAGAGCCACTTTCTTAGAACATCGTGCGGCGTCAGCGCGGGCAACTCGGCTTGGATGGAAGCGTGATGTCCGTAATCGGTACAGACCAAAACCCCGTGCCATGTCCAGCGGCCGGATTTGGTGGGCTCAACCAGCAAGAGCATCTGACGTTCGAAGAGGTACGCCGCAAGGCCGCCGAACATTGGCTTGGTGAAGAAGGTGGGGTGCTCGGCAAACGCTTCCAGAATCCATTCGTGTTCGAACTTCTTCGTCATTTCATGTGCTTGAGGGACTGCTCATTTTCCAAACAGATTTCGTCCACCAGTTCTGTGTCGACCACGATGCGCTCCTTTAATTTGACGGTCCACGGCTTGGTATAGGCCTTGGGATCGTCCACCGTGACCTCTATTTCAAGGCGTCCATAGCTGGGGCGGCGAATTTGCTCGCGGACTTTGGCGGCCTGGGTGAGCACGCTTCCGTTCCAATCGATCCAGGTGTCGTCGCGCAGCCCGATGGTGTCAATTACGAGAGTATCGCCGGACCATTTTCCCGACGAATATCCTTGCCAGGTGGGGTTCGGATCCTCGGGCAACGGCCGTGCGTCCGTGAATACTTGCCGGTAGCCGGCATTCATTTCGTTGAGCACGACCAAAACGCCCGGCTTGTGGATGAACTTCAGCAAATGCGGCAGCCCGTAGGCACGAAGAAAGTTATCCGGCAAACACCGGATGTGTGGATCGTCCTTGGCCTCGTTCGCCGTGCGTTCCTTGACGATGGCCGCAAGCCAAGGCTGATAAGGTAATCCTCCGGGCAGATCTACGCCGATATTGGTCATTTGGCGCGAGTTCGTTATTTTGCTGGGGTCCCCGGCACTCTCTGCTTCCTGGAGAGTTTGCGGATCCCGGGGAATTGGCGCATCCTTTGGACTCGCCGTGCCCTCTTTCCGGCGAATATTTGGCTCCGCGGTGGTCCAGATGCCGGAAAAGTCCGGTTTGCCATCCGGCATCCGGGGTGTCGGCGCGGACATTTCCACGTGGCCGTCGGCTTTCCGCGGCACCCCCGCGGTGGGATAGTTCAGCCATTGTGCGGCTAAACGATTGGATGCGGAGGGAGCCAGCAAAATAAGGAAGGTGGCGATCGCGAGCGCGTTGTGGCGTCGCGCAAGAAACAGGTAGGGCATTCGGCTAAAGCATACACCAATGCATGCCGTTTCCGAACGGACCGAACGCGGTTGGCCGCAGTTGTTGCCCCAGAGGTTATCTACATGCTGTAGAAGAACTCTTCGTACACGATCTTGCCGTCGGCCACTTTGTAGATGGCCACCTCTTCAATTTGAAAGCGGCGGCTTTGTGGCTTGAAAGTAACGTCCATCTTGAAGACCACTGCGAAGTGCGCCCCGGCAACCAGCGGGCCTTCGGTGGTGAAGGAGTGGATCTCGTGATTGGCGATCCAAAATTCGCTCTTGGCTTGCACGGCCGCGAATCCTTTCGCCTCGCGCGACTGTCCGGGAGGTGCGCCGGCTTCCACGCTGACGACATCGGGCGAATAAAGGGTTTTCAGGGCTTCCATCATCTTGCCTTCGGTGCATAGTTTGACGAGGGAGTTCGCCACTTCTTGAGTAGTCATGTTTGATCTCCTATTGCTGAGCAGGGCGTTTAGAGCTTGGCTTTTTTGACTTCTTCGACCAGGGCCGGGACCACCTCAAACAGATCGCCCACGATGCCGTAGTCGGCCACTTCGAAGATGGGGGCATTGGCATCCTTGTTGATGGCGACGATAGTTTTGGCGCCCTTCATGCCAACCAGGTGCTGTATCGCTCCCGAAATACCAACGGCCAGATACATTTTGGGCGAGACGGTTTGTCCGGAGCTGCCCACCTGGCGCTCCATGGGAAGCCAGCCGCTATCGCAGATGGGGCGCGAAGCCGCGAGTTCGGCGCCCAATGCCTTGGCCAGCTGTTCTACGATCGGAATATTGTCTTTCTCTTTAATCCCGCGGCCCACGGAAACGATGATATCGGCCGAAGTGAGATCCACGGCGCGGGCAGATTCGCGGAACGGTTCCTGTGGCTTGGCTCGAATTATGTCCGGCGACAACTCCGGCACGAAATTTTCCACCTGCGAAGCCCCCTCTTCCACCTGATCCGCTCGAAACGCGCCGGCCTGAATGGATGCGAAGTGCGGTTCGCCGCCGCCGAGTTTCACGTCGGCATTCAATTTACCTTGAAAGAGCTGGCGAACGAAGATGGGTGTGCCGGATTCGACGCGGAAGCCAACCGCGTCGCTAACCAGCACCTGGTTGAAGCGGGTGGCAAGTTTCGGCGCGAAGTCGCGAACCTGATAGGTGTGCGGAAAAAGAACGATGGATGGGTTGATCTTGCGGATGAGCTGTTCCAGCGCCGCGGTGAAACCGTCGGCCGTATAGGCGGCAAGCAGCTGGTGCTGGACGCTATAAACGCGCTCAAGCTTTTTTCCGGCGAGTTGGCCCGCTTCACCCACAACGGCTGCCGATACATTTTGGCCGGTTTGAGCTGCGAGCTGCTGTCCGGCAGCCAGGCTCTCCCAGGACATGCGGTGAAAGTCAGCACCATTTCGCTGCATGACGACAAGAACGCCGCTCATATTACGCGTGCCTCAAAACGAAGCTTCTCCACCAGTTTCGCCGCGGCTTCCTTTGGGCTGCCTTCGATCAATTGAGTCTGTTTGGTGCGCAGCGGCAGATAGACCCGCTCGATGGACGCCGTGGGCTCCACAGCCACGCCCAATTCAGCCGCAGTGAGCCGCTTGACTTCTTTCGTTTTGGCTTTCTTGATGCCCATCAGTGTGGCGTAGCGCAGCTTGTTGATGCCGGATTGAATAGTGAGCACCGCCGGAAGCGGCATTTCGACATTTTGAAACCAGCCGTCTTCCAGTTCGCGCTTTACGCGAATGCCGCTGTCGATTTTTTCGACGGCCATGATGATGGTCCCATGCGGCAGTCCCAAGAGTTCAGCCAGCACGACGCCCGTTTGGCCAAAGCCCAGATCGTCGGATTGCAAGCCAGTCAGGATCAAATCGGGCTTTTCCGCTTCGATCGCTTTGGCCAGCAGCTTGGCCACGCCCAGCGTGTCGAACGCCGCTAGATTTTCTTCTTCGATGTGAATGGCGCGATCGGCGCCCTTGGCCAGCGCCTCGCGAATGGTTTGCGACGCTCGCGCGGGCCCGGCGCAGAGCGCCACCACTTCGCCGCCGTGCTGTTCCTTTAAGCGCAGCGCCTCTTCGAGCGCGAAGGCATCGGGTTCGTTGATCTCGAAGGTGAGATCGTTCTCTTGAATCCACCGGCCGGCGGCGTCGATGCGAAGCTGGGAATCGCGCGAGGGGACCTGCTTGATAGAGACCAAAATTTTCATGGATAGCCGATCAGCCGGTGTATCGCTTGAAAATCAAGCAGCCGTTAGTGCCGCCGAATCCGAATGAATTCGACAGCGCGTAATCCATTTTCATGGGACGGGCTTTGTGCGGGACATAATCCAGATCGCACTCGGGATCAGGAACATCCAGATTCACGGTAGGAGGCGCGATCTGATCGCGCAGGGCAAGCACAGTGATCCCGGCTTCCAATCCTCCGGCGCCGCCCAGCAAATGTCCGGTCATGGACTTGGTGGAGCTGACGGCTAGTTTGTAGGCATGTTCGCAAAAGACGCGCTTGAGCGCGGTGGTTTCGATACGATCGCCCACTTCGGTGGATGTGCCGTGCGCGTTCACGTAGTCGATGTTGTGAGGCTCAATGCCGGCGTCTTTGATAGCCAGGCGCATCACGCGAAACGCGCCATCGCCGTCCACTGAGGGGCTGGTGATGTGATAAGCATCGCCGCTCATGCCATAACCTACGATTTCGGCCAGGATGTTCGCTCCGCGCCGCCGGGCGTGCTCGAACTCTTCCAGCACCAGGATGCCGGAGCCTTCGCCCACCACGAATCCATCGCGCTGCACATCCCAGGGACGCGAAGCTTTCTCGGGTTCGTCATTGCGCTGCGAAAGCGCGCGCATGGCGGCAAAGCCACCGATGCCCATGGGCGTGATGCAAGCCTCGGCACCGCCGCAAATCATGACGTCGGCATCATCGCGCTGGATGATTTTGAATGAATCGCCGATGGAATGGGCGCTGGTGGTGCAGGCGGTGGCGGTGGCCGAATTGGGTCCCTTGGCTCCGGTGCGGATGGAAACGCTGCCGGCAGCCAAATTGATGATCGTGGCGGGAATGAAAAACGGCGAAATGCGGTGGGGGCCTTTTTCGAGCAGATTCCGGTGCTCGCGTTCGATGACTTCGAAGCCGCCGATGCCGCTGCCGATGACCACGCCCACCCGTTCGGCGTTTTGAGCGTCCACCTTCAGGCCGGATTGGGCCAGAGCGAAATCCGAGGCCGCGATACCGAACTGGATAAAGCGGCCCATTTTCTTGATCTCTTTGCGTTCGATGAACTGGGTGGGGTCGAAATTCTTCACCTCGCCGGCGATGCGGCAGGCGAAAGCGGCGGCGTCAAACTGTTCGATTCGCGAGATGCCGTTCCGGCCTTCGCAAATGGCTTGCCAGCTTTGGTCGGTGCCAATGCCCAGCGGGGTAAGCAACCCCACTCCTGTGACTACTACTCTGCGCGACAACAATAGCTCCCGGCGCGTTACTTCTTCTTCTTGTTTTCGATGTAATCGATGGCGTCTTTCACCGTTGCGATTTTCTCGGCGTCTTCGTCGGGAATGTCAATATCGAAGGCCTCTTCGAACGCCATAACCAATTCCACGATATCGAGCGAATCCGCGCCAAGATCGTCGACGAACGAAGCGCTGTTGTCCACTTGTCCTTCATCCACGCCCAACTGCTCGACGATGATCTGCTTCACTCTCTGTTCAACCGACATGAATCCTCCCCACGATGCCTACAAATAAAGATAGCTACAAACTCATTGATTCTAGCGATGGTGGCGGCTAGCCGCAACTCTGCTGGCCGTAACTGTTTCGAGATGAGGGCTCGGGTACGCTCCGGTATCTCCGCTTATGACTAGATCAAGAAACCTGGTTTCTTGTCAAACCAATTGTAGCCCAGTCCGCGCCGTTTGCCTGGATACAGTGCTGGCGGCGGGTTGCCAGAGCCGGTAACGGCGCGAGACACTAAACCATGACGATAGCCGAAGGACTGGCGGCACTGTTCTCCCGCGATCTGACCAGGCTGATTCAGGAGCTGCAGGCTTTTCCGAGCGATGAGACCCTGTGGCAACGCGCGCCGGGAGTGAAGAATTCGGCCGGCAATCTGGTTCTGCACCTGGAAGGCAATTTGCGCGAGTACATCGGGCGCCAGTTGGGTCAGGTGGCTTACAGCCGCGCGCGCGAGCAGGAATTTGTCCTGAACGGTGCGCCGCGCGCCGATCTGGTGCAGCGCATGGAGCAAGTCCAGGCGTTGGTTGCGAAAGTCGTCGCGCAACTTTCCGAATCTGAGTTGGTGGCGGCTTACCCGGAGCAGGTGCTTCAGATCACGCTCTCCTCGCATGATTTTCTGGTGCACTTGCATGGACACTTAAATTTTCATTTAGGGCAGATCGATTATCTGCGGCGCATCCTAACGGAAGGTTCAGCGGTGGATTTTGCAGGATTATGAGCCGGTTCGTCTATCTACACGGTTTCGCGAGCAGCCCGGGTTCGCGCAAGGCTCGCTTCTTTGAAGAGCGCTTCCGCGAGCTGGGCATCGGACTGGAAGTGCCGGACCTGGCGGAGGGCGATTTCAGAAACCTGACGCTCAGCGCGCAACTGCGCGTGATAGAACGGGCAGCGCGGGGCGATGCGGTATCCCTGATTGGGTCCAGCATGGGCGGATATCTGGCGGCTTTATACGGCGCCCGCCATCCGGAAGTAAAGAAACTGGTGCTGCTGGCGCCGGCCTTTTCGTTTGCCTCGCGCTGGCCAGAGACGCTGGGTGCGCCGGCCATGGAGCAATGGAAGCGCACCAACACGCTGGAAGTGTTTCACTACAGCGAGGGCCGTCCCGTGGAATTGGGCTACCAGCTTATCGAAGACGCGCTCCAATACGAAGCTTATCCCGACGTCAGGCAGCCGGTGCTTATTTTTCAGGGGCGCAACGATACGGTGGTGCCGCCCGAGTATGCCGAGAAGTTTGCGGCGCGGCATCCGAACGCGAGTTTGCGACTCATGGATTCGGATCACGACCTGGTCAATGTTCTGGATGAGATGTGGAGGGAGACGGAGCGGTTTCTATTCTGAGGGAAAGTCGATTTGTTATAGTCGCGCATGGTCCACGCGTGGGCATCGCCCCGCGTGAATTGCTCGATGCGAGCTTGATCTGGTTGAGTTTGGCACCGGCGTTAGACGGTCACCCATCTGCGTTTGTTCGAGCTTTCCGCTACCTTCTCCAACAATTTCATCCCCAGCATCCCGTCTTCAAAAGTAGGATATTCCACCGGCGCTGACGGGTCCGCCACTCGCGCGTAGAAGCGCTTGAACACCTGTTTGTGGGTATCGTC
>DATHNM010000119.1:0-3910 GCA_035486095.1 Bryobacteraceae bacterium
TGCAGCCACACCGATGACGATCCCGGGCCGCCATTGAAGGCGAACGTAATGGGCCGTTTCGCGCCTTCCTGCGCATCATCGCGTGTGTAGGCCACGTAAAACATGCTGGCCCACGGCTTGTCGTCCTTCTTCAGAACTAAGGTGCCCGCCGTGGCAGTGTAAGCCAGCGTCTTCCCATTGATCTGAATGGAGTGACTGGTCTTGGAAGTTTTCTCCAGCGGAGGCGTGGTAGAGGCGGGCGCGGGCGCCGTTTCAGCGGCGTCGTGCGGCGCTCCAGGCCCCGGCCTCGGATGCTCCTGCGCATATAAACCCGAGACGATGAATGCAATAAAAACCGCGGCCAGCCTCATGGAATCCATTCCCTACGCTCATGGTAACTTGAATCCAAAGCCTCTCATGCTCTTGCCCTTTCTTCACAAGCTCGCAGCCAATGAGGATCTGTCGGCCGGCGAGGCCCACCAGGCGATGCTCGCCATTTTGAGCGGCGCAGTCACCACACCGCAAATTTGCGAGTTCCTCACGTGCTTGCGAACCAAGGGCGAGACCTCCGATGAACTGCTCGGTTTCGCGCGCGCCATGCGCGAGAAAACCATTCGCATAGACGCTTCGGTGGCCCCTGAAGCACTGCTCGATACCTGCGGCACGGGCGGCGGCGCCGGCTCCACGTTTAACATTTCCACCATAGCCGCGTTCGTTGTGGCCGGGGCTGGAGCGCGCGTCGCCAAGCACGGCAACCGGTCATTCTCCACGCAGTGCGGCAGCGCCGATATTCTGGAACAGCTGGGCGTGCAAGTGTCGCAGCCGCCAGAGCGCATTGGGCAAGCCATTCGAGAAATCGGCATTGGATTCCTTTTCGCGCCGCTGCTTCACCCCGCCATGAAGCACGCTCATCCGGCCCGCATCGAGATCAAGACGCGCACCGTGTTCAACCTGCTTGGGCCGCTTACCAATCCCGCCGGCGCCACGCGCCAACTGATTGGTGCGCCGTCTCTCGAAGCGGCCAAATTGATGGCCAACGCCATGGCTGGGCTGGGCACGGAGCGCGCCTTCGTGGTGCATGGCAGCGATGGGCTGGACGAAGTGACCACCACCGGCGCCACGCAGATTTATGAGATCGCCGGCTCCACGGTCCGCTGTTTTCAATGGACCCCGGCGGACTTCGGCGTGCCCCAAGCGAACATCGAAGATCTGCGCGGGGGCGATCGCGCGCGCAATGCCGAAATCGCGAGCGCTGTTTTGGAGGGCCGGCCCGGCCCCGAACGCGACATCGTGCTGGTAAACAGCGCCGCCGCGCTGCTGGTGTCCGGATTTGCCGCCCATCCAAAGGACGCCATGGAACGCGCCGCCCATGCCATCGATTCTGGCGCCGCCCGCGAGAAATTGCGGGCCCTGGCCGAGTTCAGCCAGGGCTGAAATACCCTTGCCATTTCGACGCGGCGCACGCGCCACGCGTGTGAAACGGCAGTTGCTCGCTGATCAACGCGTGTCGAGTACGAAGTCGGCCAGCTGCAGCATGTTATCCACCACCAGATCCGGCGGCGCTTCCACGAAAGTCTCGGGCTGAAATCCGTACGACACGCCGCAGGCCTTCACACCCGCATTGCGCGCCGTACGCACGTCCACATAACTGTCTCCCACCATGATGGTGCGCTCGCGCGCCGCGCCGCTTTCGCCCAGCAGCGTTTCGATGCCGATGGGATCGGGCTTCTTTTGCGCGAAGCTGTTCCCTCCGTAAATCTGGAAGAAGTGCTTTTCCAGCTGCAAACCCTCCACGATGGATCGGCTGAAGCGCACCGGCTTGTTGGTCAGCACGGCCATCTTCGCGTCGCCGGCCAGCAACCGGTCCAGCGCCTCCCGCACGCCCGGATAGAGGCGCGTGTTGTCCAGCATGTGGGCGCGATAATAGCTGAGGAAATATTCCAGCGCCCGCGCCACATCCGCTTCGCTGGCCTCCGGGCCCAGCGCTCGCCGCATCAATACGGGCGCGCCGTTGCCGACATAAGACGAAACCAGCTCCTCGGAAATAGGCTCCAGATTCATCAGCGCGCGGGCCGCGTTGACGGAGTGCACCAGATCCAGCTTCGAGTCAATTAACGTCCCATCCAGATCGAAAATCAATAAATTCATTCGTGCCGTAGCTCCACCGGCGGGCGCGTATTGTGCGCCGACCACACCGCTTTCACTTTGTCCTTGGTGGCGTAAAACGAGTCTTTTATCTCGTGCGGGGTCAGGGCCGCCAGGACATCGGAAACATCGATCACGTAGGGCAGGAATTTCGAATCCACCACCGAGGGCGGCGGCGGCGATGGCGAAAACGCCAGCAGCACCGTGACCATCGCGGCGGCGATTACAAAGCCCCGCACCACGCCGAACGCTCCCCCCAGCAGGCGGTCCAGCCAGGATAATCCAACCCATTTGAAAAATTTCGCCAGGATGCTGCCCACGATTCCGCCCAGTATGAGAACACCGATCAGAATGGCAAAAAAGCCGATCAGGTTCGCAATCGCCCGCGCGCTGACGTAGTCGATGACGTACGCCGCCACGATGCCGTAAAACCAGAAGGCGCAAAACATGCCGACCAGCAGCGCGGCAAAGCCAACGCCCACGCGCGCGAACCCGGACGCGAAACCGCCCAGCACCGAAGCCGCGATCACCAGCAACAACACCAGATCGATCCAATTCAACTTGATATCCCCGGCTTCAAAGCGATTTCCCCGTCAGGATGCGATACGCTTCGCGGTATTTTTCGCTGGTCCGCTCCATCACCTCGGCAGGCAAGGCGGGCGCCGGTGGGCGCTTGTCCCAATGGATGGATTCCAGGTAGTCCCGCACGTATTGCTTGTCGAAGGAGGGCTGCGGTCCACCCGGCTGATAGCTCGAACGCGGCCAGAAGCGCGACGAATCCGGCGTCAGAACTTCGTCCGCCAGCACCAGTTGCTCGCCGGCAAATCCAAATTCGAACTTGGTATCGGCGATGATGATCCCGCGCGTTTCGGCATACTGGGAGGCGCGATTGTAGATGGCCAGCGTCAGATCGCGCAGCCTGGCTGCCAAGGGCTCGCCGATTTGCCCCGCCACGGTCTCAAACGAGATATTTTCATCGTGCCCGCTCTGGGCTTTTGAAGCAGGCGTGAAGATGGGTTCGGGAAGCTGGTCGCTCTCGCGCAATCCGGCGGGCAACGGAATGCCGCAGATGCGTCCCTCGCGGCGGTAATCCTTCCAGCCCGATCCCGATACATAACCGCGCGCCACGCACTCCACTTCGATCATCTTGGCGCGATGCACCAGCATCGAGCGGCCTTCCAGTTGATCCCGGTAGGCCTGGAATTCAGCCGGATAGTCCGCCACATTGGCCGAAACCAGATGATTGGGAACGATGTCCCGCAACTGTTCCAGCCAGAAAAGGGTCATCGCGGTAAGCACCCGGCCTTTGTCTGGAATGGGCGTCGGCAGGATGTAGTCGAAGGCTGAGAGCCGATCCGTGGCGACAATGACCAGGTATTGGCCGGCCGAATAAACGTCGCGTACCTTGCCCCGGGCATAGAGCTCCACGCTCGGGAGATTGGTTTCAAAGATAGGAGTCAATCTCTACTGGTATCACGACCCCGGAAAATTTTCTACGAGGGGAGCAAATAGTGACAAATCCCCGATCGTAACTTTTTCTGCGTTACGCATTCGTGATCGCTTGTTAACTCATGCAGTTGGCGGGATTTTGGAGTGGCTGGGAGCGTGCATTCAATAAGCCTGAAGGAGAAACAGACCCCTATGAATTGGGACAGAATTGAAGGCAACTGGAAACAAGTGAAAGGCAAAGCCCGCGAGCAATGGGGCAAGCTTACCGATAGTGACTGGGACCAGGTTGCCGGAAAGAAAGACCAGTTGGTCGGCCGCATCCAAGAACGCTACGGCA
>DATHNM010000120.1:0-3547 GCA_035486095.1 Bryobacteraceae bacterium
CAGCGCCAGCGGCGCAGGTGGCGCAGATTCGAAACGGGGGAAGCGGGACGCTGACGTGGACATCCACTAAGAGCACCGCCGATAGCGGCAATTGGATGGGCATCAGCCCAACACAGGGCACGGCACCCTCATCGGCAACCGTGTCCATCAAACCCGCTAATCTCCCTGGTGGTGGGTTGGTGGCCGGGACTTACATCGGCCAAGTCCGGCTGGCTTCCAGCGGAGGCACCACTACCATTCCCGTCAGCGTCGTGGTCGGAGTTCCTGGTTTCACGGCCGCGCCCACATCGCTCAGCTTTTCTATGTTGTCCGGCGGCAGCAATCCCCTGCCGCAGCCGCTTGAGATCTCGAGCACCGGCGCCGCCATTACCTTCTCCGCTACCGCCTTGTCTGGTACCGGAGGCAATTGGCTGCAGATCTCTCCGAGCGGGACGGGCTGCTGCACAACCGCGAAGTCGATTACGGTGAGCGTAACCGCGCCGGCGTCGATGCCTGCGGGAAAGTACACCGGTGAGATCACAATCATTCAATACTCCAACCGAAATAAGGCGCTCACGGTGCCTGTTTATCTGACCGTGCAGTGATCGGGAATGCGCCGCGCCGGAGAAAAATAGCGCTTGCAGAAGCCGACGCACTATTTGGCTGTTTTCTGCAAGCGCAGAGGGGAACGTGACTTACTTTTTGGGATACTGCTGGTCCAGCGCCAGATTCAGTTTCAGCACGTTGACGCGCGGCTCGCCCAGCAGCCCCAGATCGGGCGATTTGGTGTATTGGGCAACCAGTTGTCCCAGCTGATCCTCCGGAATTCCGCGAGCTTTCGCCACGCGCGGCGTCTGCGCCTGCGCCGACGCAGGGCTGATGTCGGGATCCAGGCCGCTACCTGAACCAGTCAATAAGTCCGCCGGAATGGGCCCGTGATAATCCGGGTTGTCCTTGTGGAATTTCTCAACCGACGCTTTCACGCGATCGATCAGCTTTTGATTCGTCGGGCCGAAATTATAGCCGCCGGACGCGGTGGGATCATAACCATCGTTACCAGCAGCAGATGGCCGCGGCTGGAAATACTCGGGCTTGGTGAAGTTCTGGCCGATCAGCTCAGACCCGATCACCTGACCGTTCTTGGTAATCAGACTGCCGTTGGCCTGATGGGGAAACACTAATTGCGAGACGCCCGTGACCGCCAGGGGATAACCCACGCCTAGCAGGATCATCAGGAAAACATTCATTCGCAGCGCCGGCCAAAGTTGAGACAACATAAAATCCTCCTGGAACTCACTACGCTAAATGGAACAGTGTCAGTAGTTGATCGATGGCCCAAATGCCGGGAAAGGGCACCAGGATTCCACCGACGCCATAAATCAGCAGATTACGGCGCAGCAGGCTGGCGGCATCCAGCGGGCGATATTTCACGCCGCGCAGAGCCAGCGGAACCAGCGCAATAATTATCAGCGCGTTAAAGATCACGGCCGCCAGCACCGCGCTCTGGGGCGTATGCAGACCCATGATGTTGAGCTTGGCGAGCGAAGGATAAGTGGCCATGAACATCGCTGGAATGATGGCGAAATATTTCGCCACATCGTTTGCGATGGAGAACGTGGTGAGCGCGCCGCGCGTGATCAGCAACTGCTTGCCGATGGCCACCACCTCAATCAGCTTGGTGGGATTGCTGTCCAGATCCACCATGTTTCCGGCTTCCTTGGCGGCCATAGTGCCGGTGTTCATCGCCAGCCCCACGTCGGCTTGGGCGAGTGCGGGCGCATCGTTGGTGCCGTCGCCAGTCATCGCAACCAGGCGCCCGGCAAGCTGCTCTTTCTTGATATATTCCAGCTTGTCCTTGGGCGTGGCTTGCGCCAGAAAATCGTCCACGCCGGCTTCAGCTGCGATGGCGGCGGCGGTCAACGGATTGTCGCCCGTGATCATGACGCTGCGAATACCCATGCGGCGAAGCTGCGCGATGCGCTCCTTCATTCCACCCTTCACGATGTCTTTCAGATGGATGATTCCCAGCAGATGGCTTCCGTCGCACACCGCCAGCGGCGTGCCGCCATTGCGCGCGATGCGGTCACTCATCTCCTGGAAGTAGCCGGGGACTTCCCCGCCCCGCTCCTTCACGAAGGCGCAAATGGCTTCGGTGGCGCCCTTGCGAAGTTCGCGTCCTTCAAAATCCACGCCGCTCATGCGGGTGTAAGCCGAGAACGGAATGAAATTGGCGCCGTGCTCCGGAATGTGCCGGCCGCGCAGACCATACTTCTCCTTGGCCAGCACCACCACCGACCGGCCTTCGGGCGTTTCGTCGGCCAGACTCGACAACTGCGCCGCATCCGCCAATTCTTCGTCGCTCACGCCGGTGATGGCCAGGAATTCCACCGCTTGCCGGTTGCCCAGCGTGATGGTTCCGGTTTTATCCAGCAGCAGCGAGTTCACATCGCCCGCCGCTTCCACGGCTTTACCGCTCATGGCCAGCACGTTGTGCTGCATCACGCGATCCATACCCGCGATGCCGATGGCGGAGAGCAATCCGCCAATGGTGGTGGGGATCAAACAGACCAGCAAGGAAACCAGGACGGCCACGCTGGGCACGGCGCCCGCGCCCGCCTGTGACACACTGAACGCGGCGTACGGTTGCAGCGTGACCACCGCCAGCAGGAAGATCAGCGTCAAGCCGGCGATCAGGATATTCAACGCAACCTCGTTCGGCGTCTTCTGGCGTTCGGCGCCTTCCACCAACGCGATCATGCGATCCAGAAAGGTTTCGCCGGGGTTGGATGTGATGCGGACCTTGATGTGATCCGACAGCACGCGCGTGCCTCCGGTGACGGCGCTGCGGTCCCCACCCGATTCGCGAATCACCGGCGCGCTTTCGCCCGTGATCACCGATTCGTCCACGGTGGCGATGCCTTCGATGACATCGCCATCGCCGGGGATCAGCTCACCCGCGTCGCAACTGACCACATCGCCGGCGCGCAGAGCCGCGGCCGTGACCTGCTCGATCTTTCCCGATGCAGTGACACGTTTGGCCAGCGCGTCGGTCTTGGTTTTGCGCAGACTGTCGGCTTGCGCCTTGCCGCGCGCTTCAGCCATGGCTTCGGCGAAGTTGGCAAATAGCACCGTGAACCACAGCCAGAGCGCGATCTGGACGCCGAACTTCAGGCCGGCGGCGCCCACGAAGATATCGCGGACCAGGAATACGGTGGTGAGCAGCGCGCCCACTTCCACCACGAACATCACCGGATTCTTGGCCAGCGTAACCGGATTCAATTTCGCGAACGAAGCTTGAATGGCGCGCGTAACGATTTCCGGATCGAATAACGGGCGCGACCGGGCCAGTTTCTTCGGAAGAAGCGCCGTGGGGTCTTCCACCGGCGGCGTGTGCTGCGCGGCTTGCGGAGGTGTAGTAATTGTCGACATGATTAGCTCCCGAACGGCAAGGTAATCAGCGAAAACAGCCTGCCGCTATGCATCAGATAATGTTCTACGATTGGGCCCAGCGACACCGCTGGGAAATAAGTCAGCACCGCGATAATCACCACCGTGCCCACCAGCAGAC
>DATHNM010000121.1:0-2182 GCA_035486095.1 Bryobacteraceae bacterium
CGAACTGCGGTCGCGCGCGAAGGCGGCTTGCGCGGGCGGCGCAGCCGGCGCGGAAAAGCGGCTGAGTTTGTCGGGACTGGGAATGGACGACAGCCTGGGATTCATGGGGCGCAGCGTGCCGGGGATGTGCGCGGAGTTGGCGAATTAAACGTAGAAGTCGGAATTCAGAAGCCGGAATACAGAATTCGGATGGCTGGATTGGGTCAGCCGGCTTGCGGGGCCTTAGCTGGCGGCGGCACTCGCGTTGAACCCAGGCTTCCGGCGGGCCTTCATCTGCTGCTCCCAGCCATATGCCAGCTTGAACAGAGTCGGCTCGCTCCAGGCGCTGGAAAAAAACGAAAGACCGATCGGCAGGCCACGATGGAATCCCGCGGGTACCGTAATGTGCGGATAGCCGGCGACGGCGGCGGGCGTGGTGCAGCCGCCGGTATCGGCATCGCCAGCAATATGATCGATGAGGCACGCCGGGCCTGAGGTGAGAGTGACAATCGCGTCCAGCTTGTACTTGGCGAGCAGCGCGTCTATGCCTTCCTGGCGCGACAGACGCACGCAATCGGCGCGGGCCTTGCTATAGGCGGCTTCGGTGAGCGGCCCCTTGGCTTGGGCTTGGATGAAAAGCTCCTGCGCGAAGAAAGGCATTTCGCGATCGCGATTCTTTTCGTTAAACGCGATCAGCTCCTCTAGCGTGCGTGCTGGGCTGCCGGGGGGAAGCCGCGCCAGGTAGCGATTGATTCCGTCCTTGAATTCATACAGCAGAACCTGTTGCTCGGGCGCGTCCAATTGGCCGTGGGTGGCCAGGTCGGCCGGATCGATTACTTCGGCGCCGGCATTCTTCAGCGCGTCGATGCAGCCGTTCAGGAACGCATTCAGCGGCGCGTTGTTCTCGAAAAATTTGCGCGCAATCCCCAGGCGCGCGCCGCGCAGGCCGTTGGGATCAAGGGAACGCGTGTAGTCCGCCGCCTTCCCTTGTGACGCGGCGCCGGCTGGATCCTGCGCATCCACACCCGCCATCGCGGTCAGCAAAATAGCGACATCGCGAACTGTGCGCGCCATCGGTCCGGCGGTGTCCTGGCTGACCGAAATGGGAATGATTCCCGTGCGGCTGACCTGTCCGACGGTGGGCTTGATTCCAGCCAGGCCATTGATGGAGGAAGGGCTGGTGACCGATCCATCGGTCTCGCTGCCGATGGCCGCGGCGCATAAACTAGCGGAGGCAGCGGCCCCCGAGCCGGAGCTGGAGCCGGACGGATTGCGATCCAGCGCGTAGGGATTCTTGGTTTGGCCGCCGCGTCCGCTCCAGGCGCTGGTGGAGTGCGAGGAACGAAAATTCGCCCACTCGCTCAGATTGGTTTTGCCCAGGATGACTGCGCCCGCAGCTCGCAGCCGCGCGGCCACGAACGCATCCTGGGGGGCGCGCCAATCGGCCAAAGCCAGCGATCCAGCGGTGGTGCTGATCGGGTCGCGCGTTTCGATGTTGTCCTTCAGCAGAATTGGGATACCGTGCAGCGGGCCGCGCACATGGCCGCTCTTCCGTTCCTGGTCGAGCGCGCCTGCGATGGCGGCGGCATCCGGATTCAGGACAATTATTGAACCCAGCCGGGGTCCGTCGGCATCCACACTTGCGATGCGCCCGAGATAGAGTTGCGCCAGGCGCGCTGAGGTCCAAGTGCCCTTTTCGAGACCGGCGCCCAGATCGGCCAGGCTGATTTCGTCCAGTTCAAAACTGGCGGGCGTACTGGAAGAGGCGGAACTCGCGGGCACGTATTGACAGGCCGTTTGCGATGCGGCCGCGGCGGCAATTGAAGTGGCAAGGAACGCACGCCTTTTCATTTGCCGTATGGTAGCATCTGTGGTCAGCCATCTGTGGTCAACATCTGTGGTCAACAAGGAGGGCCCTGGAATGTCTCTTTCAAAACGATGTTTCGCCGAGTTCATTGGAACTTTCTGGCTGGTTTTCGGGGGCTGCGGCGCCGCGGTGCTGGCGGCCGCTTTCCCGGGCTTAGGCATTGGATTCGCCGGCGTCGCGCTGGCTTTTGGGCTCACCGTTTTGACCATGGCGTTCGCCATCGGCCACATCTCCGGCTGCCATCTGAATCCGGCGGTATCCGTGGGCCTGGTGGTGGCCAAGCGCTTTCCGGTTTCAGAGCTGCCCGCTTACGCGATCGCTCAAGTGATCGGCGGA
>DATHNM010000122.1:0-16668 GCA_035486095.1 Bryobacteraceae bacterium
ATCCAAACCAACCAGATCCAACAAGCGGAAGCTGGCGCTATTCGGCACGCCGATAAGGGAGCCGGTGAGCGCGTCCACTTCTTCGATGGTGAAATCATCTTCGACCATCGTTTTGCCGACGGTGCCGCCGAGGAAACTTCCAATGCGATTCGCGATAAAATTCGGCGTGTCCTTGGTGCGCACCACGCCTTTGCCCAGGCGCCGGTCAGCAAACTCCGCCACATCGGCGAGAATCTTCGGGTCTGTATCGGGTCCTGGAATCAGCTCCATCAAGTGCAGGTAGCGCGGCGGATTGAAGAAGTGAGTGCCCAGAAAATGGCTGCGAAATTCGGCTGAAAAGCCTTCCGAGATGTTGGCCAGCGGGATGCCGCTGGTATTGGTGGATAGAATAGCGCCCGGCTTACGCGCGGTTTCCACCTTGCGCCACAAGACTCGCTTCGCGTCCAGATTTTCGACGATGGCTTCGATGATCCAGTCGCAACCGGAGAGCTTGTCCAGGTCGTCCTCGAAATTGCCGCCTTGCACCAACCCGGAATTGTCGTCAACAAAGAATGCGGCCGGACGCGACTTCAGCGCGTTCTGGATACCTTGCAGCGCCGGCGCGTTTCGATTCGGCTGGCCGGCGACATCCAGCAGCAGCGAAGGAATGCCCGCGTTGGCGAAATGCGCGGCGATGCGCGAACCCATGGTGCCCGCGCCAAGAACAGCAACACGACGAATGGTTCGCATAAGTTCTCAACGCCAGAGCAGCGGCACATCCATGCGCAAATCAAACAGCAGCACTTCACTTTCGGCATCGAACTGGATATCCAGTTCGCGCGCGTTCGTGATCCCGGCGCCGTCACCGGGATGCAGCTCCAGGCCGGCAACGCGAAGGTCGCCATGCACCATTTGGATCCACGCACCCCAACCCGGTTCCAGCGCGTGCCGCACCGAATCGCCGGCGTGAAACAGTCCTGCATAAATCCGTGCGTCCGTATTGATGGGCATGCTCCCCTCTTCGCCGTCGCGCGAGACATAGAGCCGAAACCTGCCCTGCCGCTCCTGCGGCGTGAATTTAAGTTGATGATACGCGGATTCTGTTCCACGCCGGTCCGGGATCAGCCACATCTGGTAATTGTGCTCCAGCACGTCTTCCAAATTTTCTTCCGAATGGACAATCCCGCGGCTGCCGGCGCTGATATGCTGCATCTCACCAGCCGTAATGGCCGCCTGGTGGCCCATGTTGTCGCGATGCGTCAGGGCTCCGGCCGCGACGTAGGTAACGATCTCGGCGTCGCGATGCGGGTGTGTCGGAAAGCCGGAGCGCGGCTGAATATGGTTTTCTATCATCACACGCAAGGGCCCAAAATTGTTCCAAACAGGATCGCGATAGCCCGCGAAGGAAAAAGTCAGGTAGTTGTCGGTCCAGCCGAAATCCTCGAACCCGCGTTCGTTGCCGCGGCGCAGGAGAATGACGGGCGATGTGCCCGCTTCGGCGGGCGATTGCTGTTGAATTTGCATACGCTCAATCAATGATAGCTACAGATTCACGGCACTCATGTGCTGCTCGGGATAACGCGTACCGGCGGTACTGCCCTTGGGCAGCAAGCGATCGATTTCCTTCAGCTCCGCGGGCGTCAACACGATATCCAGAGCCTTGAGATTCTCCTCCAGGCGCGGACGCTTTTTGGTGCCAAAGATCGGCACCACATCCTGGCCCTGCGCCAGCACCCAAGCCAGCGCGATCTGCGCGGGCGTGGCGGCCTTGGCGTTGGCGAGAGCTTCAATGTGCCTTACCAGCTGGAGATTCTTGTTGAAATTCTCGCCCTGGAAACGAGGATTGAACCGGCGGAAATCGTTCTCCGGAATGTCTTCGGGCCGTTTGAACTCGCCGGTCAGGAAACCGCGGCCCAGCGGGCTGTAGGCGACAAAGCCAATGCCAAGCTCGCGCACGGTGGCCAGGATATCTTCCTCCGGATCGCGGGTCCAAAGCGAATACTCCGTCTGCAGCGCGCTGATGGCATGCACGCGATGCGCCCGTCGAATGGTGCCTGGCGCCGCTTCAGAGAGGCCCAGATAGCGTACTTTCCCCTGCTTCACTAAATCCGCCATGGCGCCCACCGTATCCTCAATCGGCGTCTTGGGATCAACACGGTGCTGGTAGTAAAGATCGATCACATCGACATTCAAACGCTGTAGCGACGCTTCACAGCATGCGCGAACATATTCCGGCGTTCCATTCACGCCCAGGAATTTTCCATCGGGCGATCGCTGGTTGCCGAACTTGGTGGCCAGCACAACTTCCTTGCGCCGGCCTTGAATCGCTTTGCCTACCAACACTTCGTTCTTAAAGGGACCGTACATGTCGGCGGTGTCCAGGAAGTTCAGTCCGCGGTCCAGCGCCTGATGGATGGTTGCGATGGATTCGCTGTCGCTGGCATCGCCATAAAATTCCGACATTCCCATGCATCCCAAGCCCATGCGCGAAACCTTTAAGCCGAGCGAGCCTAATGCTACTTGTTTCATATGAGTTCCTTCCCCCACTCCCTCACGAATGCGTTCTGTAAATGATGACGCGCCTGTCAGGCCGGAATTTCAGTTTCTGGAAGATGATGACGGCGCAGCGGCACGTCGCGCAACATCACGTGCAGGATGATCGCGAGCGTCATGATCACCGCGCTGGCGAAAAAGATGCGCTGCAGGCCGTGCAGGAGTCCGGTGCGCACGTTGGCCATCAACATTTGCAAAAGGTGAAGACCGGCCGCGGAATGGCCGAATGTGGCGTCCAGCTGTGGACGCAACTGGCCCAGCAATAGCGGGTTCGAAAATAGTTTCAGCGCAGCGGGCGGCGTATCGGCGGGGATGCCTGCCATCAGGTCATGATGATAACTGGTGAGCAGCACGCTGCCAAAAACCGCCACTCCCATGGTGCTGCCAATGGAGCGAAAGAAGGCCGTGGAAGCTGTCGCTGCACCCATGTACTTACGCGGTGCAACGTTTTGCACAGCCACGGTGTAGACCGGTTGCAGCAGGCCCATGCCGGTGCCCGCGAGGATCATGGCAAGAATCACATCCATGCGCTGCGTCGCATCGCCCATGCGGGCGAACAGGATCATGCCGATAGCAACCAGGATGGATCCGGAAACGGCCGCGATCTTATAACTTCCCAAGCGCAGATTGAGCTGGCCGGTGACCACGCTGCCAACCACGGCGCCCATCATCAAAGGCGTGAGAAGATTGCCTGACTGTGTGGCCGATGCACCCAGCACTCCCTGCATGAACAGCGGCAGATAAATAATGACGCCGAACATTCCCATGCCCAGCACGAAGACGGAAATCGAGCACAGAACAACGATAGGGTCGCGGAAAAGGGTCAGCGGGATCAGCGGTTCAATGGCCTTGGTCTCGGCGCGCAGGAACACCGCAAGCATCACCAGCGAGAATGCCAGCAGGGCTTCCACGCGCGTGGAACCCCAACCATAATCGGTGACCCAAGTGAGCGCCAGCAGCAGAGGCGCAATACACAGGATGAGCGAGATAATCCCCGCCCAATCCAGACGCCGTGAGACACCCTCGGGATGCAGATCGGGGAACTGGAAATAAATGGCGGCTATCGCGATCAGGCCCACGGGTAAATTCACGTAGAACACCGCGCGCCACGAGACATGATCGGTGAGCCAGCCGCCCAGCGTCGGTCCGAACATGGAAGCCAATCCCCACGCGGCGGCGAAAAAGCCCTGATACTTACCGCGCTCGGCGGGCGAAAATACGTCGCCGATGATGGTGAAGGCAAGGCCCATCATCATGCCCGCGCCGATGCCTTGCAGTCCGCGAAAAATGATGAGCTGGTTCATGCCATCGATGGGCAGGAAAGTGAATGTTCCGGCCGCTCCGCACAAAGCGGAGGTAAGCACGAACGTGGTAGTCCCGCCCAGGAAAAACCATTTCCGGCCATACATGTCGGATAGCTTGGCGAAGATGGGGACCGCCAGGGTGGACGTGAGCAGGTAAGTGGTTGAGACCCAGGGATAGCGATTGAATCCGGAGAGCTGCGCGATGATACGCGGCTCCGCCGTGCCAACGATGGTCTGATCCAGGGCCGCCAGCAATACGGCCAGCATCAGCCCGGCCATGGTCGCGAACATTTGCGGACGCGTGAGCCGTATCAGGCCGGACGTATGGAATTTGGGCTCGACTGCGGAGGCGGGCATTCCTAATGTTATCCTTTTTCGGGCGGCCCTTCATCGAATGGCAACGGCGGATACTTACTTACGCGCGGCGCTTGAACAGGCCCGCAAGAGTCTGTCCGAAGGCGGCATTCCTATCGGTTCGGTGCTGGTGCATGACGGCCAGATCATCGGGCGGGGCCACAATTGCCGCGTGCAGACCGGCAGCGCCATCGATCATGGCGAGATGAATTGCCTGCGCAACGCCGGCCGCTTGCCCGCTCGAATTTATCGCAACAGCACTATCTATTCGACTCTTTCGCCGTGTCCCATGTGCAGCGGCGCGATCGTCCTTTATAAGATCCCGCGCGTGGTGGTGGGCGAGAATAAGACATTTCTGGGCGCGGAAGACTATATGCGCAGCCAGGGCATTCAAGTGGACGTGGTGCAGGATGAAGAATGCATTCAGATGATGACCGACTTCATCCGCTTGCAGCCCGGACTTTGGAACGAAGACATCGGAGTGTGAAATATGCAGGAAATGCGCGTTCAAACATTGGATCGGAAGTTGTTCCGGGAGCTGATCGAGCGGGCCGAACGCTCACCCAGGCTGCGCATCAATCACAACTTCCACGCGTCCATGGACGACAACCCGCATCGCTTCCTGAACGTTATGGCGAAGGGAACGTACGTCGCTCCGCATCGCCATTTGGACCCACCCAAAGCCGAATCGTTCGTGGTCTTGGAAGGGGAAGTGGCATTCTTCATTTTCGATGACGCCGGGCAGGTGGTGCGGACAGAAGTTCTGGGGCGCGATTCCATCGGCATCGACCTGTCGCCCGGCGTATGGCACACGCTGAGCCCGGTATCGGCGCACGCGGTCTGTTATGAGGTGAAGCCCGGCCCATACTCGGCTGCGACCGACAAAGACTTCGCTCCGTGGGCGCCGCGCGAGGGCGATCCCGGCGTGGGCGCGTATCTGGAAGGCCTGATGTCGGCACTCAGAAACAAGCATGCTTGACTGTGTCGACTAGCGCGTGCAGTCCGGCTGAAGCCAGGATACTGGAGCTTTTCTCGAACACCTTGCCGTAGGCGACACCCGCGATGGTGGCCAGAATCATATAGCGCCAATTCGGCAGCGGACCAGGGCCGTTGTCCAGATGCGCGCATCCGAAGATGAACGCCGAAACCAGCAGCGTCATCGTACTGGCGCCGAATTTTTGGGCGATGCAATTCTGGATGAGCCCGCGGAAAAGGATTTCTTCGGGCAACGCGGTTGCAGCCAGGATGATCAGATACTGCGAGCCGATGCGCGCCGGCGACGCCTGAGCGGGCCAGTGAAATGGCGGCAGGAAGCCGATGGCGCGTCCCAGCGGGATGAGAATGGGGGCGCACGCCGCGAAGCCCAGCAGCAGATTGACGAAGTCGCGGCCAGATCGCGGCAAATTGATTTTCATCCCCTGGAGCCGACGGAACCAGAGAAATATCGAAAGGGCGAGTAAGATGGAGACGCCGTAGGCAACCAGATGCAGAGTGCTTTGCGCCGGCTTTGGGATCCACTGATGGCCGAACGAAAATTCCAAAGGAAACCAGAGCAGCGCGATGATAGCGAAGTCAGTCCAGCCAGGCGGCGGAGTTGCGCGCCCAAAATAGGCCACCACCGCAGGCAAAAAAGTATAGCCCAGTATCAAGGCAGCCAGCGGAATACTGAAGGCATTCAGATGGGCTGCGACCGCCAGAAACAGCGCGGACAATACAGCCGGAATCGCAAACAATGGACCTGCTTTTATCAGGCTTGGGCGCCTAGAATTTCGATATAGCGCGCCACCGCCTCAATCCCCCGAAAGAAATTCGGCAGGTGCAGCTTCTCATTGGGCGCATGCAGATTGTCGTCCGGCAATCCGAAGCCCATCATGACGCTGGGAATACCCAGGTGTTCGTCAAATGCCGCAACGATGGGAATGGACCCGCCCGAGCGAATATACACCGTCTCTTTGCCGAACACCTGTTTCATCGCTTCGGCGGCGGCGCGAATGAAAGGATTGTCCGGATTCACCAAAGACGGCGGCGCGTTATGGATGGTCTTGTATTCGGCCGTGACACCTTTGGGACATGCGGCGGCCACCGCTTTCTGCAACTGCGCTACCGCTTCCTCCGGCTTTTGATCGGCCACCAGCCGCATGCTCACTTTCGCCAATGCCCGCGCGGGGATTACCGTCTTCGCGCCTTCCCCGGTGAAGCCGCCGCGGATGCCGTGAACCTCCAGCGTGGGACGCGCCCACAAACGCTCGAACAGTGGAATCTCAGGCTCGCCCACCAACTCCTTGACCCCGACTTCCTTCTCCTTGTACTCGGTCTCGTCGAATGGAAGACGCGCCCAGGCCGCTCTTTCCTTCTCGCTGGGCGGCACCACGCGATCATAAAAGCCAGGAATTCGAATATGCCCTTCGCGATCCTTCAGCGTCGATAAAATCTCCGCGATGGCCATCAAGGGATTCGGGGCAGCGCCGCCGTAAACGCCCGAGTGCAGATCGTGATTCGCGCCTTCTACAATTAATTCGCCATAGATGATGCCACGCAGGCCAATGCAGATGGTGGGAAGCTCGGGCGCGAACATTTCGGTATCGCATATCACCGCCGCATCGCATTTCAGGCGCGCGGGCTTGCTGGTGACATAGGCTTCGATGTGCTCGCCGCCCATTTCTTCTTCGCCTTCCACCAAAAACTTCACGTTGATGGGCAGCCGCCCGTGCTGTTTCAACAGGCCTTCCACGGCTTTGATGAGGATGTAGGTCTGCCCTTTGTCGTCGGCCGATCCGCGCGCATAGATATTGTTGTTCCGAATGTCCGGCTCAAACGGCGGAGTCTTCCATTCGTCCAGCGGATCAGGCGGCTGCACGTCGTAATGCCCGTAAAACAGCACCGTTGGCTTGCCCGGAGCGCCCAGCCATTCGGCATAAACCAATGGATTCCCCTGGCCTTCTATTAACTGCGCCTGCTGCAGCCCGGCACCTTCCAACTCTCCGCGCACGAACTCAGCCGCACGCTGGATGTCCGGCTTGTGCTCCGATAGCGTGCTGATGCTGGGAATGCGAAGGAAGGTCTTCAACCCCTCGAGGTAACTATCGTGGTGCTGTTCGTAGTAGTTCATGGCTCCCTTACTTAGCGACCAGTCCCACATCGCTTACGATGATGCCCAATTCCCGGATATCGCTTCCGGTGGGCGGCAGCGTGTGATCGACGGCAAAATTGATTTGCACCGTACCGCCCGGCAGTTTATCGGCGGGCACATCGCGCGTGTAGGTGTATGAGCCGGACTTGCTATAAGTCTCCGGCGGCAGCTTGTAGTTGTCGATCGAGGCGGACAATTGGACCGAGCCTGATTTTTGAATCACAGCGTCGGGAACAGCCAATTTCACCACCAATTGCGCGCCCTTCTGATCGGAGTTGAGCGGCGCCGAAAGATCCACCGCGAACTCCTTAGCGGTCCAGCGCCAGGCCCCGGCTTCCACCGAGTAGAAGCCTTTCGCAAAATGATCCGCGACGTTGGGATCGCCCGCGAAGATGGTGCTGACGGGCAATTGGGTTTCCGAACTTTTGTGGCGGCGCTTGCAGCCGGCGCCCAACAACAACAGCGGAATTAGAGTCAAGGTGAACAAGAGTGATCGCATAGTTGTGGTTTGCCTGATTTTAGCTGATTGAGCTTCTTGCCGGGCTCAGTCTCCGCACTTTTCGACATCCACCAGGCAACTATAGAAGGTAGGGCCGCCGCCAATATCGGTGAGCCGGTCTGATGTGAGTACATTGACGTTGCGATGGTCGGGCGCGAGTTTGTTCCAGCGCACTGAGGGCGCCGCCACCACGCCCGGACGAACCACGCCGTTCACCGCCGCAACCAGCAAACAGCTTCCGCGGTTGTTGAAGACACGCACCCGATCCCCATTCTCAATTCCACGCGAGCGGGCGTCGTCCACATGCAGGAACAAAGTGGAGGTCTGCGCTACCGCCGAATGATCGTTACCGAAGGTGGAGTTCATGCTGTCATGGCTCTTGGCCGAAATCAATTCCAATGGAAACAGCGCATGCTGTTCCGGATCGCCCAGGCGCGATTCGGTGGGCGGGCGGTAATCCAGCGCCTCTGCGCCGAACTCGCACTTGCCGGACGGTGTGCCGAATTCGCCGCGCGCGAAAGGCAGATAAGGCTCCGAATCCGGCGCGATGTTCAAACGCACGGAATGCTCGCGATCCAAACGGTCTAGCGTTATGCCCTGCAGGAAGGGATGCTTGGAATCCAGCAGCGTACGGATCATGTCGTCTTCCGAATCCTGGAAACAAGGGTCGTCGAAACCCATGCGCTCGGCCAGCAGGCGGAAAACTTCCACGTTGGATTTTGTTTCCCCGGGCGCGGCCAGCGCCGGGCGAGCGAACTGCAGGTGATAGTGTCCGTAAGCTAAGTACACGTCGGTGTGCTCCAGGAACGTGGTGGAGGGCAGCAGGATGTCGGCATGATCCGCGGTGTCGTTCTGAAACTGTTCCAACACCACGGTAAACAGATCCTCGCGCCGCATCCCGGCCAGCACCAGGTTCTGATTGGGGGCGATGGATGCCGGATTGGAATTGTAAACCACCATGGCCTTCACTGGTGGATCGTTCAACTCCGTAAGAGCCTTGCCCAACTGAGTCATGTTCACGATACGCGCATCGCGCCCAAGCGGCGAGCGCTGCTGTAATTCCGGCATTTCCAGTCCGGTCTTGTTGAACCGAAACGCCTGGCTGGTGGATAGCTGCAGTCCGCCGCCCACTTCGCGCCACGATCCAATCAGCGCCGGTAGCGCCGCAACCGCACGCGTAGCCGCCCCCCCTCGTTCACTACGCTGGATTCCATAATTGAGACGAATGGCCGCAGGCCGCGTGGTAGCGTATTCGCGTGCCAGGGAAATTAGATCTGCGCGCGGAATTCCGGTAAGCTGCTCCACGCGTTCCGGCGGATACTCGCGTGCCCGTGTGGCCAGTGCGTCAAATCCATTGGTGTAATTCGCGACGAACTCCGCGTCGTGCAGGTTCTCGCCGATGATGACGTGCATCAATCCCAGCGCGAGCGCCAGATCGCTGCCAGGGTAGATGGCGAAATGCTTGTCGGCCAGCTTGCCAGTGCGATTGCAAACCGGATCGATGGTATAGAATCGCGCACCCTCGCGCCGCGCCTCAACGATAAAAGGCCACAGATGAACGTTGGTGGCCAGGACATTCGATCCCCAGGCGATGATGAGTTTCGAATGGCGGAATTGTTCCGGCTCTGTGCCGTATTTGAAACCGAGCGTTGCTACCAGCCCGGCGCCACCGGCCGCCGAACAGATGGTGCGGTCCAGCTGCGACGCTCCCAGCCGATGAAAAAAGCGGCGATCCATTCCCCCGCCGTTCAAGAGCCCCATGGTGCCCGCGTAGCTGTAAGGCAAAATCGCTTCGGTTCCGTGTTCGTCCGAAATCTTTTGCAGCCGCGCGGCAATGGTATCCAGCGCTTCATCCCACGAAATTCTCTGGAATTTGCCCGCGCCTTTAGCGCCGGCGCGCTTTTGCGGGTAGAGCAAGCGGTCCGCTGAGTACTCCCGCTCTAAGTACCGCGCAACCTTGCCGCACAGGAATCCACGCGTCACCGGATGGGCCGGGTTACCGCGCAAATGGCTGCCTTTGCCGTCTTCTACGTTAATCAGCAGGGAACAGCAGTCGGGACAATCCAGCGCGCAGACGGAGTGTCGCACTTCCGGCATGCTTTGATTATAGCCTCGCGGTCATTCAGGAACATTTGGAAACGGCGTGTTCCCAATCCACGTCTGGCATGATACGGCTGGTACCAATGCGGGGCTTTGAAGACCGGATTTTACACGTTGAGGCCGCTTTTGGCGTTACAATTGACCCGGAGCAGTAGAATTGACCCGGAGCAGTAGAATTGACTGGGAGCTGTAGAATTAAAGTGAGGAGTTCAGCAATGCGTCGCCTCGTCCCTGCGCTCTTATTCGTAAGCCTCACGGGAGCCGCCTTCGGGCAAGGCCACCCGGGCGGATCGTGGTCCTTGGGTGGGTTCGGCAGCGTCGTCTACCCGGGCATGGGGCACGCTCCCACGGCGACACCGCCAATCGGCCAATTTTCGAACGGGGGCTTTTCGCGCGGCTTCGCCAATCCGGGTCGTGCATCCCACCCCCAACATGGTTCCACCGTGATTGTGCCTTATCCGGTTTATTACGGCGGCTATTATGGCTACGATCCTTCGGGCGCGGGTTATTCGAGCGGTTATGCACCGGCATATGGCGCCGGTTCTCCCGATGACGGTTCGCAATCCGGCCCGGGGTTGCCCTCGGTAGTGATCAATCAGAACTTCGTGCCGCCACAAGCCAATCCTCAAGTGCGCGAGTATACGGGCGACCAACCTCAAGCCCAAGCGCAAGAGCAGTCCGGGTTGAAGCTCTACCAAGCTCCGCCTTCGCATCCTTATGCCGATGCCGCCGCCGCGCAGCGTCCGCCGGCGAGCGACCAGCCGACCATCTATTTGATCGCGTTGCGCGACCATAGCATCGTGCAGGCACTGGGCTACTGGATGGAAGGCAGCACACTGCACTACGTGAGCGCGGAGCACACGCTGAATCAGTTGAGCATTGACCTGGTGGACCGGGATTTATCACAGCGGCTGAACGACGAACGCGGGCTGGATTTCCGCTTGCCGCAGCCGCGCTAGCCCTGATAGCCGGCGATGAACTCGGCGTCGCCTTCCAGAAAATCGTAGTCCCTCAGCCGCTCGCGCGGAGCCCATAGAATCTGTTCGAAATTCAGATTTTTTGGTTCGCCCGAAAACTCCACCACCTGATAGAACATCAGCATAATGGGCCAGCTTCCCTGGTATTGAAACTCGTAGCGCCCAATCTCGGGACCCACTTTTATCTGGATCGCCAGCTCTTCTTTGAGTTCGCGCACCAGAGCCTTCTCAGGCGTTTCCTCGGGCTCTACCTTGCCGCCTGGAAATTCCCATTTCAGAGGATGCTCCGCGGTTCGTTTGCGCTGCGCGATCAGGATACGCCCGGCGCGCTCGATTACGGCTGCGACTACAGTAGTCATTGGATCTCACGTTGCATAATCAGAGAGAGTCTCTATTGTACAGCGAAGCCTTTCTGGATCATTTCAAGAATCCGCGCAACGTGGCGGAACTCCCGCCGCCGGCTACCACGGTGGAAGTTTCTAATCCGGCGTGCGGCGATATTTTGCGTCTGTCGGCACGCTTTGAAGAGGGGCGCGTTGTGGCGGTCGGCTACAAAGTGCGTGGATGTACGGCGTCCATCGCCAGTGGTTCGGCGCTGACGGAATGGATGCTGGGCAAATCCCGCGCCGAATTGGCCGCGCTGAGCGCTGCAGATATTGAATCCTCGGTAGGGGGCTTGATCCCCGAATCGAAGCATGCGGCAGTGCTGTGCGTCGACGGAGTGAAGGCGCTGTTGAGAGCGAAGTAATGAGAGCCCTGTTGATTCTGGTGTTCTGTGGGCTGGCGGCAGGCGCGGAGCTTCCGAAGATCATGCTGTGGGCATGGGCTACACCGGAAGACTTTCGATTCTTGAAATCAGAGGATGTGGGCGTCGCCTATCTGGCACTGAGTATTCACTTGGAAGGCCGCGAAGATCCGATGCCTAATCCACGTGCGCAACCTGTGTACATTTCGCCACAAACGTGGCAAACCGTAGTCATCCGCCTGGATTTCGATTCCTATGGAATCCGCAAGCCGGAGTTCACCGATCGGCAGCGCAAACTCGTGGTGCAGATGATAGCTGAAATTGCCGAACTCTCGCACGCTCCAGGCATACAAATCGACTTCGACGCGCCGGAGTCGGCGTATCCGTTTTATCGGCGGCTGCTCGCCGGCGTGCGCCAGCGATTGGGGCCGAAAGTGTTTCTATCGATGACTGCGCTAGTGTCCTGGTGCACAGGTGACCATAGCTGGCTGGCAGGGCTGCCGACAGACGAAATCGTGCCGATGGCATTTTATATGGGGCGGTCGACGCCCGCGATTAGGACGCTGTTGGATGGTGGAGGAAATTTCGGTTTTGCGGGCTGCCGGGGCAGTTTAGGCGTGCATCTTGCGGGATACGGAGAATCCGCCAAGCCGCGCAAGGACGCACGAGACTATTTCTTTTCGGCGGAACCCTGGACGGCAGACAGCGTGCAAATAGCACGCCGGGCGGCCCAGCGATGAGGCGATTCCTTTCCACAGTCTTGATGGCAGCTTCGCTTATACCGGCGGGTTGGTGGCTGGCCAGAGCCTGCGCGCCGGATTTTCTGGTGGCGGTGTTCAGCTACTATCGCCACCCCGACTTGCCCCGAACCGAGTTCATCGATGGGCGCCTGGGCGTGCTGCAGCCGAGCTTCGCGCGGTCCTACCTGATCGTCGCGTATCGATATTTGAACGGCGTCGGCCTTAGCGCTGGCGAGCGCGAGCAGGCGCGCGATTATTACAAGGATCGTGCGACACGCGATTGGGACGGCACGGGCACGGATTGGGCGAGCGCATGGCAATATGCGCGGGCGCGCATCCAGTCGCCCAAGGCGCCGAAGGTGCGGCTGATCACTAGTGGAACACGGGCCTACGATCCGGAAACGCACAGCTTCGCTTTGAACTGCGCCGAGGACGCCTTCCGGATTGCGCGCCAGACGCTAGAAGAACGCCGGCGGCGATTTGGCGCGACGAGTCAGGCTTTCCGTTCTTGGGTGGCCGCGCAGGATCTGGTGTTCAGCAATTGCGACGGAAGCGATCCCGCGATTCCGTCGCCGGCCGCGGCTGACCTGCCCGCGACAATCCGTGCGGACCGCGAATATCAGATCGCGGCAGCGCACTTTTATGCTGGCCAGTATGACCAAGCGCTGGCGGGATTCCGCAGAATCGCTCGGGACGCAGCCTCACAGTGGAAGACCATTGCGCGCTACCTGGTTGTGCGCACTATGTTGCGCATGGCCCGGAACGGTAAATCTCCGCCGCCGATAGAGTCCGAAAGCAAGGCCATCCTCGCGGACACCAGCCTGGCTTCGATCCACGGGATGACGTGGAACCTGATGCAGCGCGCGCGTATCCGCGAAGGGGACGACAATTATTTTCGTGGTCTCGCGGCTCTACTCTCCAGCAAGGGTCAAGACAACGGGCTGCGCGAGGAGCTTTGGAACTACACGGACATGTACGACAAGTTCGTCGATAAGCAGCCCGCTGACGCTTCCCGCTTCCGCGACGCCGATTTGAGCGATTGGCTGTTTTCATTCCAAGCGCGCGATTCCACGAGCTACGAGCACGCGGTGGAGCGGTGGAACGAGACGCAATCGCCGGCATGGCTGCTCGCCGCGCTGTCGCACGGCTCGGCCGTGCGGGCACAGGGCGATGGATTGGTGAAAGCAGCCGCCACGATACCGAAAGACTCGCCGGCGTATCTGACAGTACAATTTCATATCCAACGCATTCGCCTGGAAGCGGGCGACAAAGCGGCTGTGCGCGAATCGGTGGCGGCGTTGCTGGCGAGTCCGGTGATGGCGCGGCTCCCATCCAGCCTGAACCTTTTTCGTGGATTAGAAATGCTAGCAGCGCCCGACCTGAACGAATTCCTGCAATTTGCCGTGCGCAAGCCGGTGATGCTCACGGGGCAGCTGAACGCCGCTGAAGCTCCCGATTATTACCGCGGTGCGTATACGTCTAAGACCGACAGAAGTGCCTTGCGACTGGATCTCGATGCCGTGCGCATCTTGAATGGTGACACGCCCTACCGGTTGTTGAGACAGGCCGCGCTGAGCGATGCACTACCTCCGGAGGTGGAGCGCGAAGCCCTGATGACGGCCTTCGCGCGAGGGCTTTTGCTGGACCAGGATTTGTCGGAAATTGCGACTAGACTCGGGGCTGTACAACCGGATCTTGCCGAGCTGACCGCAGCTTATCTCCACGAATCGACGGCCGAGGGACACCGTTTCGCCGCCGCCTACCTTCTACTCCGCCGGCCCGAAGCGCGCCCGTATTTTGAACCCGGGATCACGCGCCAGACGCCGCCCGGAAAGCTAGATAACTTTCGCGACAATTGGTGGTGCCCGGTGGAGTTAATGGTCGCGATCCAACTGCCGAGGCAGGAAGACGGTGCCCAGACCAATGCTCTTCTCCACAACTCCACCGCGAAGACACGGCCCGCGTTCTTGTCGCCCGAGGCCAATAGCGAAGCCACACGCGAGTTGGTGAGACTTGGAAAGCTGGGTGCGGCGACCGACTTCCTCTCGACCCTCGTCTTTTCCTACGCCAAGACGCACTCGGACGACTCCCGCATCCCCGAAGCACTGCACAACCTGGTCCGCGCCGGACATTACGGCTGCGCCGACACGAATACGTGGAAGGCCACGCGCGAGGCCTTTCGGATGCTGCATCAAAGGTACCCAGCGAGCGAATGGACCAAGCGCACTCCGACCTGGTTCAAGAATGACTCCGATTTCCAACCGGATACGTCAAATCGATAATGAGGACAACCCGGAGGCGGCCTGCTGGATAACGATGTCCCTGGGCGTTTGCTGTTAGAATCCGTATAGATCCTACATCCTGTTATGCCTGAATTACCCTCGACCCTCGGAGCCTTGAAAAGCAGCAAATTTGGCGAGCGGCACCTTACCTCCAGCACCGCAGCCGGGCGCAACGTCAAAAGCGAGCTGCGTGAGAACCTGATATGCAAGCTACAGCGCGGCGATGAGCTGTTTCCCGGCGTTGTGGGCTTCGACGATACAGTAATACCGCAGATCGTCAATGCCGTGCTGTCGCGGCACAATTTCATCCTGCTGGGTTTGCGCGGCCAGGCCAAGACGCGCATCATCCGGATGCTCACCGGCCTTCTGGATGAGCACTTGCCCTATGTGGCAGGTTGCGAGATCCGCGACAATCCGTTCCATCCCATTTGCCGGCGCTGCCGCGATCTGATCGCCGAACAAGGCGACAAAACTCCGATCGCCTGGCTGGATCGCGACCGGCGCTACGTGGAAAAGCTGGCCACCCCGGACGTCACCATCGCCGACATGATCGGCGACATCGATCCCATCAAGGCCGCTCGAGGCGGGCACGAATTGGGCAACGAGATGACCGTGCATTACGGTCTGCTGCCGCGCGCCAATCGGGGAATCTTCGCCATCAACGAATTGCCGGATCTGGCGGGCAAAATCCAAGTCGGCTTGTTCAACATCATGCAGGAAGGCGACGTACAGATCAAAGGCTATCCCGTGCGCCTGCCGCTGGACGTCATGCTGGTGTTCACCGCCAATCCGGAAGACTACACCGCGCGCGGCAAAATCATCACGCCGCTGAAGGATCGCATCGGCAGCGAGATCCGCACGCATTATCCACTCACTGTGGAACAGGGCCTGGCGATTACCAAACAGGAATCCTGGGTCGAGCGGGGTTCGCCAATTCGCCTGGAAGTTCCCAACTACATTCGCGAAATCGTGGAGCAGTTGGCGTTCCTGGCGCGCGAGGACAAACGCGTGGACAAGCGCTCCGGCGTTTCCCAGCGGCTGCCGATTTCGGCGCTCGAGAACGTTATTTCAAACGCCGAACGGCGCGCGCTGAAAGCCGGCGAGGATCTGGCCGTGCCCCGCGTGCTGGACATCTACGCCGCTTTGCCCTCCATCACCGGCAAACTGGAACTGGAGTACGAAGGCGAGCTCAAAGGCGGCGACAACATCGCACGCGAATTGATCAAGACCTCCGTTGGCAAGATCTACACCAACTATTTCGAAGGCGTGAATGTAGCGCAGATCGTCCAATGGTTCGAACTGGGCGGCTCACTCAAAATGGACGATTCGGTGGATTCTGCGAACATCCTGAAGCAGCTGGCCAAGATCCAGGGGCTGATGGAAAAGACCGGAGCATTGGGCCTGGGCGCAAGCGAACCGGACGCGGTGCGCGCGTCGGCCGCCGAGTTCATTCTGGAGGGACTCTACGCGCATCGCCGCATCAGCCGCAATGAAGAAGTAGGATTCACCGCCGGCGAACGCAAGCGAGAGCCACCGGAAGGCAACGAAGGCCGGCGGCCGCCCCGAAAGCAGTTCAACTAAATGAAATGGATTCATTACACCCGCTTCACCGGCGATGATTTCGGTCTCAGCTCCGAAGATCTGCTGAAGGCGCTGTCCGATTTTTTTCTCGAAAGCGGCTTCCAGAACCAGTACATGGGCTTCAGCGAGTGGAACCAGCACACGCTGGAAGACTTGAAGAACGCCTTGCAGCGGGCTTTGGAGCAGGGCGACACGTTCGATCCCGAGCAGGCGCAGCGCATCCAAGAAGCGCTCGCAAACATGACGCCCGAGCAGTTGGACGATCTGATGAATCGCCTGGTCCAGAAGCTGGTGGATGACGGCTACGTCAACACCGATCAGCAGCAGGCCAACGAAAGCGGCCCGGGCGGCACAGGCAACGCCGATCGCAAAGTGGACGTCAAGATCACGGACAAATCGGTCGATTTCCTTGGATTCAAAACGC
>DATHNM010000123.1:0-22306 GCA_035486095.1 Bryobacteraceae bacterium
GTTCCCTTGCCGAAGCTCCGGTAGGTTATGGCTCTGGAGACAACAAGAAATCCCGCCAAGGCGAAGATGAGGATTCCAAACGACCACAGCAGCGCTTTGATATAAACGGATCTCACCTCTCGTTCTCCTCCACCGTGATGAACTGGTATCCTACTCCGCGAACAGTTCGGATCAGCGTGCCACTGCCCGTCTCCAGCTTTCTTCTCAGGTGACTAATATGAACGTCGATCGAGCGCTCATAGGGCGTCGCCTCCCTGTGATAGAGGACTGCCGCAAGCTCATCGCGCGATACCACTCGTCCCGCCATGCGCATGAGGACGTCAAGAATATCAAATTCGAACGACGTCATCTCGATTGGAGCCCCATCCATCCAGACCTCGCGAGTGTGCGGCTTCAACTGGATGCCGGCGACAGCGATCACGGACTCCATCGCCACGGGCCGCTTGGCAGTTCGCCGCAAGACGGCCCGCACTCTCGCAAGTAGTTCATGCGGCCGCAAGGGCTTCGCAATGTAGTCATCCGCGCCCGCGTCGAGGCCAGTTATCCGGTCGGACTCATCGTTGCGGGCCGTCAGCATAATCACCGGCACCATTGTCCGCTGGCGGAGCCGCTGCAGAACATGAAATCCATCGAGAACCGGAAGCATCACGTCCAACAGAACCAGATCGTACGCACCCTCGATGGCCTTAGCTAGGCCGCGGGGTCCGGTGTGGACGGTATCGACGTGGAATTCCTGCGCCGACAGGAACTCCGCTATCAGGGTACACAACGGGATATCGTCATCGATCAGGAGGATCGATCGGGGATGCTCCTTCGCACATGCGCTCTCGTACTTCAGAAAGAACCTAGTCGACCATTTTGACTCAGTTCCCAGCCGCGTGCATCCCCGGGCGTGGTGGAACGGGAAGCGCTTAACGAAACTTTACAAATCTTGCCGCTGGCAGCGCGTTATCCGAAGAATCCGATGGATCGTCCCGCCGCCGCCACACCGAACCATAAGACCAGCGCCCCACAAGCGGCGAACCTGGGAGAATTCCCGGAACGGAGCGCTTTCTGGAAGTAAGTGAAGTGGAACACCAGAGCGGTAGTGAGAAAGCACATCTTCACCCAGAATGAAGTGTTGTTATAGCATCGGACGGCCGTCGCCACGAACATCAATACACCGGAAGGCAGCATGATTCCAAGGCCCAGAGCCGTATATCGTCTAAGCGCCCGAGCCAGATCGGGTACCGGCTGGTGCGGCATCAATAGTCCGAGCAGACGCAAACTCAGGATCAAGACAGTTCCCAGCAGAAGCACCAGCCCGAATAGATGCATCGTCTCCAGAGCCGGGAACAACGATTCATGCACCGTAATCTCCTTACAGAGCCAGGTGCGTTCGCACCAGGCGAAGAAAGGATAGATGGAAGCCGCGATCAATCAGGCTCCTAACGAGTCAGAACGTGTACGCCATGATGCGTCCCATGGTGATCACTCCCGCCCACAGGATCAGGGACGTCCAGCCCGCCAGCCGCGCTTGCAACGGCGGAATGGGCGACGCGTCCCACTGTTCCAACTTGCGATAGATAGTGACGTGATAGATGGCCGCGTTCAGCCCGGAGAGGACGAGCAAAACAAGCTTGACCCGAAACGCGGTGCTGTTGTAGGCCGACAGAGCATGCGACCAAAAAAGAAGAGCGCCGGTGAGGAACATGACTCCGAAGCCCGACATCATCCAAGGGAAGAACTGCGACCAGATTTCCGAAGCCGGCCGATTGCGCATGACAATACCCATGAGCCGTAGATCGGTGATGACAACCAGACCGATGGACAACGAGAGTGCCAGCACGTGGATGCCTTCAATGAACGGGAATAACAACGATTCCCGGATATCCGTGCCAATGGCGCTGCGATCGAGCCACCTGCAGACTTCCAGGACAGACGTCATGCGGCAGGTTCCCTAGGGAGCAAACTCAAAAGCATCGGCCGATGGCGTTGAGACCATCACACCAGTCCCGGAAGATTGCACGTCCCCGCTGATGGCATAAAAGCGATTTCCCACTACGCCGCCAGCCACGCCATGACGGCCGATGGCCATGGGCGTAAGAATGTTCCAGGTGTTGGTCGCCGGATCGTACGCTTCGAACGCGTGATAGGCAGTGTGCTGGAAAAAGTCCTGATTCTCCCCGCCGGCCACATAAATCCGTCCTTTGTAAACGCCCACATCCAGACCACTGCGTGCGGTGGGCATTTTGGCGAGCGGACGGCCCCAGGTATCGGTGGCGGGATCGTAGGCCTCCACGTTCGCCAGATCAGAGGACGCTGCGATAAATGCCGCGCCGATTCGTCCGCCAATCACATAAATCTTGCCATCCACAACGCCCGCGGCTGTGTGGTTACGCGGAGTGGGCATGGGAGCGCGGGATCGCCAGGTGTTGGTCTCGGGATCGTATTCTTCCACGGTGCTCAGCACGCGCTGCGCCACGGTCGGATGGATGGCAGGGTTAGTCGCGCCAGGGGCCGTGGTGGCGCCGCCGATCACGTACATCTTGCCCCCTACGGTTGCAGCTACTGCGGCGCCGCGCTTGGTCGGCATGGGCGCCAAAGCTCTCCATGAGTCGTTCACTGGGTCGTATTCAAACGTGTTATCGATCGGCGTCCATGCCGCAAGGTTTCCGATTTTCCCCGCCGTGAACCCGCCGAATACGTATATCTTGCCGTTCAATTCGGTCAAGGCCAAGTGATGCGCGGGCAGAACCATGGGCTTCTTTTTCGTCCACTTGTTGGCTGGTGGATCATACTCGTACACCATGCCCACGGGCAGCCAAACCGGAGCGGAGACGAGTCCCGCAAATACGTACATCTTGCCGTTGGCGCCTTGCCCGATCACCTCTTCATGCGGCTCCGGGAACGGCGGCAGACTCATCCACTGACCGCCTTGGGCGCGAACCGCAGGCGCCCAAATCGCAAGGGTGAAAGCCAGCCCCAACCACATCCAGCTCTTTCGCATCTACTGCCCTCCAACTGGTGCTTCCACTACTGATCTCTCCGGATCAATCAGGAAAATCCAGATCAACGCGCCGATCAACATCACGCCGGCCGAGACAAAGAACGGAGCGATCCAATAACCCTTATCGAAAAGGCCGCCGTAAACGATGGCCGTTAGCGACGCGGCCAATGCGCCGGCCATGTTCATAATTCCCGTCACGGTTCCGCTGAACTGGCCGCCTACATCCATGGGAACGGCCCAGGCGGGCCCAATGACGAACTCCAGGAAGAAAAACGAGACGGCGAGAAATAGAACCGAAGACAGGGCGTCGTTCGTCATCGCCGCTGGAATCACGAAGACGCCGGCCAATAGAAATCCCGGCGCGGCCACGATGCGGCGCGCATATCTGGCGTCGCCCGTGCGCTTGAAAAAGTGGTCGCTCAGAGAGCCGCCGGTTACATCGCCGAGCATGCCCGCGAACAGAGGTAAAGAGCCGATCAATCCTAGCGCCTGCAGCGAAAGATGGCGATGTTCCCGCAGATAAGTCGGGTACCACGTCAGATAGAAATTGGTTCCAAAAAAGAAACAGCTATAGCCTAGCGCGATGTACCACATGTTCGGTGAACCGAAGATTGTTTTCCAGGGAGTGGCCTGTCGCGTGACATGCGGCATTCGAACCGTACCATCCGGATTCAAACCGCGGATCTGAGCAAGCTCCGCAATGTTTACGCTGTGGTGCTGCTCTGGAAGATTCCGATAGAAAAATGAAAAAGCGACAGCCCAGATCACGCCCAGGGACGCAAAGATATAAAAGATCGCTCGCCAACCAAAGGCCAGCATGATGCTGCCCGCCACGAACGGCGTAACGGCTACTGCGAAGCGGCTGAAGAAATGCGTGGTGCCTTGAATGCGCCCGCGTTCCGAGCGTGGAAACCAAAGCTGCATGCCCCGGCTAGCCACCGGGAAAGCGCCGGCTTCGCCCAAGCCGAGAAGAAAGCGCGCGCTGAAGAGCGAGTAGAGCCCGAGTGCCGCGCCTGTCATCGCCGCCGCGAGCGCCCACCACGACATAATCACCGCCAGAACCTTGCGTGGCCCGAAGCGATCGCCCAGCCATCCGGCAGGGATTTGGCCCAGCGCGTAGGCCCACGTAAAGGCTGCTAGAACCAAACCCATTGCGGTCTTGCTCAGCCCAAATTGCTTTGCGATTTCCGGCTGCGCTACCGAAATGTTGCTGCGATCCATGTACGCGATCAGATACATCAGGCTGATCAGGAAAAGGATCCACCAACGGGTTCTAGTCGGCTTGGCCGCCACGTGCTCCGGATCGGCAGCCAGCTCCGTCACGTCCGTGCGATGAGTATCCACGCTCCCCCTGGCAGCAAGGTCGATTCGTTTCGGACCTCAGGCGAAGGACGGTTCCAGCCGCGGAGTGGCATGGCTCGCCAAGTCAACCGGCTGGCCCGTTTCCGCCGAAAGATCCGCGGCCTGGTACACCTGCATCACCAGCCTGGCCTGTTCACCGGTGACCAACGGTTGCTTGCCCAGCGCCACGCATTCAAGGAAGTGCAGAGTTTCCGCTTCCATCGGGCCCGCGTACACGTGCTTCACTTTTTCTCCGGGCATGGATGAAATTGGAAATTGAATGCCCTTCTCGAGCGTCGTGGTGTACACATCGCGATGCGTATCATCTACCATCACGGCGCCCTCTGTGCCGACGAACTCGATCCATGTGGAAGAGAAATTCGGATATGCGGGAGGCAGCACCCATCCGGCTCCGATGGTGAACGCGGTCCCGTCGTCCATGGTCACCACGATCCAGACGCAGTCCGGAACGTTGTATTGCCCCTTCATGATCTTGCGTACTTCCTGCGCGTAAACGCGGACCGGCTTTCTGGGAGCCAGGCACCACAGGACGAAATCGATATCATGCGTTGCCTCCATGGCGGCCGGAGAAAGCTTCACGCGGCCACCGATCTTCTTGCCCAGGTTGCGGGTAATGTGCCGGCTGACTAGCGCGCTGCAAGGCTCGCCGATGGTCCCGTCTTCAATCGACCGTTTCACGTACGCGAACTTAGGATTGAAGCGCTGCGAATATCCGATCGTAAACGCCAGCTTCTTGGATGCCGCCAGTGCGATCAGCTCATCGGCTTCGGCCACTTCTAAGGCGATCGGCTTTTCAAGAAATACATGCTTGCCGGCCAGCAAGCTTTCCTTGGCGATCGGGTAGTGAGTCGGCTCAGGCGTCGTCGAAATCATGACGGCGTCGATGGAGGGATTTTCGATCAGCTTCCCGTAATCCGTCGTGGCTGTAACCGGCTTGGTCATCTCCGCGACTTCTTTGAGCCGTTCTTCTCTGATCTCGGCGATGTGCAGTTGGCTGACCCACGGGCTTGCCGCCGCAGCCACGGCACGTATGCCTCCGCACCAGCCGGTGCCAATAATGCCGAGGTTGATCTGTTTCATATCCGGTTGCTTTAGTTTAATCCTGCCCTGGAATTCTAAGGCCGAGCGGCTGGGCGAGTCAAGGCACGAGGCGCACTGATTACAAGTCTTAACAATCCAGAATCCGTCGCCCTAAAATTGCCACAAATGTTTGACATGCATCGCTATGGAGCATAAAATCGAATGCCTTAAGGCCTGAACACTGAAAGGTGTGACATGTTCAACAAGAACCGCTTCATTCTCTCCTGCTGCCTGCTCTCTCTACCCCTTCTGCATGGGCAGCCACCAACGGCTGCTCCCGCTAAGCCAGATTCGGATGCGGTGAAGGCGCTGATCGAACAAGCCAAGAAAACGGCGGGGCCGGAATGGGCTGGGGAAGCCCACTTTTTCTGCGAAGCGCCGCGTCCCAATCGCCCGGACGATCCGCCCATCGAGCCGGCCAAGATTTTCGACAACGTGTACGCTATCGGCAACCAGGGAACGGTGGCGTACGTGATCAGCACCTCTGCCGGATTGATGATGATCGATTCCTTGAGCGCCAATCAAGTGGATACTCAGCTTCTACCGGGATTCGAGAAACTTGGATTAGATCCCCACAACATCAAGACCGTCATCATCGCCCACGGCCACGGTGATCATTTTGGAGGATCGTTCTATCTGCAGGAACACTTCAACGCGCACATCTACGTGTCGGAGGCCGATTGGGATCTGATGGCGCATCCTCCCGGGCCGCCACCGGGAGCAAACCAGAACAAAGGCCCCGCCGGGCCGCCCGTGACGCCGCCCAGAAAAGATATGGTTATCACCGAAGGCCAGCCCATCGTGTTGGGTGACGAGAAAGTGATGCCCTTCGCCATCCCCGGACATACGCCGGGTTCCATGGGATTTATTTTCCCGGTGAAAGATCAAGGCAAGACGCATATGGCCGCACTCTACGGCGGCACCGTGCTCCTTACCGCGATCATTTCAGATGCCGGCCTGCAGCAATATCTGGCGTCCGTCGCCCATTTCAAGGAAGAGACGAAGAAGGCCAAAGTGGATGTCGAGCTTCAGAATCATCCATTGATGGATGGCTTCCCGGAAAAGCTGGAGAAGCTGAAGACGCGAAGCAAGGGAGAGCCGAATCCGTTCGTTGTGGGACAGACTAATTACGGAAAATTCCTGGACGTAATGTCTCAGTGCATGGATGTCCAGATAGCCCGTCGCAAAGAGTAGCAACATTGCTCGAAAGGAAGCAGCTTCTGATGTCTAAGACAATTTTCTCTACGTGCACGGCCCTCGCGGCGTTGCTCATTTCCACTGCATCCGTGGCGCGCCCCCAACAAGGGTTGATCGTGCATAAGGCGCTGTCGCTGGATATGGCGATGGCCATGACGCAAGGCTCCTTGGCCAAATGCAGAGAGATGCATTACAAGTGCGCCGTTACCGTGCTCGATGCTACCGGGCGCACCATGATCGCGCTCCAGGACGACGGAGCCAATCTGCATCGATTCGATGTCGCCCGCAAGAAGGCCTACACCGCGCTGGTGTACCGGAAGCCCTCCCGGGAAGTGGTGGAGGGATGGTCGAAGAAAACCGCCGAACCAGTGCCGCTGCTCGAAGGAACCATGCCGAATCCGCCCATCGAGGGCACCATCGACATGGGAGGCGGCATTCCGATCATTGTGGACCAGGAAACCATCGGCGCGATTGCGGTAAGCGGAGCTCCCGGGTGGGAGATGGACGAAGCTTGCGCGAAGGCTGGACTGGCGAAAGTCGCCGACAAATTAAAGTAGCGGCCGGAGGAGAAATGAAGTCACGTGCGTCGAAAACGATAATTCGTGGCGGGTGCATACTCGCCGCGCTCTTCGCTTCTGTACTTGCTCAGCCGCCCGGGAACAGACCTCCCGACAAGCCAGCCTCGCCGGCCAGCCTTCCAGGTGACACCTTGCCGCCTTTTGGCATGCTGGACAGCACCGGAAAATTCACCCCACCGCCGAAGATGGCGCCCGCGGGAACTCGCGCGGCCCATCGTCCACCCGTATCGATTCGCGGCCCCGCCCTGGATCTTGCTATCGAGGCGGCTCGTGCAGCTGTTGATACTTGCGCCGCCGGCGGCTTCTACATCGGCGCAACTGTGATCGACACTTCCGGTCAGCCGCGGGCTGCCGTTGAGGCCGAGGGATCCGACGGCGGCCATGTCTACGTCGCGGTGCGTAAGGCCCTGGTCGCTCTCACTTTCAAAATGCCCAGCTCCCAAGCGGCCATGGCCGTGCAAACGGATAAAGCTTTGCTCGCCCAAGTGACTCCGAACATGTTCGTGATGGAGGGTGCAGTGCCACTCATGGCCGGAAGCGAGATCATCGGAGCAATCGGCGCCAGCGGCGCGGCGGGCGGCGATCAGGACGAGGTCTGCGCCATCGCTGGCCTCAACAAGATCAAAACCCGCCTCAAATAGGCGCGATCCGGCTGGCCGGCAACTTGTAAAAATATGTTAACCGCGCTTTACACCTCAAGCGGCAGAGCGATAGAGTCGATGGTGCTTCTGCTTCCGGAGGATTCGGGCATGCGAAAACACCTGATGAAGTTTTGGATTGTGGGCGTTATCGGCAGCGCCGCGGCCTTTGCTCACCACGGAACTTCGGTCACGTATCAGACCGACAAAACCATCACGTTGACGGGCACCGTCACGGAGTTCTCATTCTCTTACCCGCATCCCCAACTGTACTTCGACGTTAAGGACGCCGACGGAAACATCCAGCACTGGGGTTCCGAATTCGCTCCCACGCCTTTGATGATGAAGCAGATGAATGTCGGTTGGGCGAGAGATACGATAAAAACCGGAGACACAATCACAATCACCTGCAATCCTCATAGAGTTCCCGGGTCGACCGCGTGCCTGGCCAAGGAACTCGTCGTCAATGGCAAGAAGCTCACAGTGGGGCCTGGGAGGCCGCCGGCAACAGGAAAGGAATAGCTCAAGGCCGATAATGATGCGACAGTGCTTTCTCGTAGTGGTCATTTCGCCCGTCGTCTTGTTATCGCCGATTCTGATTGCGCAACCAGCTCAGCACGAGAAGTCGACCAAGGCGCAAGATAAGACTGCGGTCTTCGATCGCCATGATCTCACTGGCAAATGGAACCGCGTAAGCCCATTCCAAACCTACAGCAACGTTCCGGGCGGAGCGAACGAATTGCAGGCATATTTATTGGGGCAGGCGTCCGCTCCCCAGAAACTGGATGTTGAGACAGCCGAAGCACCTTTTACACCCGAGGGAAAGGCAAAGTTCGACAAGAATATCCCGTCGTATGGCCGGCGCATCACCGCGCCCATGCTGGGCAACGACCCGCAGGCGATGTGCGACCCGTGGGGTGTGCCACGCATGTTGAACGGCCAAGTTGCCGGACCGCACGCGACCATCGAAATCTTCCAGCTCCCCGACCGAATGTTCACCTTTTCTCAGTGGCATCACGATTACCGCATGGTTTGGACCGATGGGCGGCAGCTTCCTAAGTTGGACGAGGTCGAACCCAGGTGGAACGGATATTCAGTGGGTAAGTGGGAAGGTGATACCTTCGTCGTGAACTCCGTGGGGTTCGACGACAGAACGTGGCTGGATCACAATGGCTATCCGCATACCGACCAGATGCGTCTGGAAGAGCGTTACCGGCGCCTGGACGCCGAGACGCTGGAGCTGGTCATGACCATCACTGACCCGCAATATTATTCGAAGCCCTTCCGCAGCGACACTAAAATATGGAAACTGGATCGCGAAGGTGCCAAGGCCTGGGACGAACAGATTTATTGCGTGCCGTCTGAAGAGTTTAAATTCAACAAACTGATCCGGGACGGCGGCGTTGGCAAACAGCCTTGAAGGAGATCCACGCTGAAGATGGCACTAGAGACCATGTTTGCCGGCTGAGCTTCGGCTTCTCTATTCAAATAACCGCGTGTCCTGGATCAACGCAGAGAGTTGCCATCCGGGGACACGAGCGCCGCACGGCAAAATCGCTCGATAGCGGGCTTCAGCGATTGAAACTCGGCATGTAGTTCGGGCAGAATTTCGGCAGCGGAATCGATGTCTCCGGCTCTTCCCAGGCTTTCTAGTTTCGCCGCCAGGTCCGACACGGCGGTGCCAGCCGCGTTCGCCGCCGCACCCTTGATGGAATGTGCCGCAATCACGACGGCCTCGCTATCCGAATTGCGGATCGCGGTTGAAAGCGCGAGAAGCTCCTGAGGCATGCTACTGACAAACGCCTCAGCCACCCGTTTTGCCAGCGCCTGGTTGCCCATCAAGCGCTCAATCAAATCGTCGGCGTCAAATCGTCCTTCAGCGCGAGAGGCCGGCTGCGGAAGCTCCGCCGCGGAAGAATTGACCGCTTCCGGGGCGGATCGTCCGGCGCCTATCCATTGTGACAAGGCTCTGTCGAGCAGTTCGGGGCGCACTGGCTTGGAAAGATAGTCGTCCATACCCGCCGCCACACAACGCTCACGGTCGCCGGATAGAGAATGCGCGGTGACTGCAATAATCGGAATCTGAGGGTTGAGCACGCCGCTCAGTGGATCGCGAATCTGTCGCGAGAGTTCGTAGCCGTCCATTTCGGGCATCTGGCAATCCGTCAGGACGAGCGCATGCGTGGTGGTTTGCAGGGCGTGCAAAGCGCTGCGGCCATCCGCCACGATATCCGCGGTGTAGCCCAGAATCCCGAGCACGCCGGCCATCACTTCCTGGTTAACCGGATTATCCTCCACCACCAGAATCGGATAGTGACTCTTCATTTCGCCTGAGGAAGGAGTGCAGGGCGGCGTCACCGCGGCGGCACCGGATGCCGGAAGAATATGGAGCGCCGAAGCCAGGCACGCTCCCAATTCGCCCTGCTTTACCGGCTTGCTCACGCGCCTCACAAACCCATAAGACTCCCATTCACTGGGAACCACGGTTTGGGTGATGGGAGCCAGCAAGATGATGGGGGTGTTCGCATGACGATCGTCCCGCCGGATGATGGCCCCCAGATGCACCCCTCCGCAGTCGCCCAGTCCGGCATCCATAATCACTGCATCGAAGGTTGCGCGAGTTCGGTCTTGCATTCTGCCGACGGCTTCTTCGGCGCTGCTGGCTTCCTCGCCCTCGCAATGCCAGTAGGCCAGCAATTCTCTTATGACCAGCCGGCTTGCGGCATGGTCGTCCACCAGCAAAACCCGCTTCCCCGCCAGCGATAAAGATCGCGGCCTCTGAGCGGACGGTTGAACCGGCAACGCGGCAGTGAACCAGAAGGTGGATCCTTTCCCTGCGGCGCTTTCAAAACCAGCCACCCCTCCCATCAAGTCCACGAGCTCCCTGACAATCGACAGCCCCAGCCCGGTGCCTCCATACTTGCGGGCGGTGGAAGCATCCGCCTGGGAGAATCGTTCAAACAAAAGATGCTGCCTTTCCACAGGCACGCCGATTCCGGTGTCGGTCACATCGAACCGCACGCTGCCGCGCTGATCCTTGGCTCCCGGCCGCACGCGAATGGTCACTTCACCGCGCTCGGTGAATTTCACGGCGTTGCCCACCAGGTTGATCAGTACCTGGCGCAGGCGCTGCTGATCGCCACACAAACGGGTGGGAACCTCCGGCTCGATGAAGCAGGTAAATTCCAGACCCTTTTGCTGAGCTTTCACCGCCATCAGGTCCGCGATGTTCTCTATGACGCGCCGTAAGTCGAAGTCCACCGCCTCCAGTTCGAGTTTGCCGGCTTCCAGCTTGGAGAAGTCGAGAATATCGTTGAGGACGCCCAGCAAGCCCTCGGCGCTGTCACAAAGTGTTTGCGCCCGCTGTTTTTGTTTGGGATCCAGATCGCTTTTCAACAACAGATGCGCCATGCCCAGAATTCCATTCATAGGACTGCGAATTTCGTGACTCATGCTGGCCAGGAATTGGCTCTTGGCCCGGCTGGCCTCCTCGGCCGCCTCCTGGGCCTGCTTGCGTTCCGTGATGTCGGACATCACTCCCACAATTTCCCTGGTTTGTCCGTCGCCTGCGGTGAGGCGAACCGAAGTCCTCAGCCAGATTACCTTCCCGCTGGCGGCGATCATCCGATGCTCAAATCGACGAGGCCCCTGGTTTTCCACAACCGCCCGGTAGCACGACTCCGCCAGTTGGCGATCTTCTGGGTGCTGATGATCCAGCCAGAAGGCCGGCGTATCGATCCAGGCCTGTGCCGGGTAACCCAGGACGTCTTCCGCTTCCCGGTTGATATAGCTGAATGCGCTGCTTTTTAATCCTCCACGCCACAGAATCACTTCTACCGATTCCACCAGTTGCCGGTAGCTTTGCCCACTCTGCTGCAGTTGCATGGTTTGCGCCGAAAAGCGCCGGTCGACCAGAGAGGTCGTGATTGCGAGAACCAGAATCATGAGTGTGACGACCACGATGCCAACTATGCCAAGCGAGTTGATTTCCACCGCATGGGTCAAGTCTACGGGCTGGTCCACGATCCTGAAAGTGACCGCCGCCATGCCCGTGTAGTGCAGCACCGGGATTGCGCCGCCCATCAATATCGCGCTGGACAATTTCCGCCAGCCGATCGACTTGGTCTGAGCCCGCAAATGAAACGTCAGCCACAGGGCGACCAGCGAAATCACGATCGCCAGCACCACCGATAAAACCACGATCCAGACCGTGTACTGGCACATGGCGGCCAGCCGCATGGCTTGCATACCAACGTAGTGCATCGATGCGATGCCGCTGCCCATGAGCAGCGCGCCAATGCCGATGCTCATAGGCCCCATGCTGTGCCGGCTCACAATAAACAACGCAACCGCTGAAGCGAGGATAGCGGCGGCCAGCGACAACAAAACGGTGGGCCAATGATAATGCACAGTGACGGGAAGACTGTAGGCCAGCATCGCGATATAGTGCATGGACCAGATGCCCGATCCCATGGCGAAGGAGCCTCCCATCAGCCAAGTGAATCGAACCGTTCCCTGCGACGCCGTTACACGTCCGCCCAGGTCGAGCGCCGCATAAGAAGCGAAGATCGCAATGCACACCGACAAGGCGACTAGACGGTAATCGTAAGAACCTGTCAGAAGCGCTTCTAAAGGCATGAAAATCCTGTTCCGCGAGCGTCAACCGTACATATCGGCTGGGCGCCAAGGGTCTGTGACCCTACCGTCATTCCTCACCTATTTAGTGGCGCACGGGGCCAGGGCGACATTGCGCAGCGGCCTCCGCGGCCCGGAAAGGATTGGGCGCGGCCGGGATTCATGCAAGCGAGCTCAGGTGCTTCGCAGCAAACTAAATCTACTTGGCTGACTTCATCTACTTGGCGGACTTCACCTTATAGCCGTCCTTGCCGGCCGCTACGCCGTCTACGGTGACGGACCGGACTGTATCGTTGACGTCCGCCGTCTGCAGGAAACCGATGGCGCCCGGTTGGGCCGCTACCGTATCCCGAACCGCTTCGTCGGAAGCTACCACCTTGGGCGGGCTGCCGGCGTCCCCGTTGAAACTGGCCTGCATCTGGTGCGTGGTAAAGTCGTCCTCGCCCATCCCGCATACGCTGCGCAGCACGCCCTTGCGGTCCGGCTGCCCCGGCGCCCGCAGTACCACCATCACTTTCTTTGCGCCCGGCCACGCGGCTTGCTGTCCCAGCACAATCTTGCAGAGCTGCGCCTTGGTCAGATTTTCCACTGTGTTGCTCTTGTTCACCACCACCGTCAGATCGTCGTCCGCGGCGGCTGCCAAAGGTAAGAACAGCGCGGAGGCCCAAAGAACGCTCAGTATTTTTGTCATGTTCATTTGCCTCAAAATGCGAACGCGAGCTGTCCATCCACCGCGCCGGTGGTGCGGCTCAGCATGGTCAGCCACCCATATTGCGTTTTTGCGATGAGGTAGCGCGAAACTCGCCGTTCCACCCCGACCGACGGCCCGCTTTCCCGGCCCAGGGATCCAAAAACAGGGTCGCTCGAAGCAACGTTCTGGTAGTCGTAACGGAAGTACGGACGAGTGCGGCCAAAGCCCCAGGAGACTTGCGAATACGAAGTGAGACCATGATACACGCGGCTGCTATCCAGCACCGAATGCGTTACCACCGCCATTTCATTGAGCCATTCCAACTTCGTGCCGACATAATCCAAGTAGGCCGCCGGGATCGTCTCCCGCATGGAGGGGGCGAAAAAAGGATGGATGGTGTCAACGTAAAACGAAGCGCCAAGATGTAAGCCGGGCAGCCACGCCGGGTTACTGGCCAAGGCGAAGTTGACCGCCTTACCGTTATTTTCGTCGTTGAAGTTCTGAATCGGTTCGGCGGCCGTTTCCGAGCGTCCGTTGGCGATGTCCACCGTCCAATGCAGGCCCAGAGGGCCGGATGGAATCAGGCCGGTGGCCGTCAGGCCGATGTTATGCACCGGAAGGATTCCGCCGTTGTCCTCATCGGCGAACATGACGGGCCGCGAAATCGCAGTCTGAAAGAAGTGCGCCCGGTGAAAGGCGTTGGTGTAATATCCGATATCGGTGTTGTACTTGCCAAAGGAAATCTGGAAATAATCGCTGGCCTTGTATGTCAGCAATAGCCGGTCTATCTCTATGGATGTTTCATTGGTGTAGTCCGACGTTACCAACAGTTCTCCCACTACATTCCATTGATCAGAGATGCGGGTGTTGGTGAACAGATCGAAATCGCCAACCGTAAACGAGTTCGTGGTGCCCGCCAATCCTCCCGGCGGTGGCTTTTCAAACCACGGGCGGCCGAAATCAAAATCGCTGAAAGCCTGCAGGTGCAGCGGCCCCAGTGTGGTCACATGATCGTCGTCGGGAACGCTCTGGGCCACCTGTTCCACAACCGGCGCGGGCGCCGGCGCCGGCTGGGGCGGCGTTGTCCGCATCGTCTGCCCGGTCAACTGGTCGATCTTTTGCTGCATCTGCTTTTGAGAAGCTTCCAGCTCCTCAATTCGCTTGAGCAGGACCTGGACCGGAACGTCCCTGGTTCCGGGCGCTTCCGAATCCGCCGTTTGTGCCACCCCTGGCGCCGAGCCAATCACCACTGCCACCAGCCAAAGCGCGACATAGCCGCCTATTTTGTTTAAGACATCAATTTCAACCAGCATGCTCGACCTCTTCTGAAACCCTGATCTCCGCCGATTTCCGGCCATAAATGGCTTATCGGATCGTCGACCGCCATCTTGAGGGGGCCCTGCGTGTGTCAGATCCTGGCCGCCGCCGCGCTTTTCACCTGGTAATAGACCGATCGCAGGTGCCGTTTGGACTCAAACTGGGGACTAATGGCGCTCAACGATTCCATCGAGCCGATCACCAGGCAGCCGTTGGCCTCCAGGCGCTGCTCAATTCGCTTGAACAGCGAAATCCGGTCGCGCTCATTGAAGTAAATGGCCACGTTGCGGCAAAAGACGATGTCGAAGGTGCCGAGTGAAGAGAAGTCGTCCATCAGGTTCAGCTTCCGGAAGCTGGCCATGGCGCGCAGCTCATCGCGAATTTTCCAGCCCTTGGGGTGCGCGCTGAAGGATTTGTCCCGGGCTTCGCGCGTCAGGCCCCGATCCACCTCGATCTGGCTGAAGATCCCTTCACTCGCCCGTGCCACCGCCTGGTCTGAAATATCCGTTCCCACCAGGCGAACGTTGTAGCCGCGCAGGTCGCCCAGCAGTTCTCTCAGAACGATGGCGATGCTATACAGTTCCTGACCCGTGGAACAGGCCGCGCTCCAGATGCGAATCGGTACCGTAAGGCCGGACTTCGCGCGCCGGTCGATAATCTCGGGGATGATCTTAAAACGCAACAGGTCGAAGGGTGACGTATCGCGAAAGAAGAGCGTCTCGTTGGTGGTGATCTCATCGATAATCCTGCGCTTGACGGCGCTCTCGGCCCGGGCGCGGCTCAACAGTTGCGTGAAACTGGTGGAGCCGGTATCCGTCATGATCCCCGCCAGCCGGCTTTCGATCAGGTAGTCCTTGGACTGATCGAGCGTGATGGCGCAAATGGAGTGAATGTATTGCGCCACGCTGTCGCGTTCCTCAGGCAGCAGCTTGATCATCGCCCGACCTCGGCGATGGCGCGCACAATCGTGCCGGCGATCTGCTGCAATGGAACGATCGTGTCGATAACGCCCGCCTGGATTGCTTCCCGCGGCATCCCGAAAACAACGCAGCTGGCCTCGTCCTGAGCGATGCTAAAACAGCCGCCGCGCTTGAGCATCCGGATCCCGGCGGTGCCATCATTTCCCATGCCGGTCAATATCGCGGCGATGGAGCGCCCCGGGAAATTGAGAGCCACCGAGCGAAACAGATAATCTACCGACGGACGGCAGGCATTCTCCGGCGGATCGTCGGTAATCGTGATACTGATAGCGCCTTTGGGCCCCGGTCCCAGCTTCATCTGCCTGCCCCCGGGCGCCAGATAGGCGCAATCCGCCTCCGCCACCTCGCCGTTCTGCGCTTCTTTCACCCGAATCGCGCTCCTGGTCTGTAAGCGCTGCGCCAGCGCTTCGGTGAACAGCGCCGGCATGTGCTGCACGATGAAGATCGGTGCGCCTATTTTCTCGGGCCACGCCGGCAGCAGTTCGGCCAGCGCGGCAGGACCGCCGGTCGAAACCCCGATGAGCACGATGGGAGCGCCCTTGCGTCCCGGCGTCCGGGCCAGGGCCGCGTCTGGAACCAGGGGCGCGCCCGCGCTCAGCGCTCCGGCCTGGGTCGCGCGCGATTTAAGAATCGACCGGATTTCCCGCTGCCGCGCCAGCGTCTGTATGATCGGCCGCAGGCTGTCGCGAAGCTGCAGCAGGCTTTCGTCCTGCGACTTTCCCTCTGGCTTGGTGATGAAATCGAAAGCCCCCGCCTCCAACGCCCGAATCGTCATCTGGCCGCCCTTTACGGTCAGGGAACTCAGCATGACGACGGTGGCCTTTTGTCCTGAGACCCGCATCGCCTCGAGCACCTCAATACCGTTCATCTCCGGCATTTCGATGTCGAGCGTGATCAGGTCCGGCCGCAGCGCCGCGATGCGCGCCAACGCCAGTTTGCCGTTCGACGCGCTGCCCACCACCTCCACATCCGGTATGCCCGCCAGGGCATCCGCAATAACACGGCGAAACAGGGACGTGTCGTCCACCACCAGCACTCGCGTGGTCATCCGGCCTAACCACCCACTTCCCCGGTCATGCCTTGCTTTCGTTCAAAATCTCGCGCGGATTTAGAACGGCGATGACATGCCCGCCCGCCCGGCACACCTGTTGGAAGAAACGCGACTGCGCCGCGGGAATATTGATGGGCAAAGACTCTTCCTGGCCCGCTTCCACCTCCATCACTTCCCCCGCCCGGTCCACCAGGATTCCCAGGAACTCATTGCGGTCTTCAATAATAAAAACCCGGCTTTCCTTGGTCAGGACGCTCTTGCCCAACCCCAGGATGATCCCCGGATCGAGCAAGGTGACGATCTTGCCGCGCAGATTCATCACCCCCACCACTTCCGGGGGTGCGTGCCGGACCGCGGTGACCGATTCCACCCGAATCACTTCCTGGACCCCGGCCGCATCCAGCGCGCACAGCGCATCGCCCACAAAGAAAGTTGCCAATAGCGTGGCCTGCGCCGTCGACTCGATCTGCGTGTCAGCCATCCCGGTTCTCCTCTCACTGCTCTCGAGCGCCGGCTAGATGTGGAAGCGCCCCACCGTTACCCTTAGCCCCTCGGCGACGCTCGAAAGTTCGTCGGCGCTCGATCGGACGTGATCGCTGCCGTTGGCCATGTCCTTGGCGGACTGATCGACGCTGACGATATCCTTGGCAATCTCGCGCGACACCTGCGATGTCTCTGACACCCGCGAATTGGCATCGTTCACGCCGGCCGAAGCCTCCGCGATGTTGCGGGCAATATCCTTGGTCGCAGTCGATTGTTCTTCGATGGCCGCCGCGATGGATGCCACAATGGCGCTCACGTCGGTGATGATCTGGGATACTTTACCGATTTCGGTGATTCCGCCTTCGGTGGCCGATTGAACCCCGGCAATCCGAGCCTTGATGTCCTGCGTCGCCGCAGCCGTCTGCTGGGCCAGCGCCTTGATTTCCGTCGCCACCACGGCGAAGCCCTTTCCGGCCGACCCGGCGCGCGCGGCTTCGATGGTGGCGTTGAGCGCCAGCAGATTGGTCTGCGATGAAATTTCGGTGATGGTTTCCGTTACCTTGCCGATCTCGCGGGCGGCCACGCCCAGTTGATCGATTTGCTCGGTGATGCGGGCCGCCTGGCGGGTGGCTTCATCGGTGATGCGGCGCGCCTTTTCGGAGTTTTGCGCAATTTCCCCGATGGTCGACGTCATTTGCTCGGTGGCCGTCGAGACGTGCGAAAGATTGGTGGTGGTTTGCTCCATTCCGGCCGCCACCGACGTGATGTTGGAGCTCATTTCTTCGGCTGCGGCCGACACGGAGTGCGATTTGTCGGAGGCGTGCCGGGATCCGGTGGTCATTTCACTCGAACTCGACATCAGTTCGCTCGAAGAGGAAGCCAGCACCTGAATGCCGCCCGAGATTTCCTGAATCATCTTTCTCAAGGCCACGATCATGGATTGCTTGGAACGCGCCAAAGCGCCGATTTCATCGCTGCGGGCCTGAAATTCGGCGGGCACGTCCTCCGACAGATCGCCCTCCGCGATGCGGCCCAGATGGGCGACCACCACGCTGAGCGGAGTCGCGATCCCGCGAGTGAGAAGCATGCCCCCGAGGATTGCGCCGCCGGCCGCCAGCAGGCTCCCGCCGAGGAGCGCGATCCAGATAAGGCTCGCGGTTTCCTTGCGGGTCTTGTCAATTTCCGCGGCTTGCTCCACCTGAAATCGCGAGGCTTCGTTAGCCTTGGAATAAAGGGCGGTGGCTATCGTAAAGGCGCTGCGAAACTCCCCCGCCGCGTCCGCCATGCGCGCGGCGCCCAATGCCTTCATAACACCGTCATTGGCCGCCATTTGCGATTCCACCAGTTCCGCCATGTCCGCGCCGTGTTTGATGCTGGTTGGGGTGTCCGCCAGCATTTTGAATTGCTCCAGCGCCGCCATGCGACTCTTGCGCAGCTCGGCAATGTGCTGTACGGTCCCGCCGTCTCGTTTTCCCGACAGGATCATTCTTGCCAGATTCATGGTAATGGCCGAAGTATCACCCTCTACGGTTCCGGCCAGCCGGGCCTTGGTAAGACGCTGGGACAGGGTCACCCCCAGTGCTTCGTTGGCGCGCGTTCCCCACAGCGACAATCCGGACAAGCCCGCTAGAAGCAGGACAATTCCCCCCAGCACCAGGGTGATCTTCTTGCCTATTTTCATATTCGATATGGTTGTCATTTGTTTTCCCTTTTTCCGTTTCTAAGCCGTTACCGGCGCTTTCCTGAGCTCGGTCCCGCTCAGGGCCTTCCCGATACTTTCAAGCAGTTGATCCTGGTCCAGCTTTACCTGGTAGTCGCTCAAACCCAGGGATATGCCGTGCGCCATCTCTTCCTCGCTCGCCAGCGTCGAGAGCGCGATGATCGGCAAATGGTCGAAGCGTGAATCAGCCCGGATACGTTTCGTCAATCCCAGCCCATCCAGCCGCGGCATCTCGATGTCGGTGGTTACCAGCGATATTTCGCCCGCGTGGCTGTCCAGCATTTCCCACGCCGACTGCCCGTCGTCGGCCGTCAATACCCTGTAGCCGACGGCTTCGATCAGCCGTTGGATCTGTCCCCGGAAGAAATCCGAGTCTTCAGCCACCAGGATCGTCACGCTGGGCGCGCTAACTTCCAGGGATGGCGGCGCCGCGGCCACTGACTTTTCCGGGCCCGGGCGGCGGAACTTGCCCGCCAATTCGAAAATATCGAGCATTAAAGTGGTGCGCCCGTTCAACAGCGCCGAGCCGGCCACGCCCGGCTGCCGCAGCGTTTGGGTGTCCATCACCACGCGCGTCTCCAGCATATCCAGCGGCTCGGCCGCCAGCAGACCCAGGGTCTGGCCGGCGCAGTCAAACACCACCACCACCCATTGCTGGGTTTCCACCAGTTCATCCACCGCGGCCACGTCATGCAGTGCCACCAGAGGCAGACTCACGCCGCCGTACTGCATGGTCCGGCGTCCACCCAGGTTCTCCACTTGCGCGGCGCGCACCCGCTCCACGCGCGTCACCAGTTCGATCGGAACCGCGCAGTCTTCGCCCGGCGCGTTCTGGAACAGCAGCAGCGAGCGCAGCTCACCCGTTCTGTCTTCCTCGGCCAGCGGGGCTGCGACGCTTGGGTTTCCGCCCCGCGCCAGTCCGGCGCGCGCCGCCAAACCGGCCACATCCAGAATCACCGCCACTTGTCCGTCGCCCAGAATGGTGGCCCCCGCATACTCCACCAGGCCCTGTAAGTGCCGGCCCATCGGTTTGACCACGATCTCGACGGTGTCGTGAAGTTCGGCCACTACCAGGCCATACTCGATCGTTCCGGAATCCACCAAAACGATATTGAGCGCTCTCGATCCGCGTTCGGGCCGCGGACTCCCCAAGGCGTCACACAGGTAAAGCAGGGGAACCAGACGGTCGCGCAGCAGCACCAGTTCGGCGTCGCCGGCACGGTCCGTCCGTTGTTCGATCTGGTCCGCTGGAATCCGGATCAGTTCGCCCACGCTGACCTGAGGAATGGCGAACCGTTCCCCCGAATCGGACACCAGCAGCGAGGGAATGATGGCCAGCGTGAGCGGCAGTTTAATGCGGAATGCCGAACCTCTCCCGGGCGCCGAATCGATCTCGACTTTTCCTCCCAGCCGGTCCAGATTGGTTTTCACCACATCCATTCCCACGCCCCGCCCCGAGACATTGCTGAGCTTCTCGGCGGTCGAAACGCCGGGCATGAAAATCAGCTCCTGCTTTTCGTTCTCCGACATCCTCAGCAGCTGCTCGGCGGTAATCATCCCTTTCGCAACGGCGGAGGCGCCAATCTTGTCCCCCGCCAGGCCCTTGCCGTCGTCTGAAATCTCGATCACCACTTGTCCGGCCTGATGCCTGGCCGCCAGGATTACGGTGCCCAGCGCGGGCTTTTTCGCGGCCACCCGCGCGGCCGGCGATTCCACTCCGTGGTCCACCGAATTGCGCACCATATGCGTCAGAGGATCGCTCAGGCCCTCGAGAATGGTCTTGTCGAGCTCCACCTCGCCGCCCTCCAGCTTCAACTGAACTTCTTTGCCTAGTTGCGCGGCCAGATCGCGCACCAGCCTCGGAAATTTGGCGAACAGGCTGGATACCGGCTGCATGCGGGTGAGTGAAACCGCTCCCTGCAGCTCGGAAGTCACCAGGCTTACCCGATAAGCCCCCGCCGTGATCCCTTCTTTATCCCCATTGCGCACCGCCTCGTTCAGTTGATTCCTGCCGAGCACCAGTTCGCCCGCCAGAGTCATCAAGGAATCCAGCAGAGCCACATTCAGCCGCACCGTGCTCTCAACCTGCGACGTCTGTGCGGCCGATGGCGGTTTCGGGGCGCCCTCGGCGTGCTCGGCGGCCGGCGCCGGAGCGCGCGCAGGAACTGCCGCCGGTTCGTGTAACGCAGCCGGTTCGTCCGACGCTGCCGGTTCGTCCGACGCAAAATGAGGAGCGCTTACCGCCGCCGGTGTTTCCAAGCTCTTCGCCGCGCCGTCGTTGGTAATGTGATGTATCCGCTCGGGCCGCAATGCCAATACCTGGCTCAGGGAATAACCGTCCAGCGCAGTGGCGTAAAGGACGTTCAGCAGCAGGGTATTAGAAGGCTCCTGGTCCAGTGTTCCGGCCGACTCCAGATCGAATTCGGTGCCGAGAATCTCGCCGCATTTCATGAGATTGTTCAGCACTTCAAGCGGGGTCTGGCCGCGCCGCTGGATATCGTTGATCAGATCGTACTCGATCACATAGACTGTCTTGCCGGCCCGGCGCGCCTGCTCGATGTCGAAAACCGAGGCGCTGATCGGTGTGCGCCCGTTGGGAATCGAGATGGTCAGCGTTTCCTGCGTGGAGTGTTTTTGATCGGGCTCGAGATGCTCTTCCGCCAGACGGCTCAACGCTTCGGTAAACTCCGAGATATCCGCATTGTTGCTGTCGGCATAGTCCAGAATCAAAGTGCGCAGCTTGTCAAAGGCCAGCAACAGGATGCTGACGATCTCCGAGTTGGGGATCATCTGGCCCGAGCGCACCAGATCGAGAACGTTCTCCGTGCGGTGCCCCAGTTCCTTGATCTTATGCAGGTCGAAAAAACCCGCGCCCCCTTTGATGGAATGGGCGGCCCGGAACACACGGTTGACGAGCTGTTCATCGATGGCTGCGCCGGACTGCTCCATCGAGAGCAGATCCGCCTCGATGGTCGTCAAATGCTCGCGGCATTCGGCCAGGTATTCGAGGATCACTTCGTCGTCTAAGTTAGGCTCGTTCATAGACCCTGGCTACCGGAAACGGAAAAGTGCTGGTGAATACGCATGGTTCGAAAAAGATCGAGGATATCCTTGGACACTCCGATTACGGTCAGCTCCCCGCCGGCTTTCTTGAGTGAGTTGTGCGCCGAGATCAGCAAGCCGATACCGGCCGAGTCGACCATCCGGGTGGCGCCCAAGTCTAAGGTCAGATGAATCACTCCGGCTCCCACCATCTCTTGCAGTTGGGCCCGCAAGGCCGGCAGCCGGGCTGCTACCAGATCGCCTTCCGGATGTACCACCGCGGAGTTGACTTCCTGGGGGGGTGTCTTGTTGTTCATAAGGTCCATCCTTAGGTCTTATCGTTCTTAGGTCTTATCGTTCAAAATCGTTGAATCAACGTCACTGAATTTCCGCTGGGATTGAAACGGACGGCGCTGGCGTAGTGCCGCAGAATCTCGATTCCCCGGCCGTGGGTGTCCCGGCACTCCGCTTTCCGGTCCCAGGCCGCGCGCCAATCGAACCCCTGGCCCGCGTCCTGGATCGCGATGATGAGGCGGCCTTGCT
>DATHNM010000124.1:0-6122 GCA_035486095.1 Bryobacteraceae bacterium
AGCTTGCCGGAGCCGATAAGGGTGGCTGAATCGGGCGCTTGCCGCGCCTGCACGATGGTTTCTTCCACTCGCGCGCCGGCGGTGTCGGCCAGCGCCTTCATCTCGTCCAGCGATTCTTCGGCGCCATGCGTGTCTGGATCGGCGCCACTTCTGGGATTAGATCCGCGATGCGAGCGAGATCTTAAATCCAGCCCGACCAGAATCGCACGCTCTGCGCTGGTCACTGCCAAGCAGGCTATCAGTCCTCGACTGGTTCCGCTGGCGCGGTGGTTGAGGGATGGCTGGTGGCGGCGCTGGCAGCAACCCCGGCGGAATGGCCGCCCGAGGATGCGTGGAACGGTTTCGAGACCACCACCGTGGAGATGGCGTGCTTAAAAATAAGCTGCTCCTGATTGTTGGTTTCCAGCACCACCGAATACTTATCGAAACTTTTGATGCGGCCGGAAAGCTTCACCCCACTCATCAAATAAATGGTCAGGAAGGTCTTATCCTTCCGCGCATTATTTAGAAAAGCTTCCTGGATGTTTTGCGCCAGCTTTTCCATGGGCGTCCTTTGGCCGGATTTGGGCTCGTTATCGTGAATAGTCATCCTGGGCACCGCGACACGCGTGGCACTAAATTCATGATAGCGCAATCACATCAAAATACCGACCGGCCGGGCTGCTGGCTCTTGGATGCGAGTGAAAACCGGGGTTCCGCGGATGTCTTGCCTTCCAGCAACGAGCAAGCGTATTCACCCACGGCTGGACCGTGCTTGAACCCGTGGCCGGAACCACCTCCCACCAGCCAGACGTTCTCAAACGCAGGATGCCGGTCGATCAGGAAGTCCCCCGTGGAGGTGTTTTCGTACTGGCACACGCGCGATTCCACCAGCGGTGCGCCCGCCAGGCGGGGAAAACGCTCGGCCAGGAAAGCCCGCGCGGCGTCCAGTCCCCGAACCACGCGATCATCCGAATCCGGGTCGAATTCCGGGCCATGCCGGTCGAAAGCTAATTTGAAACCGCGGCTCTCGATCTCCGGAATGGTGTATGCACTGTGCTGGTCGGTGATATCCACCCAGACTGGCATATGCTCCGAACCAAAGCTGCCGCCGCCCGCAGGTGTTCCAAAGAAAAACACCTCCTGGCGTGTGACTCGGATGCGGCCGTTCAAAATACCGGGGAAAATCTTGGGCAACCAAGGGCCGCAGGCATAGATGGTGGTCCCGGCGCGATCCTGAGCGGGCACGGTCTCCTGCCGGTATTCAACCCCTTCGCGAATGGCTTCGGCGACCACTGCCTGCACCGCGCGCCGCGCCAGCAACACGCCGGATTCGGTTTCCAGCAGTCCGTAGCGTTCCTCGCGAAATTTTAATTGCGGAAATTTCCGCGCAAGTTCCCCCGGCGCCAGACGCTCAAACGCCGCATTGCATTTCTTAAGAGCCTCTTCGGTGGCTGCGGCTCGCGGATCGCCTGGCACGGGAGTGGATAACACGCCGGTCTTTTGGAACAGCTCAGGCCGGCCGGCTTGTTCGAACAAACGGGTCCACAGATCGCGCGATCGCATGGCCCAGCGGGTGTAGATTTCGTCCGCGCCGTAGCCTAGGCGCAGAATGCGCGATTCGCCCCCGGAACTGGACCGGTTGTTGCCCGGGCCATAAGCGTCCAACAGCGCAACGCTGCGGCCGCTGCGGCGCAAATGGAGCGCCGTCCAGGCGCCAAACACACCCGCGCCCACCACCACCACGTCGAAAGTTTTCATGCGGAAGCGGCGCGCAGGCCATCCAGCACGGATTTGGGAATGTTGAGATTTCCGTTGTACCCGGTGCCGAGCGAGATTTGCGGCTTCACCTCGCCATGAAAATCCGAACCTCCGGAGACTGCCAGATTGTATTCGCGCGCCAGGCCGGCATAGCGCTCCATATCGGCCGGGCGATGATCGGAATGAAACACCTCGATACCGCGCAGCCCCGCATCGCGCAACTCGCGGATGAATTTCGCTTCCGGCTCAGGATCGCGAAAGCCCAGGCGGATGGGGTGTGCCAGAACAGGGAACCCGCCGGCATCCAGCACCCGTTGGATGGCCACTGCAACGTAGGGCGCATAGCGCTCCACATAGCTGGGCGCCAATTCACCCAGGTAACGCCGGAAGGCTTCTTCGAAGGTCTTCACGTAGCCTTTTTGGATGAGCAGGCGCGCGAAATGCGGGCGTCCCGTTAAGGTTCGCCCGAGCCGCTCAACTTCGGCCAACTCAATATCGACACCTTGTTCGTGCAAGCTGGCAATCAGGCGCTGGTTGCGATCCCGCCGCCCGGCGATCAGTTCATTCAGCCACGCGCGAAATTCTTCAGCCGGGGGCTGATGCAGAAAATATCCCAGCAGATGGACGGTACGGACCCGTGTGCCCGGCACGCGCGTGCTCAATTCGATGCCGCAAACCAGATCCAGGCCGCGCGAGCGCGCCACCGGCAGGGCCTGATCGAACCCGGCGAATGTATCGTGATCGGATATGGCCAGCGCCTCCAGGCCGCGTTCCATGGCCAGGTCCACTAACTCATTGGGTGAAAACGTACCGTCGGATTCGTTGGTATGGCTGTGCAGATCGATCACAGCGCTAGCTTTCTGAGGCGTAGCGCATTCGCGATCACAGAGACGGAGCTGAAAGTCATCGCGGCGCTGGCGATGATGGGACTGAGCAGGAGCCCGAAAAAAGGATAAAGAATGCCGGCGGCCACGGGCACACCGACGACGTTATATACGAAGGCAAAGAACAGATTCTGACGGATGTTGCGCATGGTAGCTGTGCTGAGCGCGCGGGCGCGAACGATCCCTCGCAAATCTCCTTTCACCAGTGTAATAGCGGCGCTCTCCATCGCAACATCGGTGCCTGAACCCATGGCGATGCCCACGTTGGCGCGCGCCAGCGCTGGAGCGTCGTTGATACCGTCGCCGGCCATTGCGACAATGCGGCCTTGCGCCTGCAACTTTGCGATGGCGTCCGCTTTCCCTTCGGGCAGCACATCGGCCTGAACTTCATCGATGCCGAGCGAACGCGCCACCACTTCGGCGGCCGAGCGATTGTCTCCGGTGAGCATCACGATGCGCAGGCCATCGCGATGCAGGCTCTCAATCGCCTGTTGCGCCGACGGCTTCACCGGATCGGCCAAACCAAGCGTTCCGGCTGGTCGGCCGTCTATGGTGACATGCACGATGGTCTGGCCGGAGGCGTTGGGAACTTCCAGAGGCGTGGTGGGTTTGCCGACCGACACCCGGTGTCCGTCCACAACCGCGGACACCCCCTGCCCTGGGACCGATCCGAAATGCTCGGCTTTCGACAACACGAGATTGCGCTCCAGCGCACCTGCGACAATGGCCGCGGCCAACGGATGCTCACTCAGATTTTCAACGCTGGCGGCCAGTCGCAAAACTTCATCATCGGGCGACGAGAGCAGTTTCGGGCGGCCTTCGGTTAGTGTCCCGGTCTTGTCCAAGACCAGGGTGTCCACCTTCTCCAGGCCTTCCAGCGCTTCTGCATTGCGGATCAGGACGCCGGCCGAGGCGCCGCGCCCGGTGCCCACCATGATGGACATTGGCGTGGCCAGTCCCAGTGCGCACGGACACGCAATGATCAAGACCGCAACCGCGTTAACCAGCGCGTAAGCGAATCTTGGCTGCGGGCCGATGATCGCCCATATGACGAACGTCACAATCGCGACGGCAATCACGGTGGGCACGAATACCGCCGAAACACGATCTGCCAGACGTTGAATGGGCGCGCGCGAGCGCTGTGCCGCGCTGACCATCTGGACGATTCGCGCCAGCAGCGTGTCCGCGCCCACGCGCTCGGCTTGCATAACAAATGCCCCGGTGCCGTTTACCGTTCCGCCCGTAGCGCGGCTTCCTGGAACCTTTTCGACGGGTATCGGCTCGCCGGTAATCATTGCTTCGTCGACGAAACTGGAGCCCTCCGTCACCACCCCGTCCACTGGAATACGCTCGCCCGGCCGCACTCGTAACAGATCGCCTGGATGCACCTGGTGGAGCGTCACATCTTCGTCCGTTCCATCCGGGCGAAGCCGCCGCGCGTTGTCGGGCGCCAGTTTCAACAGAGCCTTGATCGCGCTGCTGGTCTGGCTTCTGGCGCGCAGTTCCAGCACTTGTCCCAGTAAGACCAGGCAGACGATGACAGCCGCGGGTTCGAAGTACAAAGCCAGTTCGCCGTGATGGCGAAGCGAATCCGGAAAAATCCCCGGCGCAAGCGTGGCCACCAAACTGTAGAGATAAGCCGCGCCCGCGCCCGCGCCAATGAGCGTGAACATGTTCAGGCTGCGATTCACGATGGACGCCCAGGCGCGTTCGAAGATCATCCATCCGGCCCACAACACCACCGGACTCGCCAGCACCAGTTCCAACCAGCCCCGGTGCACGCCAGCAAACATCAGCCCAAGCAGCACCGCCGACGGCGGCACACTCAACCAGAACCGGCGCAGCATGTAGGTGTATTCCGGATTCACTTCGTCGGCGGTATCGGCGGTGAAGTGCAGCGGTTCCAAGGCCATGCCGCACTTGGGGCAGGAGCCCGGCCCGATCCGCCGGATTTCGGGATGCATGGGACAGGTGTATTCCACGCCCGCCGCTTCCGGCTGCATGGGCTCAGGGATGGCAGACGGATTTAGATATTTCTCAGGATCGGCCTGAAATTTAGCGGCACAGCCCTTCGAGCAGAAGTAGTAATTCTCACCCTGGTAGGCCACCGACCCCGCAGCGTTTTGGGGATCCACATGCATGCCGCAAACCGGATCTCGCACACCGGTAGTTTTGTTTTGAAGGATAGGAAACATCGCCGCTACTACCAGAGTAACCGGCCTTGTAGCGCGCGCTTCAGAGAGCCGCGTTCACGCTCGGGTGAACGCCCACTACAGCCGGTCTTCCCGGATCGGCACGCGCTCGTAGCGCCGGTGCAAACTCTGGAACTGGCGCTGGCGCAACCCGGCGCGGTGCAGCAGGTATCTGGTGAGCAACCGCAGTATGGACAACCCATAAACCGAGCTTTGCAGGAAGGACGCCGAGGACGCTTCCGGAAAATAGCGGGCCGGCACCGGCACCTCGCGCAGGCGCATTCCGGAATCCACGAATTGCGCGATGATTTCCTGATCGAACAGAAAATTATCCGAATTGGTTTCCAGATTCACCGCCTCCAGCGCGTCCCGCCGGTAGGCCCGATAGCCGGTATGATATTCGCTCAGCTGCAGACCAAACACGCGATTTTCCAGCAGCGTCAGGAAACGATTGGAGACATATTTCCACCACGGCATGCCTTGGCGCATGGGATTACCTTGCATCAGCCGCGACCCCAGCACCACGTCCGCCTCATCCCGTTCGATGGGCCCGATTACCTGCGGCAGCAGCTTGGGATCGTATTGATAATCCGGGTGAACCATCACGATAATCTCGGCGCCGGCGCGCAGCGCTTCCCGATAACAGGTCTTCTGGTTGGCGCCATAACCGTAGTTGCGGTTGTGCACGAAAAGTTCCAGACCTAATTCACGGGCGATTTTGACGGTATCGTCCGAACTTCCGTCGTCCACCAGGATTACTTGATCCACCAAGGCCGGTGGAAGGTCAGCGTAGGTGATGCGCAACGTCTTGGCGGCGTTATAGGCAGGCATCACGACCACGATTTTTTGGTCATGCGACATGGAGCAAAGCCTTCCCCAGTGTAGGCTAATTCCCTACCGGCAGGTAAACTGAAGTGGCCGCCATGCCCGGAAAATATCGAGCTTTTTTGTTTGATGCCTATGGGACATTGTTGGATGTTCATTCGGTGGTGCTGCGCGCCGGAGCCCAGATGCAGGGCGATGCGCGCGCACTCTCGCAACTTTGGCGGCAAAAGCAGCTGGAATTCACCTGGCTGCTGGCCCTGATGGATCGTTACCGGGATTTCGGGCAAATCACCGAAGCCGCTCTGCGCACCGCTTTGGCGCAACTTCAGTGGGACGCAAGCGAGGCGCAGATCCAGCAGCTGCTGGATGCGTATCTCGCGCCCGCGGTATTCCCCGATGCACGTACCGCGCTCGCGGGGCTGAGCGATTTTCCGCGTGCCATTCTTTCCAACGGTTCGCCGAAAATGCTGCAGGCGGCTGT
>DATHNM010000125.1:0-3980 GCA_035486095.1 Bryobacteraceae bacterium
ACGGGGTTGTGCCAGCGGCTGCCCCGGTGATTTCTACCGCCGCGTTTACTAATGCGGCCAGCTTCGTTAGCGGCGGAAGTCCGGGCGCGATTGCCACGCTTTTCGGCGCACATCTGACCCGCAACCTGAACGGCATCGCACTCAGTCCCAGCGTCCCGCTGCCTGACTCTCTCGCCGGTACGACGGTAACAGTGGATGGCAAGCCGGCGCCCATCTTCAATGTCGTGAACGAGAGCGGCACGGAACAAATCAGCTTTCAAGTGCCGGTGGACGCGACTGCGGGTTCGGCTGTCCCGGTGGTGTTGAACAATGGATTCGCCAGTGTCACTGTGCAGGTGACGCTGAGCGATGTGCAGCTGGGAATCTTCACGATAGATGGAACCCAGGCAGCGGCCACGCACACGGATTTCTCGCTCATCACGGCGGCACACCCGGCGGCGCCCGGCGAAACGATTGTCGTGTTTTGCACCGGCCTGGGGGCGGTGAATCCGGTGGTGGCCACTGGCAATGCGGCCAGCAGCATCACGCTTTCGCACAGCGTGACCACTTACACGGCAGCTATCGCGGGTCAGAATGCCACGGTGGTGTTCAGTGGACTGGCGCCCGGTTTTGTCGCTGAGGGGCAGGTAGATCTGACAGTGCCCACTGGAACGCCGTCGGGCTTGCAGGATCTGGTGCTCACTGGCGGCGGAAGCACGAGCAACGTGGTGAAGATTCAGGTTCAGTAGTATGGGGTCGACAGTGACGGCCCTGAAACCCGCGGTCTGTCTGCTGAGCGGAGGCCTGGATTCGGCCACCTGCCTGGCTGTCGCGCGGCGCGAAGGCTATCGTTGCTATGCGCTCAGTTTCGACTATGGCCAGCGGCATAGGGCCGAGCTTGAAGCCGCCGCGCGTGTGGCAACCAGCCTGGGAGCGGCCGGGCATCGCGTTGTCACTATCGATTTGCGCGCTTTCGGCGGATCGGCTCTCACGGCCGACATTGCGGTCCCCAAAACAGGGCTCAGCCAAGGAATCCCTGTCACCTATGTTCCGGCGCGCAATACGGTTTTCCTCTCGTTCGCGCTGGCTTGGGCGGAGGTGCTCTCCAGCTCCGACGTTTTTATCGGCGTGAACGCCATCGATTATTCCGGATACCCCGATTGCCGGCCAGAATTTATCGCCGCCTTCGAGAACATGGCCAATCTGGCAACCAAGGCCGGCGTGGAAGGGCGCACCCATCTGAAAATTCATTCTCCGCTGATTCAGCTTTCCAAATGCGAGATCATCCAGTTGGGCACGCAGCTGGGCGTTGATTTCGGATTGACGCATAGTTGTTACGATCCGGACGCGCAGGGCCGCTCGTGCGGCTTGTGCGATTCGTGCCGGCTGCGGCTCAAAGGTTTTGCGGACGCGGGTCTGCATGACCCGATCGAGTACACGATTTGAAGATTTCCGAGATTTTCTATTCACTGCAAGGCGAGGGCACGCTGTTGGGCGTGCCATCCGTTTTCGTGCGCACCAGCGGCTGCAATTTGCGCTGCACGTGGTGCGATACGCCCTATACTTCGTGGCAGCCGGAGGGCGAGGAGCGCAGCCTGGATTCCATCGTCGAAGAGGTGGAGCGCTTTGGCGCATCGCACGTGGTGATCACCGGCGGCGAGCCGATGATCGCGCCGCAAATTGAGGAATTAACCGAACGCCTTACGCAGCACATCACCATTGAGACCGCCGGCACGGTGGATGCACACGTCCGCTGCGATCTGATGAGCATCAGCCCCAAGCTCGCCAATTCGACGCCGTATTTGCGCGATAACGGGCGCTGGGCCGATCAGCATGAGCGTCTGCGCTATCAGCCGGAGATCTTGCGGCGGCTGATTCAGCTCTATCCGTATCAACTGAAGTTCGTCATCACCGAGCCGGGCGATGTGCAGCAGGTGAACGCGATTGTCAGCGACATTGGGGCATCGCGCGGCCGTGTGGTGCTGATGCCGGAGGGTGTGGATGCGGCGATGCTGGCCGAGCGCGGCCGCTGGCTGGCAGAGATCGCGAAACGGGAAGGATTCCGGATGACGCCGCGTATGCACATCGATTTGTGGGGCAACCGCCGCGGAGTCTGAATGCCGTCCGCTTAGGCGCGCGATTCAGAAAGTTCGTAGCCATTGTGCGCCACCGGAACACACAGCGTTTCAGACGCCCGTCCGTGCAGCGCAAAAATCTGCCGCACCAAATCGCACACCTGCTCGGAGCCGCGTTCGTAGAACACCAGAATGGAGGGGCCGGCGCCGCTGAGCGCGCATCCCAACAAGCCCGGCGCGCGCAGCTTCACCATCTCTTCCAGGCCCGGCACCAGGGCATAGCGATAGGGTTGATGCATGCGATCTTCCAGAGCGGAGGGGAAGGCACTGGTGGTTCCGGTGGCCAGGGCGGCAATCAAGAGAGCACTGCGCTGCACATTGAAAACGGCGTCGCTCTTGGAATAGTTGGCCGGCAGCACGTTACGGGATTCCGAAGTCGGCAGCACGAAATCCGGCACCACCACAGCCACGCCATAACTGGGCGGCAGCTCCACGCGTACCGCTCGCACCGCGCCGCCGATATCGGTGGCACTGGCGACGATGGAGCCCAGCACACAAGCGGCGACGTTGTCGGGATGCCCCTCAATCTTGGCGGCTTCATCCAAAATCCGGTGCGGCTTCCAGTGCAAGCCAAGCAGATGATCGGCCATGACCACCCCGGCTGTCAGCGCGGCGGCGCTGGAACCAAGTCCCTTGCCGAGCGGAATGTCGTTATCGATTTCAAGCGCGATCGGCGCCAGGGTATCGCCCACATCGGCAGCCACGGCCTGTGCCGTGCGCCAGATCAGATTGTCCTGGCCGGTGGAAATCTGTTCGGCATCGCGGCCGCGGACACGGATAGACAGTTGGGGAGCGCGTTCAAACCTGCACGTCAAATAAATTCCGAGCGCCAGACCGAGGCTATCAAAACCGGGACCGAGATTGGCACTGGAAGCTGGAACGCGGACCTGCATTCGGGATCTGTGTGCGGCGCGGCTCTACAGCCGCACCACGGTGCCCTTTCGGCAAGATTCATAGATGGCCGTCACCACTTCCAGCGCCCGGTATCCATCGGCGCCGGACGAAAGCGGCTTGCGCCCGCTGCGAATTGCCTCGCCGAAGTCGATAAACTGGCGCTCGAAGGGCTGCAGCGCGGTGGCCATCGGGTCTGTGGCGGCGGTCGCGTAGTCATACGACACCGGAGCGGCCTCGCCGGCATCGTTCTCCACTTGCCAGGCGGTGAGCTTGTCGCCGGTAATGATCGCGGTGCCTTTAGTGCCGTGGATTTCGATGCGCTCCGTATGCCCCGGCCAGAAAGCGGTGGAGGCTTGAATCACGCCGGTGGCGCCGGAGGAATACTTCATCACGGCCGCCAGCACATCTTCGGATTCAATGCTGTGCCGCGCCGCCAGTTGCCAGTAGCCGAACAGTTCCTGTACGCCGCCCATCAGCCACAGCAGCACGTCCACCTGATGGATGGCTTGGATGATGAGCGCGCCGCCGCCTTCGGTTTTCCAGCTTCCCTTGATGGAGCGGGAATAATAGGCGGGCGAGCGATACCATTTCACGTACGCGTCAGCTTGCAGTATTTTGCCCAGGCGTCCGTCGCACAGGGCCTTGTGCAGGAACTGGGTGGAATCGTCAAAGCGATGCTGGCTCACCACGCCCAGTTGGATGCCGGACTTATGAGCCATTTCGATCATGCGCCGCGCAGTATCGAGATTAGTCGCCATCGGTTTTTGCACCTGGATGTGCTTCTTGGCTTCGGCGCAACACTGCACCGCCTCCAGGCGGAATTCGGGGAAGGTGCACACATCCACGTAATCCACGCGCGGGTGCCGGCACAGATCCTCGAAAGAAGAGACGAACTCGCAGTTGTAGCGTTCGGCAAAGGCGCGCGCGCTGTCGGCGTGGAAATCAGTGCAAGCCACCACTTCATAGCCGATG
>DATHNM010000126.1:0-2315 GCA_035486095.1 Bryobacteraceae bacterium
TCCGATTGGCTGGCGCGCACCGCGGTCCGCGCCGATTGCCAGCGTCGGATGGCGCTGAAATCGAAAACGCTTTGTGAGGCCACGGCCCGAACGTCGGTGACATCGAACGGCCCCGCGACGTTGGGAAGGCGAAAATTAAACGGAAGTTTTACGCTATCGGACCCCAGCGCCGCCAGGCTGCGAACGATACTGGTCTGCGACACATAGGCCCCCACATTCGGCAATAGCGCCGAGCGCGCCTCGGCCGACCGGCCTTTGGCCTGCCGCACCATCTCGTCTTCCAACTGGATGTTGGTGTTGCCCTCCGGCGAGACGGCCAGTTCCACCGCGCGCTTCAGGCTGAGCGGCATCGGGTTGCGCTGCAACAGATCCTGGTCCGCACCCCGCAGGAACGGAGCCACAAAAAGCAAAATGGGCAGCGTGCTTCCTAATATCGTTCGGTGCATCATTTTTCCTCTCCAACCGCACGGGACGCTGGAATTCGCAGAACCGGAGCGCGGAAGGCCGCGTCCAGGAAATTCACCAGGCGGCGCAGCATCATTTCGGTGTCGCCGGTTTCCTGCAGTGCTCCCTGAAAAACATCCCAATCACTGGTCCCGCGTAGGGCCAGTGCCACCGAGCCTGTGGCAAAGTGTACTCGCCAATACAGTTCTTCAGGAGGCAAATCGGGCAAAGCACGCGCCAGCGCCGTTGCAAAGCGCGCCAGCAGCGGAGCGAAATGCTTGGCTATCATGCGCGGCATCAGGTCGCCTTCGGCATACAAACGCCCCACCAGCTTGCGGAAAATGGGACCGCCGCGCGCCGGATCCTTGGCCGCCAGGAACGCCGGCACAATGAAAGCTTCGATCACCTTGCCCAGGTCTGGAGGGCCGTCGCCCGCTTCCAGTTCGCAACATTCCAGCAGCTGCAGCCGTTCCAGATTGGCCGGCAGGGCCCGCCGGAGGAACACGGCTTCAAGCAAAGCTTCTTTAGAATGAAAGTGATAGTGGACCGATGCCAGGTTCACGTCGGCCGCCGCAATGATGGATCGCAACGAGGTTGCCGAGTAGCCGCGCTCGGCGAACAGACGTTCAGCGGTATCCAGGATGCGCTCTTTGGTAGGCGTCGCTAACACAGGGTTTGCCACGGGATTAAACGAATGTTCTGATTATACGCTTGATTGAATCGCCGTCAACTCGGGTTAGTACCTTAGAAGGGTCTAGTACTGAGTTTGAGGCGTGGCTACTTCGGCCGTGTGACCATTCGCCGGACCATGGCCCAGTAAATCCGCTCGAACAATTCGCCGGGCAGGTAGCGGCGCAGGTTGACCACCAGTTTCGCTTTCGCTCCAACCAGGTAGCGAAGTCGCGGGCGGCGGGCAGTGAGGATTCGGAAAACGGCTTCGGCCACGTCGGGCGCGCCAAAACGGTTGTTGGCCAGCAGCCCGTCCACAATGCTTTCGTGCCGGCAGAACCAGGAATAATAGGGACTGGCGGGGTCCACTGCGTGCTGCGCCAGATTGCGGTTTATGGTGAAATGCGGCGTGAGGATGAGGCCGGGTTCCAGCAGCGAAACGTGCACGTTGAATGGCGCCATCTCCTGCCGCAGGCATTCGCCGAAACCTTCCACCGCGAATTTGCTGGACGCGTAACCGCCGATGCTCATGGAGGCCATGCGCCCGCCCACCGAGCTGGTTAGAATGATCCGCCCCTGGCGGGCTTCGCGCATAATGGGCAGCACCGCTTTGGTGACAGCCATCATGCCGAAAAGATTCACGTCGAAAACCTGCCGGATTTCATCCAGCGTGAGATCTTCAAAGAAGCCGCGCAGGCCCATGCCGGCGAACTGCACCAGGCCGTCGATCATTCCGGCTTCGGCCACGATGCGGCGCACGGCGCACTCGATTTCTTCAGGGCGCGTTACGTCGGCATGCAGGACATCGAGCGTTACCCGGCGTTCTTCCGCCGCTGTGTTGAGATCTTCCGCTTCGGTGGATGTGAGGACCGAGCCGAAAACCCGAAAGCCGCGCGAGGCGAGCAAAAGAGCGGACTCCATTCCCAGGCCGGACCCGGCGCCGGTGATCCAGACCGTGCCGAGGCTCGTTTTGTGGCCACCAGTTTTTTGCGTGCGGATGCTGGGGGCGGGGGCCAGCCGGAATTCGGGAGCTTGAAGCTCTGTGGGGGAGGCGGTGATGGCAGCGTATTCGAGCGCGCCAGCGGGCTGATCGGCAAAATCCATGACAGCTCGATTGTGGACGGGGGCGGTAAGGCTCGAAATAGACTGGCGGTTTCATATTCGGAGGGTACGGGGCCGGCTTACTGGATAGATCGGGGGTA
>DATHNM010000127.1:0-15487 GCA_035486095.1 Bryobacteraceae bacterium
CGAACACAACGAGCAGGCGCGCGCGGAGCAGTTGCTGCGCGAGTTGTTGGCGGGCAAGAATATCGCGCTGGTGTCCGACGCGGGGACGCCCTTGATCGCGGATCCGGGTTACCGGCTGGTGGCGCAAGCGCGGGCGCAGGGCATAACGGTGTCGCCGATACCGGGAGCGTCGGCGCTGGTGAGCGCGCTGAGTGCATCGGGATTACCGACCGACTCGTTTTTCTTTGGCGGTTTTCTGCCGGCCAAAAAAACTCAGCGCAGGAAGACGTTGGAGGCGATGAAGAGCTATGCGGCCACGTTGGTTTTTTATGAAGCGCCGCACCGGATCGTGGAAGCTCTGGAGGACGTGGCGGAGGTTCTGGGCGCACGCCGCGTGACGCTGGGGCGCGAGCTGACCAAGATTCACGAAGAGTTTCTCGCCGGCGGCGTGGCGGAATTGCGGGAGGCTCTGGGGAAACGCCCGCCGCTCAAGGGCGAGATTACGCTGATGATCGAAAAAGGCGATGCTCCGGCGGCGGATGCCACGCCCATCGAAGACGCATTTGATAAGCTGCTCCAATCCGGCATGCCGCGCATGGAAGCGATGAAGACCGTGGCGCGCGAGCGCGGTCTGTCGAAACGCGAGGTCTACCAGAGACTGAATGAGCGGCAGCAATGAATATCACTTCGTAAGCCGTTGGCGCGTGGAGAGCAACATCGAAGAGGTTTCGGACGTGCTCGACAATGCGCCTGACCTGGCACGCTGGTGGCCGTCGGTCTACCTAAGCGTCAAACAACCCGAGCCGGGAGGCCCCGTGGAGTTAGTCACCAAAGGCCGGCTGCCCTATACCATTCACTGGTTCTTCCGCCAGACCGAATCGCACCGGCCGCACGGGTTTTCGATTGAAGCTTGGGGCGATTTCCAAGGGCGAGGCGCCTGGACTTTCGAACAAGATGGGCGCTTCGTCAATATCACGTACGATTGGCGGATTCGAGCGGAAAAGCCGCTGCTGCGATACCTGTCGTTCCTGCTAAAGCCGGTCTTCAGCGCGAATCATCGCTGGGCGATGGCGCGCGGCGAGGAATCGCTCAAGGCGGAACTGGGACGGCGCGCGGGAGCCGGGCAACAGTCCAGGCGGCAAACATCGTGACTCGGCGGGTAGTGTCCGATGGCCCGCGGCTGGCATAACCCGAGGCGCTCTTCGATCAGCTCACGGATCATTTGCAAAAACTTGGGATGCACTCCGACGGTGGCGGCGCGCGCCATGTTCACGCCGCGCTCGCGTGCAATGGCTTGCGCTTCGGTATCCAGATCGTAGATCACTTCGATGTGATCGGAAACAAACCCGATGGGCACGACGACTAGATTGGCACCCGGATCCGCTTCGCGCAAAACATCGGCAATATCCGGCTCCAGCCACGGCTGACCGGGCGCTCCGCTGCGGCTTTGATAGACCAGCCGCCAGTCGGCGATGCCTACGCTCTCAGCGACTAGCCGGCACGATTCCTGAAGCTGCTTTTGATAATCGCTGGTCTCGGCCATCGACAACGGAACGCTGTGGGCGGTGAAGATGATTTGAGCCGAACCGCCGGCCAGTGCAGCGCGTACCTCATCGGCCTGCGCCTCGATGAACAGCGGGTGATTGTAAAACGCCCGCAGCTTGTGGATCTCCGGCGCACCATCTACCAGGGCACGCGCGGCCTCAACGTTTTCCAGATACTGGCGGCAACCCGAGTAAGAGCTGAAGATGGAGGTGACGAACGCCACTGCCTTTTGCACTCCGTCGGCCCGCATTTGCCGCAAGGTGTCGGCGATCAGTGGATGCCAGTTGCGATTGCCCCAATAGATGGGCAACTGGGGACCGTGGCTCGCCAATTCGCGCTGCAGGCCCGCGATCAATGCCCGGTTTTGATCGTTGATGGGGCTCTTGCCGCCGAAGTGATAATAGTGCTCCGCGACGGCCAGCATCCGTTCGCGCGGCACATTGCGTCCGCGCAGTACGTTTTCGAGAAAAGGCAGGACGTCGTCCGGTTTTTCCGGTCCTCCGAAGGACAGCACCAGAACAGCGTCGTACGCGAGATCAGACATCCATGACTATTGTAAGGCGCAGGCGGCCTAGCGCCAGTGTCCGCGATGATAATGCCAGCCGTTGCCGTGGCGCTCCCATCGGTCTGCCACCCAGGCTGCGTGTCCATGCGGCGGCACGGCCCAGCGGCCATTCACCCAAGCCCAGCGGCTTCCATTCAGGTTCCAAAAACCGTCCACCCAAACATATCCTGGACCGGGCGCGTAGCCAACCGCGCCGACGGCGTAGGGCGCGGGCGGAGGCGGAACGCTATAGGCGACATAGTTCGCTCTGTATCCGCCGCCGCAAGCCACCATCGCGGCCGAAGCCAAAAGAATCCCCGTAAGAACTGCTGATTTCATCGCAATCAATCTCCTCATCGCGTTGGATGGATCAAATGGGGCGATGGGTTGCGTTCGTGAAAGATCGATAACGTTAGAGCGGATTCATCTCGGGCGCTACTGCGAGAGCGCCACCGAAACAGCCGGGCTGCAGACTACTTGCGCGGCCGTGGCGCCGCCGCATACGGAAACATTCACCGAGTTGCCGGTCAGATCGCTAGGCAGAATCAGATCGATCTGCTGCAATCCGGCAAATCCGGGAGCCGGGCCCGCGTAATAAGGTTGCGTCACGACCTGCGAACCGATTTTGGCGGTGATGACGCCGGTGCCGGAGAGCCCCGTCGCATAGATCTGGATGATGCTGCCAGGCGTGGCCGGCAGTGCGGCGCTGTTCAGGCTATTGTCCTGATTGAGCACTCCATTGGAAAAAATACCGGGAGCGAAAGGCGCAAGATTCACGGTCAAAGGCGCGCTCGCTGTGCCATCCACCGTCGCGATTACTTGCGCCGTGGTGGCCGTGCCCAGACTGGCCGGCACCACCACATTGATTTGCGTGGCATTGCTGAAGAGCACCTGAGCGGAGAGACCGTTGAACGTCACGGATACGTTCTCGCCGGCGAACTGCGATCCGCCCAGCGTGGCGATTGATCCGGGCGAAAGCGGGCCAGCCGCAAAAGTGGCGCCATTCACGGCGCTTTGAATGGAAGGCGGCTGAACGGTGGCGGAACTAATCACGAATGAGATTGCCACGGTGCGGGTTCCCGCCAGCGGCCCCGCATTAACCGTCAAAGTGGCTTGGTATGTCCCAGGCGCCAGCGTTCCCGGAATCGCATCGATGCGAATTGTCCCATTGTTTTGTCCCTGCGTAGGCGAAACATCCAGCCAGCCGCTGCCGTTCAGATAACTCACCGACGCAGTCCATTGCAAAAGGCCGCCCGCCGAATTCTGAACCTGCACGTAGTTGGTGCTGGTCAAGCCGCCAACCTGCGCCGTATAGTTCAACGACGATTCGGGTACGAACAGTGCCGGGAAGTAGTGCGCGTTGCAGTCGCCGACGATGCTGCAATCGGCCGGCGGCGTGATCTGCTGGAAGCGTGGAATTGGATCTGCTGCGGTGGCCGTCTGAACGGTAGAAATTGGACCGAGAGTTACGTTTTCCACGGTGGTGGTCGATGTCCCGCTGCCGGAAGGCGCCAGCACCAGGAAGGTCGGAAACTGAGCGCTTTCCTGGATGGATGCGTTGGCATCCACAACCTCATAAACGGCAATGCCAGAACCATTGCTAAGAGTGATTTCGCTCATAGAGTCTAGCGTCACCGTGCCGGAGCCGGGCAGGCCGGGCAAGTAGGCCGGAGCTCCGCCGGCGCCATTCGCATCGGTAATAGGGACAAATGACAGCAGCAGCGAAGACGTAGATGCGGGCGTGTATTTGCCGCCCGAAGGTGTTAAGCCCAAGTCGCCGCCCGCAGTGGGCTGCGTCGCGTCGGAACCCGCCACCACCGTGGGAACGAACAGGCGCGCGCCGGCCGGGAAACCCGAATATTGGACGAATATACGTGTCCCTGTGTCGGCGTTGAGATTTTGCGGTTCTGATTTCGGAGCAAAGGAATCGGCGTAGCCTTCCGTAACCCGTGTTGAAGTGAATGTGGAGTGGCCGGCTAGAAAACTGGCGAAGCTGGCGGCATTCTGGGGTAGCGGCGACCCGGCCTGAGTGCAAACAAGTTTGCCTGAGAACGCTACATAGAGACCATGCTCCGGCACCCCCACCACCAGTTGGTCAATTGGAACCGTGAATTCCGTGCTGGGATTTAGCCCCAGCGATATCTGCATCGATTTGGTGGCGTCGAAGTCTAATTGGTTAGCGGCTCCCCGTAAGCCGGCTATCTGAAGAGTAACTGTGCCGGAAGAAGACAGAGTAAAGGTAGCGCCGTTGAAGACCAGCGTTCCAGGGCCCATCAGCGCGGCCGGTGAGGCGATAGGCTGGGGGCCGAGGCCATTATCCGCGGTGAAGGAAATACCGGTAAGGGTGTTCGAAGTTGCCGAAGCCAGCCGGTTGGTAATATCGACGTTCAGAAATAGATAAAGATCCACATTCAGAGTGGCGCCGGGCGTGCCTCCCGAGCAGGTGAAGATGATGTTATTGGTGCGTTCCGTAATGCCTTCTCCATGAACTATAAGAGGAGCGGCTGAAGGATTGCAGTTCAGAGTGGCGGCGTGGGCAACTGGAAACACGGCTGCCACAACAAGGGGCAAACAGGGAAACAATTGGCGAAACATGGAAACAACCTTTGTCCGCAGCTTATCAAAAGCCCTGGGCCTTGTATATGGCTTGTTACAATAAATAGGCTCCTTCTAACTGTGTTCTAACGTATGTGCCGTTCCGGAAACTGCGAGAATGTTGATAGAAACTCAGTTTTTCGGATTCTGCGAGTGAGACTAGCTTGGAACAACCGTTAATCGACACGTTCGGCCGATTGCACAACAATCTCCGGATTAGTGTGACGGATCGCTGCAACATCCGGTGCTTCTACTGCATGCCGGAAGAAGAGGTGCAATACGCGCCGCGCGAAGAGATTCTCACGTTTGAGGAGATTGAGCGCTTCGTCCGCGTTGCCGTGTCGATGGGCGTCACTAAGATTCGAGTGACGGGCGGTGAACCGCTGGTGCGCAAGGATCTGCCGGTGTTAATAGGGAAGTTGTGTGCCATCCCAGGGGTCCACGATGTCGCGCTCACCACCAACGGCGTGCTGCTAGGGCGGCATGCGCAAGCTTTGTACGACGCGGGATTGCGGCGTCTGAACGTCCATCTGGACACGCTGGATCGTGAACGCTTCCTCAAAATCACGCGCCGCGATGATTTATGCAAAGTATTGGAAGGCATCGAAACGGCGCAGCGGGTGGGCTTCGATCCGATCAAGATCAATGCAGTAGCAGTGAAAAACCTGGTGGAACCGGACATCGTTCCCTTGGCGCGTTACGGCCGCGAGCGTGGAATCGAAATCCGCTTCATTGAGTTTATGCCGCTGGATTCGCAAGGGCTGTGGGCGCGCGAAAACGTGCTTTCGGCGGACGAAATCATCGAGACGTTGTCGCGCGAGATTTCGCCGTTGCTGGAGATGCCAGATCGCGATCCACGCGCCCCCGCCACCGATTACCGGTATGCCGATGGGGTGGGCAGCGTGGGCTTCATCGCGTCGGTAACCAGGCCGTTCTGCCTGAACTGCAACCGCGTGCGCCTCACTAGCGATGGCAAACTGCGCTACTGTCTATTCGCCATAGAGGAGACAGACGTCCGGGCGCTGCTGCGCAATGGCGCGCCGGATTCCGAGATCGCCGCCACTATTCGCGAAACGGTGCAGAAGAAGTGGCTGGGCCACGAGATCAATTCCTCTAAGTTCATTGCGCCGCCGCGCCCGATGTACGCGATCGGGGGCTAGCGGTTGAGCGGAGACCCATTCGATCTCATCGATGCTGCTGTCGCCTCTGGCGGCGCGCTATCCGCGTTGGAACTGCTGGCGCGAAAATTCATCGCGGAAAAACAATACCCGCAGTTGTTTGAGGCCCGCCTGATGCAGAAGCGTCACGAATTGGGTCTTCCGTTGATCCAACTGGGCGGAATCGAGGATCTTCCGGAGCCTGAGCGCGGCACTTATGAGGCCGGCGTGCGGCAGGCAGCACGGGAAACCGGCGCGCTGTATCTAGGCGACGGCGATATTCCGCATGCGTGGCCCTATTTCAGGGCCATCGGCGACCGCGAAACTATCGCGTCGGCCATTGCGGCGGCGGAGCCGGGTGAGCAGATAGAAGCCTTGATCGATATCGCGCTTGGCCAGCGCGTTCATCCGCGGAAAGGCCTGGAATTGATGATCGCTCAGCACGGCATATGCCGCGCGATTACTTACTTCGAGCAGTTCCCAGACCTGGAAAATCGCGAGGAATGTCTGATCCTGCTGGTTCGTACTCTGCATTCCGAATTAGTCGCCAATTTGAGTTACGCGATATCCCGCCAGGAGGGTCAATCGCCAACGGCCAATAGCATTCCCTCCCTGATAACCGGGCGCGACTGGCTGTTTGGCGAGTTCGACGCTTACGTGGATACGTCGCACGTGATCAACGTGATTCGCTTCGCGCTGGATTTAGAGGATAAGCATGCCATGCGTCTGGCGCTGGAGCTGTGCGAATACGGGGCGCACCTGTCCGAACAATTCAAAATGCGCGGCGAACCGCCGTTTGAAGATATCTATCGCGATCATGCTTTGTTCCTGCGCGCCTTACTCGGCGAAAATCTGGACGCCGCGATTCAGCACTTCCGCGCTAAGATAGTTAGTCAAGACGATCCAATCCGGGAGATTCAATCGGCAGAAGTACTAGTGGGATTGCTGGTGCGCCATGAGCGCTATCGCGAAGCCGTCGAAATCTCACTCGAACATTTAAGCAGCGTGCCTGCTAATCAGACCGCTTGTCCGACGGTATTCCAGCTTTGCCAGTTGGCGGACGATTCCACGCGGCTGAAGGAATTGGCCCGCGAGCGCGGCGACTTACTCAGTTTCGCGGCTGGCGCCATTCGAGCTAACGGTTACTGTACACCTCAATAGACGCAAGTGCGTCACAGATACATGCGTGGTGGCGATTTCATTTCGGGATGGGGCAAGATTCTGCGCGGCAAACTGCCGCTGCTGTCCATTGAGATTACCAGCGAATGCCCGCTGAGTTGTCCGGGTTGCTACGCTTACGGCGACCGGCATCTGGGCGGCGGAGTAACGCTGACGCAGCTATCGGATTCGCGCGGCGAAACTCTGGTGCAGGGCATTTTGAGGCTGGTGGACCAGCACGATCCAATGCAATTGAGCCTGGTGGGCGGCGAACCAATGATGCGCCACCGCGAGTTGAACCAGCTGCTTCCCATTCTGAGCGCGCGCGGAATCTACACCATGATTGTTACCAGCGGAGTGATTCCGATTCCCGCTGAATGGACATCGCTGCCGCGCATTACAGTCGCCGTGTCCGTGGATGGATTGCCGGAGCATCACGACGACCGGCGCAAGCCCGCCACTTACGAGCGGATTCTGCGTAACATCGCAGGCCGGAAGGTATATATACACTGGACGGCCGTGCGCGCGCATGTGCAGGATCTCAGCTATGCCGAGCGTTACCTGGAGTTCTGGAGCGCGCGCGAGGAAGTTCATCGCATTTGGATGAGCGTGTATACGCCGCAGCGCGGGGAGCAGAGCGCGGAGCGGCTGACCATGGAAGATCGCCAGCGGCTGGCCGACGCCATTCCGGAGCTGGCCAGGAAATACCCGAAATTTCTGATCAAGGGCGGAATGGCACGCGCCATATTGAGTCCGCCGGCCAATCCGGAGGAGTGCTCTTTCGCACGCGTCTCGGCCAATTACACGGCGGACTTAAGTACACGCGTCACGCCTTGCGTGTTTGGCGGCGATCCCGACTGCTCAGAATGTGGCTGCGCCATCAGTTCGGCGCTGCACTGGATCATGAATGAAAAAGCGGGGCCCATTGCGGCGCGGCATTTGTTGGATGCGTCGCTGAACATCGGGTCCGTTGTGGCGCGGTTGAAGAAGGCCAGCTAAATTTATTTTGGCCGCCGATCGACCACCCCAATAAGCGCTGATTCGTAAAAAGCTACTCGTCGTCGGAAGAGAGCTTGGCCAACACGGAGAAATCCTCCAGCGTCGTGGTGTCGCCCTTCACTTCTCCATTGGTGGCCAGTTCTCGCAGCAGGCGCCGCATGATCTTGCCGCTGCGCGTTTTGGGAAGCGAATCGGTGAAGCGGATATCGTCGGGCTTGGCGATGGGGCCGATTTCCTTGGCCACCCACTGGCGCAGCAGATTCTTGTTTTCCTCGCTGGGGGCTTGCCCGCTCTTCAACGTGACGAAAGCGGAAACGGCCTGGCCTTTCACGTCGTCGGGGCGGCCCACTACCGCGGCTTCGGCCACCATGGGATTGGCCACCAGCGCGGACTCAATCTCCATGGTGCTCAGCCGGTGTCCGGCCACGTTCAACACGTCGTCCACGCGGCCCAGCAGCCAGAAGTAGCCATCGGCATCGATGCGCGCCCCGTCGCCGGCGAAGTACATGCCGGGGATCTGCGACCAATATTGCTCCTGGTAGCGCTCCGGATCGCCATAAATAGTCCGCAACATGGAAGGCCAGGGTTGTTTGATCACCAGGAATCCTCCGGAGCCCGGCGGTACGCTGACACCTTCGCGCGTCACCACGTCGGCGATAATTCCCGGCAACGGGAGGGTGGCAGATCCGGGCTTGGTTGCAATGGCGCCGGGCAGCGGCGAAATCATGGTCGCGCCGGTTTCGGTTTGCCACCAGGTGTCGATGATGGGACAGCGTCCGCCGCCAATCACTTCGCGATACCACATCCAGGCTTCCGGATTGATCGGTTCACCGACGCTGCCCAACAGCCGCAGGGAGCTGAGGTCGTGCTTGCGCGGCCATTGCTCCCCTAACTTCATGAACGCCCGGATGGAAGTGGGCGCGGTGTAGAAGATGCTGACTTTGTATTTCTGGATGATGCGCCAAAAACGATCCGGCTCGGGCCACGTGGGGCCGCCTTCGTACATCACCACGCTCGCGCCGTTCTGCAACATTCCGTAGACCACATAGGTGTGGCCCGTAACCCAGCCGATATCGGCCGAGCACCAGTAAGTATCTTCCTCGCGCAAATCGAAAATCCATTTGGCGGTGATGTAAGAGCCCACTGCGTAACCACCGGTGGTGTGCAGAATGCCCTTGGGTTTTCCGGTGGTGCCGGAGGTGTAGAGCAGATACAGCGGATGTTCGGCATCCACAGGCTCAGCCGGACAATCGCTGGACGCGGTCTCCATCAGTTCGTGCCACCAATGGTCGCGGCCAGCACGCATCGCGACATTGCTGCCGGTGCGGCGATAGACCAGCACATTTTTTACCGTCGCACATTGCGGCAGAGCCTGATCCACGGCCTCTTTCAGCTTCACTTCCGCGCCCCGGCGAAAGGCCCCGTCTTGCGTGATCACCGCCAACGCGCCGCAATCGTTGATCCGATCGATGAGCGCTTGCGCGGAGAATCCGCCAAAGACCACGGTGTGCGCGGCTCCAATGCGCGCGCAGGCCAGCATGGCGATGGGCAACTCCGGCACCATCCCCATATAGATGGCCACGCGGTCGCCTTTTTGAACGCCCAGTGACTTCAGCACGTTCGCGCACTTGGAGACTTCGCGCAGCAGTTGCTGATACGTGAGGGCGCGCGAATCGCCCGGTTCGCCCTCCCATTGAATGGCGGCTTTATTCTTGCGCCAGGTGGCTGCATGGCGATCCAGGCAGTTGTAGGAAATGTTCAGTTCGCCGCCCAGGAACCATTTGGCGAACGGAGGCTTCCATTCCAGCACCCGATCCCAGGGCTTGAACCAGTGCAGCTCCTGCGCGATTTTCGCCCAGAACGCCTCGGGGTCGTCCTTCGCTTCTTTATACAAGCGGTCGTATTCGGCGCGGCTTTTGATCTGGGCCCCGGCGCTGAACTCGGCGGGCGGCTCAAAGACGCGCTGTTCGTTCAGAACGGAGTCGATAGCGTTCGATGACATGGCTCTTCATAGGATATCTCCGATGCGGCAAAGAATTCGCTGAGAAGTTCGGGCCAAGCCGCGACCGTATCAGGGCCGCGACCAAAGGGAGCGAACAGAGTTGACCTATTTCATCACCTTCGCCTGCTATGGCTGCCACCCGTCGGGATGCCGTGCTCGCTTCCGTTCTCGAACGTTGCTGAAACGCCGGTTGACGTTGCTGGGTGCGCATGTCCGGACGAATCATGTTCATTTAGTAATACAGGCTGACGCTCGCCCCGAGCGAGTGATGAACGATCTGAAATCCTAAGCCAGCCGCCGTTTGAACGAACTGTGGTTGGATGAACCGGGACGCAAGCGATGGGCTCGCCATGCCAGCACGCAGCGTTTGTGTTGGAAAGTGTGTTGGCGGCGATTCGATACGTGGTTGACGCGCAGGGCGAGCGGATGGCAGCTTCGAGAGAGCCGGCTGGTGATCGCTCCCTTTGGTCGCGGCTCGGTTCCGGCGAGACGGCGTGTGGCTGCACGTGAAAAGGTAAAATGAACGTGCCTATGAAAAACTTCCTGATCGGACTGGTGCTGGGCGTCTTGTTCTGCGGTCTGATCCTGCTGGTCCTGGTTTTTGCGGCGGTCCGCTTCGCCGGGTCGTACGCCAGCCGGCCGGTCAACGTCGCCGACGGCTCCACGCTGGTAATCAATCTGGAGGGCGATGTGCCGGAGCGCCTGCCGGCCGAGATCCCGATTCCGATATTGCAGAGCCAGACGTCATTGTCGGTGGAGCAGGTATGGGATTCCTTCCGCAGAGCGGCCACCGATTCGCGCATTCACGGCATTCTGTTTGAACCGCACGGCCTGGATATCGGGTGGGGCAAGATGCAGGAGATTCACGACGAGATCGTTCAGTTCAAGAAATCAGGCAAGCCGATCGTCACTTTCCTGCGCAGCCCCACGGCGCGCGAATACTATTTGGCTTCGGCCACCGACAAGATCTTCATTTCGCCGGAGGATTCGCTGGACCTTAAGGGATTGGCCGCCGAGTCCATGTTCTTCAAACAAACACTGGACAAAGTAGGCGTCAAGGCCGAAGTGATTCACGCCGGTAAATACAAAGACGCCGGCGACATGCTCACGCAAACCTCTATGTCGCCCGAAACGCGCGAGGTGCTGAACGCGGTGCTGGACCAATACTACGGCAACCTGATCGCCACCGTGGCCGAAGGCCGAAAGAAACAGCCCGATGCAGTGCGTGCGCTGATTGACGACGGTCCGTTTCTGGCGCGCGACGCCCTCTCCGGCGGTCTTATCGATTCGCTGGGCTATGAGGACCAGGCCATCGCGGAAATGCAAAACCGCCTGAAGCAAAGCGAGCTGAAGAAGATTTCGGTGAAGGCCTATGTAAAGGGTGTGGCGCCAGGGAGTGGGGGCGGACATAGAATCGCCCTCATCGTCGGCCAGGGAATGATCACAGCCGGAAGCGGCAATGAGACCGCGGACGATGAAAGCTTCACCGGAACCGGTTTCATCAAGTTGTTAAAGCAAGTGGAGAATGACTCGTCCATCCAAGGCGTTATCATGCGAATCGATTCCCCGGGCGGCGATGCCGTGGCATCGGACGACATCCTGCATGAGGCCAAGAACCTGAGCAAGAAAAAGCCACTGGTGATTTCGATGGGCGACGAGGCGGCTTCGGGCGGATACTACGTGGCTGTTACCGGCGATCCCATCATCGCTTATCCCAACACGCTAACCGGCTCCATTGGCGTAATTTTCGCCAAATTTACGCTGCGCGGGCTGTTCGATAAGGTGGGCGTCGACCAGCAGATTCTGATGCGAGGCCGCTACGCGGACATCGAGTCCTCCGCAGTGCCGCTCAGCGATGCCGCACGGCAGAAGCTGAGCGGGCAGATTGACGCGTTTTATCGCGCGTTTGTGGGCCACGTGGCCGAGGGCCGCAAAAGGCCGTTCGATCAGATTGAGCCGCTGGCGCAGGGTCGCGTCTGGGTAGGCGCTCAGGCCAAGGACAATGGCTTGGTGGATCAGTTAGGCGGATTGGATCGAGCCATTGAAGTTCTCAAGCAGCAGGCGCACATGCCGCCCTCAGACCGCGTGACCCTGGTGCCATATCCAGGCCGGCGCAGCGTCCTTGATCTGCTGGTGAGCCGCTCCGATCCCACGGCCGAAGTCCAAATGAGGCTGGAAAAAATACTCGGCAAGGTGCCCTTGGAGGCGCTTTCGCAGCGAGGTTTCCTGAAAGTGATGCCTTATTCGATCAACGTGCACTAGCGTGGCAGGGCTCCGAACGGCGGTCTTCGGTGCTCTGTCGCGTATAGGCTTCTTCCAGTTTGGAAAGCTGGCTCATGATTGCAAGCTTCTCCAGGTCGGGCAGCCGGTGCTCAAACCATTGAAAATAACTGCGAAACGCACGCAAGGCTCGCGCGGCTCGCGCCTTGTCCTGTTCCAGAAGGGCGCGCCGCAGGTTGTCTTGGATGAATCGGCTTCGGATAGCGTCGACGTCCATGGTTAGCGCTCGCGCCCTTTTAAGGGCATTTCTGATTCCAAAAATCGAACGATGAAATCAGAGGCTTTTTATCGCGTGACGGCTGGGTAGTTCTGGACAATATTTCCACACTTCCTATTCAGGCGGTAAGATCGGCCTAGGGTCGGCTCAGGCGTTCGTATTAGGCAGTTCGAACCGCAAATTCCATCCAACAGGTGACAACAGGTTTTAACAGGGCGCGTTGTCCGCCAAAGCGGCACTTGGTAAGATAGCGTTTCGCCCAAATGCCAGACCGCAGTGAGGATTACCTCGGGCTCGGTGGAAGAGCGGGTAAGACACCCCTCGCCGTGGCTTTGGGTTCAGCCGGGCGCGATCCCCTGTCCTGGGGAGATCTTTGGCGGCACGTCCAGGCCACTGCCGAAGAATACCAACGGGCCGGGATCAAGCCGCGCAGCGTTGCGGCCCTGGCGGCGCCCAACGGGCCCGAGTTCCTCAGCGCGTTTCTCGGGATTACATTGCGCGCGGCTTGCGCGCCGCTGGATTTGAGCCTCACAGCCAATGAATACCGGCTGCAGTTATCGAAGATCAACGCGGCGACATTGGTGGTTGCCGAGGGCGTGAATGCATCCGTAACGGAAGTGGCCCAGCAGCTTGGCATGCGGGTGATTCGCATGCGACACTCTCGGGAAGCAGCTGGGCCAGCAGCGGCTGGTATATTTTCGCTGGAACCAGCCAGCGTAGGGAATCCGGAGTTGCCTCGCCGCGAAACGGACGCCGCGGTTTTGCTGCACACTTCGGCCACCACCGACAATCCCAAGCTGGTGCCTTTGAGCCGCGCCAATCTGAAGGCGACGTCCGAACAGGACACGCGCGCGCTGCAGCTCAGCGCTTCTGATCGATACCTCAGCCTGACACCTTTGTGCCACGCCCACGGACTTCTGGCCAGCCTGACGCAGCTTAGCTGTGGCGGCAGCGTCTTTGCCGATGCTGTGGTCGATCCGGGGAGCTTGCTCGAAACCATCCAACAGGTTCGCCCGACGTGGATTTCGGCCGGCGTGCCCATTCTGAAAATCCTGCTCGCCCTGGCGCGCGAAAATCCAGGCTCGTTTACCAGCAGCTTGCGGTTCATTCGTTCCACGGGCGGGTCGCCCGATCCCGAACTGATGGACGCGTTCCAACAAATGACGGGAGCGCCTTTGCTGAACGGCTATGGGCTTACCGAGGCACCGGGGGTGACTCGCAACACGCTTTCGATGAGCCGGCGAGGTTCGGCTGGAAGATCGTCTGGTGCCGAACTGGGCGTTCGCGATGAAGCGGGCAAGTTTCTACCCGAGGAAACGGAAGGCGAAATCGTGCTGCGCGGTCCGGCGCTCACTGAGGGTTACCTGGACGATCCAATTGCGAACCAACAGGCCTTCCGCGACGGATGGTTTCACACCGGGGATATTGGCAGGATAGATCGCGACGGTTTCCTCTTCATCGCCGGACGGAAGAAGGAAATGATCAGCCGGGGAGGCAAGAAAATCCTTCCGCTGGAAGTGGACGCCGTGCTGCTTCGCCATCCGGCGGTGGCGGATGCCGCGGTGTTTCCCATTCCCCATCGGACGCTGGAGCAGGAGCCCGCTGCCGCGGTGGTTTTGCGTCCGGGCGCCGAGGTTTCCGAGTTGGAAATCCGGCGATTCGCGGCGGTGCAACTGGCGGGGTTCAAAGTTCCGCGCAAGATTGTGTTCCTGGAGCAGATCCCACGCTCGGTCACTGGAAAGCCGAAGCGCGCCGCACTGACGGAGCAATTTCGCGAGCTCGGCGCGGCCGCGCAGGCCTCGCGGTTGGATCGGCCGCCGACCGTGATCGAGGAAAAGCTGATCGCGATCTGGCGGGGCGTATTGAGTATCCAGGAGAGCGCGGAGCGCATTGCGCCCGAAGACGATTTCTTCGATCTGGGCGGCGATTCATTATCCGCCGGACTAATGCTGGCCGAAACCGCCGAGGCTTTTCACCTTGGCGGAAGTATGCTGCCGGAAGCGGACTTCTTCGAGCATCCCACTGTTTCCGCACTGGCAGGTTGGATCGTCGCGCGAGCCAGCCAGGCGCACCAGGAACCCGTACTCCCCAATCGCATTCTGGTGCTGCAAAGCGCGGGGAGTGCGCTGCCGATTTTCTGTTTTTCCACCGGCGAGCAGGATGCTTACAGGTTCCGGCATTTGCCGCAATGGCTGGGGCCCGAGCGGCCATTTACGATTGTGTGCCCGACACATCCGGTGCGGGAGAATCGCCTGCAGACGGTGGAGGAGATTGCCCGCCAGGCCGCAGCCTCCATTCGCACGCTGGGCGCAAACGGCCCGTATATTATCGCCGGCTACTGCTACGGCGGCGCGGTGGCATTTGAAGTAGCGCGACAACTGATGGCCGAGGGTGGGCAAGTTGCTTTGCTGGCGCTGATTGAGGCACCGACACCGGGATATCCGAAAGTGGTGCGCGCCTGGCGAGCGTGTTACCGATTTCTGCCAAGCCTGTTTTCAAAGTTGGCGGGGCGCGGAAAACCGCAAGCTTTGCCCGCTGAAGCCTGGCATCCCACCATGCTATGGCGATTTCGGCCCCGCATGTTCGACGCGCCGATTGTGCATTTTATGGGCGCGGATGTGCGCGTCAGCACGCGCTTGCTGAACGATTCCCGCCTGGGTTGGCGTGATTTCGCGCGCCAGGGTTTTGAAGCTCGCATGGTTCCCGGGGATCACGTTTCCATCCTTTCGGAATCGCGATCGCCCGAACTGGGAGCTGAGTTCGAATCGGTTTTACGGTCGCTGAATTCGGGCAATCTGGCACGGGCCGCAGCGTCCTAAATTGACTTTCACGCTGGCGTGTGAAAGGTTGAAGGTTCGTGATGGAAACTCATCCCACCCGCCTGATCGTCGGAATTACCGGCGCAACCGGCGCAATTTTTGGCGTCCGATTGCTGGAAGCTCTGCGAGTTTCCACGGTCGAGACTCATCTGATTGTCAGCAAATGGGGAGCGCACACCCTGGCGGAGGAAA
>DATHNM010000128.1:0-3161 GCA_035486095.1 Bryobacteraceae bacterium
TTTCGATTTTCGATTGCTGATTGAAAACCTCTCTCACCTTTTTTCTCTGATGAATATTTCCGAACCAACTGCCGGAAGCGATGCATGGGTCTATCTGCTGGCTGCGTTATTCGGCGTGGGCGCGGGGTACGCGGACGTGGCGGTCGACGATCTGCTGTTTACGGCGCTGCTGGTGCTGGCTTCGTGCATGCTGCTGGGCATATTGCGGCGGCGCGCACCGTGGCGGTGGACGCTGGTCGTCGGAGCCTTCATCCCGCTTACTGAATTAGCCGCTTATAAGATTCTTACCGTGAAGCCGACCCGGGCGCAGGTGTATGGATCGTTTCTGGCATTTTTGCCGGGGATTGCCGGGGCTTATGGCGGGTCGGTGGTGCGGGCCGCGGTGGACAATCTGCGGCAGGGGAAGTGAATGAGTACCGAGTACCGAGTTGCCAGTACCGAGTTCCAAGTTCCTAATTCCGACTTCCGCATAGCTTCCGTGTCAAAGGTATTGGATGGTTAAAAAGTTACTCCCGAATCCACAGCAGGGGCGCGTATGCTGCGGATATGGGTGTGACGGTGACCATGCTGGCGTCGGGGAGCCGGGGGAATTGTGCCCTGGTGGCCAGCACATGCACGCGCATTCTGGTGGATGCCGGCATCTCCGGGCGCGAGACCTTTAAGCGCATGAAGGCGCTGGGCGAGGATCCGCATGGGCTTTCCGCGATCCTGATCACCCACGAGCACTCCGATCATATTTATGGACTGGCGACGCTGGCCAAGCGGCTGCGGGTGCCGGTATTCATGACCGGCGCCACACATCAGGCGTGGGCGCGCGCTCTGCGCAATGAAAATGGCGAGCGTCCGCAACTGGAAAAACTCGAGCGCTTCGAATCTGGGCACCGGTTCGTGATCGGCGATATCGAAGTGAAGCCGTTTACGATTCCGCACGATGCGGCCGATCCGGTGGGCTTCACCTTCCGCGCCGAGGGCGTCAAGGTGGGATTCGCCACCGATCTGGGATACGTTCCGCCCAGCGTGCGCGACAGCCTGCGCGGCTCCGATGTGCTGGTGATGGAGTCGAATCACGATTTGGAGATGCTGCGGGTGGGGCCGTATCCGTGGTCGGTGAAACAGCGGGTGATGAGCCGGGTGGGGCACCTTTCGAACCACGCCCTCGCCGATTTCTTCAGTAACGACTATGATAATAGTGCAACGTTTGTCGTGCTGGCGCATCTTTCTGAGAAGAACAACCATCCGGAGATAGCCCGGAGAGAGGCAGAAAAGGCGCTGGCGGCGCGGGGTTCCCTGTTCTGTAACCGCGTGTTGCTGGCCTCGCAGACGGAGGCGCTGGAGCCGATTCGGTTGTAGAGCTATGAGTTACGAGCCTTGAGCTGCGAGCTTTGAGTTATGAGCTTTGAGAGCTTGGGTTACTGCGCACCGCTCTAGCTGGCGGCTTTCGGGCCGGTTGTTCGCTCTTTAAGTTTGTATCTACTCCCCATGAGTCAGCAGTGCATTGATCCGATCGTTGGCAAGATTCTGGCAGGATGGAGATATGACATTTCCGGCCTGGCGCCGGAGATGTGCGGCGACTACGAGCGCCATCTGGAAACCTGCGTGCATTGCCACCAGCGGCAGCAGATGCACCGCATGATCGATGTGGCGCTGATTGCGCTGGCCTCGATTTCGGCGGCTATTTTCCTGCTGGCCTTTGGCGTGATCTGGCACCTAGGCCCGCGGCATGCCTTCTGGCTGGAGATTGCGGCGCTTACCGGCTTTGCCCTCTCGGCGCTGATCTGGCTGGGCGTGGCCGTGGCAACGCCCGCGCCGGTGACCATGCTCGATGCCGCCAAGCAGGGCGCGCGGCGGGTGCATGACCGGCTGCCGGAAGAAATTCGGCAACGGCTGCCGGAAGAATTACGCATCAAAATCACCGGAACGTAGACGCGCATGCGAAGAAGCTCAAGCACTGTGGCAGGGTTGCTGGCCGTCTCGATTCTGATCTTCTCTCCCTGCACAAGTTTTCTGGAGGCGCAAGCCTGCAGGGTTTCTTCAGCGGCGCAGCAGGTTCCTGAACACGCCTCCGGATGTCATCGGCATGCTTCCCCGGCACAACATCCTATGGATCTGCCATCGGCTCCGGCCCGTGGGCAGTGCTGCGTGAACGGTTATCATGCCGCGATTCCCAGCGGTGTTTCCTCGCCGCGTCCGGCAGTAGATCGAGTCTTCTTTGCGAACGATGGAGCAAGCGCTGCTCTGAGTTTTTTGGCGCCTGAATCTTTGCCATCGGTTGTTTCTGCCAATAGTCCTCCTGGCTTTTCTCCACTGCGAATCTAGTTATCTCTTCATCCCTGGGTAAATGCTTCCGGCTCATATCCGGAGGACTCTGCGCTTGTTTGAAGGCAGAGGTGTCGTCATCGAATAACGGCGTTCCTTTTGCGATGAACGTTTTTGGGCGAACATTTTTGCCGAATATGAGGTTGGTGGTGAAAAAGAGCTTTATTGCTTTCATGCTGATGGCCTGGTTGCCGCTGGCGGCGGTTGCCCAGAACGCTCCGCAGGGCAACGGTGATCACGACGGCTCGATGCCGGGGATGCAGATGCCTGAGACAGATAAGGACAGGAACATGCCTGGGATGAATGACGGCATGGACGAAGAGATGACGGCTTCTTCCCTGCCCTCGCCGCATGAAGGGTCGGGAACGTCGTGGCAGCCGGCGTCGGTGCAGAGCCCGGCGTGGATGTGGATGCGCGGGGGATGGATGCTGATGGCGCACGGCGTCATCTTCATCGACTACAACCAGCAGGGCGGGCCGCGCGGCGAGGGCAAGGCCGAGTCGGTGAACTGGGGCATGGGGATGGAGCAGCACAAGCTGGGCCGGGGAACGATTCTTTTTCGCGAGATGTTTTCGGCGGAGTCGCTGACCTCGCCGCATCCGGGATTTCCCGAGCTGTTTCAAACCGGCGAGACCTACCATGGCGAGCCGCTGGTCGATCATCAGCATCCGCACAATGTGTTTGCCGAGCTGGCGGCGTTTTACACGGTGCCGCTGACCGCGAAAATTTCCTGGGAGCTTTATGGCGGCCCTTCAGCGGAGCCGGCGCTGGGCCCGGTGACCTACATTCATCGCGCTTCGGCGGCGGAGGTGCCGCTGGCGCCGCTGGGGCATCACGAGCAGGAT
>DATHNM010000129.1:0-12224 GCA_035486095.1 Bryobacteraceae bacterium
ATGGCCGCAACATCAACCTGAACTGCGGTTCTTTGCATCTGGAGGTTTTGCAAGCGGCGGTGCTGGAGCAAAAGGCTGATGTGGGCGTGGCCTTCGATGGCGATGCCGATCGCGCTTTATTCGTCGCGCGCTCCGGAAAAATTATCGATGGCGATGCGGTGCTGTTCGTGACCGGCCGGTATTTGAAGGAACACGGGCAACTCAGCACGGACGGGCTTCCGCCGCTGGTGGTGGCCACGGTGATGTCGAATCTTGGTCTGGAACGGGCGCTCGGCGCGCACGGCATCGGCATGATCCGCACTCCGGTGGGTGACAAGTATGTGCTGGAAGAGATGCTGCGCCGCGGCGCGGTGCTCGGTGGCGAGCAATCCGGCCACATCATCTTCCATCGCTTTGCCACCGCCGGAGACGGCATGCTCACCGCGCTGCGCGTCTTTGAGGTGATGCGCCAGACGGGTGCCGGCCTGGACGAATTAACCGAAGAAATTCAAGTTTATCCGCAGCGTTTGGTCAACGTCCGCATCAAGGAGCGGAAGCGTTTGGAAGACCTGCCCGCGGTAACAGCCGAGATCCGCGCGGCCGAGGATTCCTTCGGCGATTCGGGCCGTGTATTGGTTCGTTTTTCAGGCACCGAACCCCTGGCGCGAGTGATGGTGGAAGGGCCGGAGTTAGACCGCGTGGAAGCCTTCGCCAACCGGATTGCATCGCAGATTCGCGCTGAGATGGGAGCCGATGATGGCCCTGCAGTTTCGCATTAAGTAGTCACACCTAAGGCATTAAAAATAAAACCCTAGTACAACTGGCTGCGTCGGCCTGTTTACCTCCGGAATCCGGGAAATGTCTCGCTTTGCCACAGCACCTCTGCTATCATTGCCGCAGGAGCGTTTCTGCTCAGTTTGGGAATCGGTTTCCTTAAATTGATCCGACAGTCAATTGTCTAGGGGTCCGTCTCGGTTTATGCGTTGGTGTGCAAGCTCCGGCGGTGTAAAAGCCGTCATTGGAGAAGCCTAAAGACGCTCGGAGGGCTCCGCCCTGGTCTCTGGGGTCAAGGACGGGAGCTGATTCCACTGGTTAGTTGCGCTCCTCTTTTCTTTTCCAGCCTTCAATCTGATGAACATTTTATTCATTGGCGATATCTTTGCGTCGCCTGGCCGCGTTCTTGTCGCTCGATACTTACAAGAGATTATTAGTGAAGAGAAGATCCAGCTGGCCATCGCCAACGCGGAGAATTCGGCGGGCGGCTTCGGCATTACGCCCCTGATTGCCGACGATCTATTCTCCATTGGCGTGGATGTGATCACCACCGGCAATCACATCTGGGACAAGAAAGAGATCTTCGATTATCTGCCGCGCACCCCGCGCTTGCTGCGTCCCGCCAACTACCCCGCGGATCTGCCGGGAAGCGGACTGCTGGTCACCAAGGCGCGCAACGGCGTTCCGGCGGCCATTATCAATTTGCAGGGACGTGTCCACTTGCCCGCTATCGAAGACCCGTTTCGCATGGCCGACAGTATTCTGAAAACGTTGGATCCGGCAATCAAGGTTCGCTTCGTGGATTTTCACGCCGAACTGACCAGCGAGAAAATGGCAATGGGTTGGTATCTGGATGGCCGGGTTTCCGCAGTGGTGGGAACGCACACCCACATTCCCACGGCGGATGAACGCATCCTGACGGGCGGCACGGCTTATCAAACGGACGTCGGCATGACTGGTCCCTACGATTCGGTGATCGGATCGGAGAAGAGCCTGGCCATCCGCCGTTTTCTCACCGGCATGCCGATCCGTCTGGACAACGCCAAGGCCGGCGCCGAGTTGCACGCCGTCATTGTTACGGTAGACCCGGAAACCGGCCGCGCCAGCGCCATCCGCCGTTACACTCGTACTCTCGCGTAGCGCACCTCTGCATCCCATTAATTCCGGATGCTCAGTTCGAATTTACCGGCCCCATTTTACGCAGCGCTCGAAATGTCAGAAGGCAAAGAGCCTTGCGCTTGGCCCGCGGATTGCTTGGTTGGCATTGAGGAGAATAACCATGCGCCGTTTCTTAAGTACCGCGATGTTGAGTGCCGCCCTAATAGCTCCACTAGCCCTAGCCCCCGCGATGTTGCGCGCCGACGATCGCGTTTACCATGACGGAGATCGCAACGACGATCATCACTGGGATGCCCATGAGGACCGGGCCTATCGTATTTGGGTGAAGGAGAACCATCGCCGGTATCGGGAATTCGCGAAGATCAATGCCGAAGATCAACGAGCCTACTGGGGTTGGCGTCACGAGCATTCCGACGCCATATTGAAAATCGATATTAAGTAAGCGACCGCGCCGCTTTTATTTCACGGTGGTGAATCGCCGATTCACTACCGTGAACGCGGGGCGATAAGGCAATCGACCAAATCCTGGCCCAAGCAACTCCCCTAAGCGTGTTTCAGCAGCTTCTTCTTCGCCTGCTTCTTTTCCTTGCGAGGCAATCGAGACTTGGCTTTCTTCACCAGTTTCCCGATCTTTGGCTTCGGCGGTGTCGTAGGGTGCGCCAGTCCGGTTTTCACAGCCACTGTGCCTAGGGCCGATCCAATCGCTTTTGCGGCCTTTTGCAGGATCTCCTCGCCGGCCGCCTCTTTGGGTTGTTCCTTCTCAGGTTCAGCTTTTTTTCGTGTAGCCATCGCTACCAAGCATACGACACTGTCGAGGGTAAATCGATCAAAAGTTGAAATTTGAAGCGCAGCTAGGGCCGGATTCCGGCGATATTGGTCTTGATCCGGTAAAGGCCGGTGCGGGCGGTGGCATACAGAGTCTTGCCATCGGCATCGCCCCATGCGCAGTTGGCCGGCACTTCGGGAAATGTGATCACGCCCAATAATTTGGCCTGCGATGAAATAACCAGAATGCCGCCCGGCCCGGTGGCCCAGATGTTGCCCGCCGAATCCACCTTCATGCCGTCAGGCACGCCCGCGCCGGTCTCTTTGGCGGCATCGTAGAAGATGCGTCCGTTCCCCAGCGTGCCGTCCGATTGAACGTCATAAACACTCCACGTCTTGTTGGCGGAATTGGCCACATATAGCTGTTTCTCATCCGGCGAAAACGCCAGCCCATTCGGCAGCGCGATATCCTTCGCCAGCGCCTCAATCTTTCCGGGGGCGGTTATGCGAAAGACCCCATTAAAGTCCATCTCACGCAGCGGATTCTTGGCCGCGTCACCCAACGCCTGTCCGGGATTCAACAGACCAAACGGCGGATCGGTGAAATAGATGTCTCCGTTCTTTTTCACCACCACGTCGTTCGGGCTGTTCAGCCGCTTGCCTTCGAAACGGTCGGCCAGCACGGTGAGCATCCCGTCTTTCGCGATGCGCGACACACGCCGGTTGCCGTGTTCGGCGGCGATCAGGCGTCCTTGCTTATCGAGCGTCAGCCCATTGGTGCCCACCTGCTTGCCTGCCGGATATTCGCCCGCGAAAATATGCTCGCGGAAAACCTTAGCACCGCCGGCGGGCGACCACTGCATGATCACATTGCCCGGAATGTCGCTGAAAAACAGATTGCCGCCCGGGCGATACCAAACCGGCCCTTCAATAAACTGGAATCCTCCAGCCACCTTCTCCACCTGCGAGCCGGGCGCAACAAGTTTGTCGAATGCGGGATCGCTGCGGCGAATGTTGGCCTCGGTCGCGGGCTGAGCGAAGAGCACGGCGGCGGACAGGGCCGAGATGACGAGCGCTTGCGATTTCATGCAGCCAATTTTACATGTCCGCGCCAAGCCTTGCCTTCAAGCACTGGCTCGAACGCCTCCGGGTGCAGGATCTCGGCCAGGATCTGGAGCGACTCCACCAAACGCGGACCGGGTCGATTGAAGTATTGATTGCCATCCACCAAGAAAACCTGGCCGGTTTGCACGGCGCGCAGCTGCTGCCACGCCGGCCGATCGGTGAGCCAATACATTTCGGCGCTGGTGCGTTCCAGGTCGAAGCCGCACGGCATCGTGATGATGACATCCGGGTCCGCCTCAATGAGTTCCTGGAAAGTCATCCAGGGCGAATGCGCGCCCGCCTGCCCGAACAGATTCACCGCGCCCGCCATCTCCACTAATTCCGGCACCCAGTTGCCGGCGGCCATCAACGGCTCGTGCCATTCGATGCAGGCCACGCGCGGCCGGCGATTGGTCGCCCCTGCCCGCTCTGATATCCGCTGCATGCTCCCTTGCAAATCCGCCACAACCTTTGCGCCGCGTTCCGGGACATCGCAAGAGTCCGCCACGCGCCGGATGTCGTTCCAGACGTCGGCCAGGGCGTTCGGCTCCAGCGCGACCAGTTTTGGACGGCTTGTCACCCAGCCGGTAAGGGCGCGCTCCACGTCCTCCAGGCTGACGGCGCACACCCGGCACTGGGTCTGCGTGATCACGTGAGTGGGCTGCAGCGCATCCAAAACCTCGCGCGAGACTTCGTAGACCGAGAGCGCACTGGCCAGCCGCTCCTTCACGCGCTGGTCGATTTCGGCGCTGGAGCCATCGATTGGAAAGGCTGGGGCGGTGCAAACCGGCAGCGCCAAAATTTCCGGCGGGAAATCACATTCGTGCGAGCGGCCCACCTGGCAAGGGCTGAGTTCGAGCGAAGAAACGATCTCGCTGGCGCTGGCAATCAGCGACACGATTCGAAGCATCCTTCTACTTTAAGCCCTGGGGAGGAAGATTCTGGCAGGTAGCTGCCAAGTTCTTGTCATTGTGACATTGGCCGATGACCGGAATTTGTCGCTGTTTTTTATGGCGCCGACCGGCGTAAGGAAAGTGTGAAAACTCAAGGAGCCGGTCGGGAGGGATTCAGTAGGGGATCTAAAGAAGTTTCTTACTTGGGAGAGTACAAAGGGGAGATTACTGAGGAACGACCTGTGCTCCTTGAGCTTGATTTGATTTCACGACAGGACAGATTGCACGCGTCTCGCCAAAACCAAAAAGTGCCTATTTCCCAGTGCAGGGGACTCGAAAGGGCTAGAAAAAATTACCCGGTTGGTACCCGCGCAGTGCAAATACGGTACGGATTGCCTTCTGGTAACCGCTTTGGAACGTAACATCCTGGAGTTCGACGCTCACTGTTACGGGCAAGCTAGCAGCGACTGTCGATACATGGACGTCGCGCGGCTTGGTATGTCGAAATCCTTTAGGGCTGCTTCGGCTCGGATTCCGGAAGCGACGACGCGCGCTGCACTTTGCCCTCACGGGCGTCTTCGATGGCCACGTGATTTCTCTCGAGCGTGGTGCCGAGCGTTTGATCCAAGGCCACGCGCGCATTGCTAAAATCAACCAGTGCCGCAATTTCGGATGACTGCGCGACCACCAGATCCCGCTCCTGCTGAACAACGTTGAACGGCGTAGACGCTCCTCCAGCCAGCTTCTTTTGTTCGGCATCTAACAACTGCTGCTCCAGTATCCGGGTTTGGACCGCGGCGCGGTAGCGCCCTTGGGCTTGTCGCATGGCCACCAGATAATTGGAAACATCCACCGCTACCTGATTGAGATCCTTGCTCAATTGAATCTGGGACTGGCGAAGCTGCAATTGATCAATGGCATAGTCGGCTTGCGCTTGATTGTTCTGTAGCGGCGTCTGGAAGTAGGCCACAGCGCGGTTGGTGGGAAAGTCGCGCCGCAAAACCTGGCCCACGGCGGTCCCGATTCCACCGTTGAAGTAAGGGTTAGCGGTTTGGACACCGAAACTGCTAACCACGGTGCGCGGCTGCCCGGCCAATCCGGCGGCGCTTTCCGATACGATCCCGACCAGTAAGGGCAAAATCCCGTTTCGCGTGCCCAGCGCCGATATCTCGCTACTGTCGATGCCCAACCGTTCGGCCGCCAGATCGCTGCGATTGGCTACGGCGGTTTGCACCAAATCCTTTACGAGAGGAAATTCTTCGGTCTCCGGCACCGCGATGCGATCCAGCGGAACAATTTGAACCGAAGCCAATAACGGGTCGGCAATGCCCTTACGGCTCAGAAGATTCTTCAACTGAAGTTCCTGCTGGCGCAGCGCGGTTTGGGAATTCACCAAATCGTATTGCGCGGTGGCGAGCTGAGACTCGGCGGTGATGACATCCAGCCGGGCCAATGTGCCCGCCCGCTCCTGTATGCCGCTGTTCTCATAGAATTTTTGTGCTACGTCGACAGCATTGGATTTCGCCTTGATATCTTCGTAACCGGCCGAAAGCCCGTAATAAAGGTTGAGCACCTGATTGACGGTATTACTCACCTGGGTCTTGAAGTTCAACGCCGAAGCCTTGACGTTTAATTGGCTTACTCGAATAGTGCGGGCGTTCACGGCAACCCCGAAGCCACGTAGCAGGTTCTGCTGGAATGTTAGCGAAAGGCTGGGCGCAGAGGAAGGATTCAGCACATCGGTAGGCGCGTTCTCATTCAGATAGCTGTCCCGGTAACTCACAGAGACGTTGCCGCCGATCAGGAAGCCCTGCTGATAAGTAAACGACGAGTTGCGGGTGTTGGAGACCAGCACTGGCAGGATGCTCTGTACTGTATCCGATTGGGGCGCGGTCTGATGGCTGAACACCGTGGATTCCTGGATGATGGGGTCCAGCGTTTGGGCAACCGGGCCAATCTGAGCGATGGTGGCGTTGGTGGCGGAGGCGGCGGCGTTTCCATTACCCCCGGCACTCACCCCAGCCGCTGCCTGGCTTCCGGCAACACCCTGACCGTTGGCCACATTACCGGCCTGGGAGGCGCCGCTCGGCACGCCAGGAAGCGCTCCGCCGGCTCGCGAGCGCTCTAGTTGCCACTCCGACAGAATCGGGTTGTAGCGCGCCACCTCAATATCGATATTGTTTTCCAGTGCCAGAGCGATGGCGTCCTGCACGGTCAGATAAAGCATTCCGGCCCGAACCAAGCTGCCTAAACGCCCTGAATTCTCCAAACGGACGGGCGGGATTTGCGCCGGCAGGTACGGCCGCACCGCGACGAATGTGGAGGGGCGCACCGGCTCTATAGCCGGTTCTTGAGCGCTCAGCATCGCGATGGAGCATAGGGCGCACAATATTTTCTGAGCCGTGCGCGTGAACAAACCCCTCCCGCCGGTCATGGATGCACGTCCGCCGGCAGCGTGGCAGGCAGCTGCGAGGGCCGGGAAATGGTGCCGGATAACGCCTCATCGAAGGTGATGTTGTTGGCCTCCAGCGTCCGCCCCAACGCCTGATCCAGCCCAATGCGCTGATGGCTATAGTTGGCCAAAGCCTGCACCTCCGCGCTGGCGGCGCTGGCCACGTTCTGCTCGTCCAACACCACCTGATAAGCGGTGGACGCGCCCAGCGCCAGTCTCTTTTGGTCGGCTTCCAGAGTCTGCTGTTGCAGGGCGCTGGCCTTGATGGCGGCGGCATACCGGGCGCGCGCCTGTTGCAGTCCGATTACAGCATTCTGCACGTCCACGCGAACCTGGTTGAGGTTCTGCTGCAGGCCCAGTTCGTTCTGCCGTAGCTCCAGTTCGCTGGTCACGTAGTCGGATTGCGCGGCGCGATTGCGAAGCGGGATGTTCAGCGCGATGCCCGCCGAATAGTTGGGGAAGTTGCGGCGGAAAATCTCGCCCAGCAGATTGCCGTAACCACCGGCCAGATATCCCACCCCTGGGCTTTGCTCGCCCACCGCGGTAATGGGTCCCGTCAGCCCGTTATTGGTGAGCTCGGCGAAGACCTGTAAAGTGGGTTTCAAGGCGTTCTTGATTCCCACCAGATTCAATTTGTTGCTATCGATATTCAAGCGGCTCTGCGCGATCTCAGACCGGTTGGTTAGCGCCAGTTCCACCAATTGATCCACTGGCGGGGTTTCATCCTTGGCTGGAATAGTGATGCTATCGAGCGGGATGATGTGCGCATCCAGCAGCGTGGTGTTGGCAATTCCGTTGCGGCTGATGGCGTTCTTCAGAACCGTTTCCTGCTGCAGCAAATTGGTCTGCGACACCAGCAGGTCCTGCTGGCTGACGTATACCTGAGCTTCGGCGCGCGTAACTTCGATGGGCGCCAGCGTGCCGGCTTCGGCCTGCTTTCGATTGTTGCCCAGAAGCTGCTCGGCAGCCGAGAGTTCGCGCTGCCGGGCGCGTACGTCCTCCCAGAACTCCACCAGATCCCAATACAAGTTCAAAACCGATGACACCGTGGTGGCAACCTGCGATCTGAACTGCAGATTGCTGACCTTGATATTGTTCTTCTGCACCCGGATATTGCGGCCGTTGACCGCCGATCCGAAACCGTACAGCAGATTCTGCGTGATCTGCAGATCCAGGTAACCGGAGGTGTAAGGATCGATGCTGAACAGCGCGCTGTTCACGTTCGTGTACTGGTTGTAATAGGTAAACTGTGCGCCCAGGCCGAAGTCCCAATTCTGGTTGTAGACCGCTTGCAAAGTGCGGTTCTGCTGGATCAGCGCGGTGGTGCCGGTCAGGATGGTGTTGCTTTGCGGGGTGGTGGCATGGGCCAGACTTCCAATGAGAGTAAAAGTAGGATCGAAGGATGCGATGGGCGGCCCCAACTGCGTCACAATGCCTCCGCCGGAGCTGACGCCCTGTCCGGCCGCTCCAACCGCGCCAATGTTGGTGACGGTGACTCCCGTCAGGCTGACGCTGGATGGTCCGGCGGCTACACCCACTCCCACGCTGCGCAGCGCTCCACCGGCCCGCGCGCGCCGCAGAACCTCCTGGGCCAACAGCGGGCCGTAGCGCTGGACTTCGATGTCCAGATTGTTTTCAACCGCCAGGGCCACTGCGTCCTGAGCCGACAGATAAAGGTTTCCCGCATGAATCAGAGATTCCAAGCGCTGCGTATTAGACAGGTTGACGGATGGAACCGGCCGCGCCCGGAAGGGGCGCGTGAACCTGAGCAACGGCCCCTGCGCCGGGTCAATCCGAACCGCGTTCTCGGCTGCGGCGGACCCGGCCAGCAGCAGCAAGATGGACCATCGTAAACGCCAAAAATACATCCTGAGGATACCTCCACAATCTCGACTAGGAAATCACCCGTGCCCCGCAGGATCGTGACACACCTAAACACAAGGCGGGCGAACAGGGGCGCGATTAGTTCCTTCACCTTGCAAGCGCACCCCCGCTGTGCGCTTCAAGTTATTGATAATGAAAACAGAATCAAGGATTTCCGTTTTCACGATTCTAGCATGCAAGACTTGGCGAGTACCAAGCAGCGGTAGTTACAGGGTGGGTTAAACTTGCCAGCAGGCAGCCATTCTTCTATGCGGCGCATCAAAATCCTGGTCTCCTACGACGGAACCGACTATCACGGCTGGCAGGTGCAGCCGGGCTTGCCGACCATACAGGGTGTGCTGGAACAAGTGATCGCGAGCATCGAAGGACGGCCCGTGCCAGTGGCGGGTTCTGGCCGCACCGACGCGGGCGTACATGCCGTGGCACAGGTGGCCGCGTTTTCGATACAGAACCCGATTCCGGTGGACAACCTGCGGCGGGCCGTGAACCGGCTGCTGCCGCGCGACATCCGCGTGCTGGATGTGGAGGAGACGGCGCCCGATTTTCATCCGCGCTTCCAGGCCAGGCGCAAGACATACGAATATCGGATCTTTCGCGGCGAGATTTGTTCGCCTTTCGAACGCCGCTACGTATGCCACCATCCGTATCCGCTGGCCATTGAGGAAATGATCGCCGTGGCGCCATTGCTGGAAGGCCAGCACGACTTCACTGCGTTCGCCGCGTCGGACGATCGCGATGAGCTGGAACAGTCGAAGGTGCGGAGCATCTTTTGTTCAGGGCTAACGCTGGACGGCGAACGCCTGATTTATCGCGTCACCGGAAGCGGGTTTCTGAAGCACATGGTGCGGAATATCGTGGGTGTGCTGCTGGAGGCGGGCAAGGGTAATGTGGATCGCGCCGGAATCCTGTCGCGACTGCAGCCGGGCTGCCCCATTCCCGCCGGGCCCACCGCACCGGCGCGGGGATTGTTTCTGATCTCGGTGGACTATTGAGTCTTGGCCCAGCGCCGCAGCGATTCCTGAAGAAGGTCTCTATCCACCGGCTTGGTCAAATAATCGTCCATGCCGGAGGAAAAACACTTCTCTCTTTCGCTTTGAAACGCATTGGCGGTGACCGCGATGATGGGTATGGATGACGAGTCTTCGCCTAAGCTTCGGATTTCCTGCGTGGCCTGGAAGCCGTCCATCACGGGCATCTGCACATCCATAAAGATGAGATCGTAGCGGCGGGACTTTACCTTCGCCACCGCTTCTTCCCCGTTCTCGGCAACTTCGATCGCGTATCCCAGGTTGATGAGTTGATGACTCAGCACCTTTTGATTGATCCGATTGTCTTCCACCACCAGAATGGTCACGCCATTCTGTTCGCGCGGCAGACGCTGGGGGGCGGTGTCCGGTGGTGCGGCGGGGGATTCGGTTCCCAGGCTCAATTGAACCGTGAACCAAAACCTGCTTCCGTGGCCCGGGGAACTTTCGAAGCCTACCTCTCCGCCCATCAACTCCACCAAACGTTTGGAAATAGCCAGACCCAGGCCGGTGCCGCCATAGCGCCGCGTGGTGGATGTCTCGGCCTGGCTGAAGCTCTCAAATAGGCGCTTCTGCGCTTCCTCCGGTATTCCGATTCCGGTGTCGGAAACAGACGCGCGCAGCCGCAAGCCGTTGGGCTCAGGCCCGGTTTCTGCGGAAATCGCCACGCGAACCGTTCCCTGCTCGGTAAACTTGATGGAATTGGAAAGCAGATTCAGCAGAACCTGCCGGAGGCGTACCGGATCTCCCACCAGCAGGTCCGGAACGTCCTCATCTATCGCGATGATTATTTCCAGATTCTTGGCGCGGGCGGCGGTGCTCACCACGCCCGCCGAATTTTGCACCAGCTCCCGCAGTCTGAAATTTGAGTTTTCGAGCGTAAGCTTGCTAGCCTCGATTTTGGAAAAGTCCAGGATGTCGTTGATGATGGTGAGCAGCGAAGTGGCGGAGAATTGGATGGCTTCTACGTATTCGCTTTGACCCGCGGTTAGTGGTGTATCCGCCAGCAGGGTTCCCATTCCGATGATGCCGTTCATGGGCGTTCTGATCTCGTGGCTCATCATGGCCAGAAACGCGCTCTTGGCCTGATTGGCGCGCTCCGCATCCGCCTTCAACAACTCTTCCTGCGCCAGTTTGCGATCCAACTGCGCGGTTCGGTCCGCCACCAGGCGCTCTAATTCACGCTGGTGCCGCACCAGCAAACGCACTCGCCAGCGCCAAACGATACAGCCTAGGAAAGCCACGCCCAGCACCACCCCCACAATGAACGGATTGGTGCGCCACCAGGGCGGCATAATCTCGAAAGAGAACGCGCTGAGCGTCGAACTTTTTCCGCTGCTGGAATCCACCGCCTGGGCCTGGAACAAATACCGGCCGGGCTCCAATTCCGGATACCGGACCGTGTGCTCCGCCGTCTCCACCCAATCGCCTTCCAACCCAACCAGCCGATAGCGAAACTTCAGCGCGCCTTCATTGCGCAGAGTCAGAGACGCCAGTGACACGGTCAGTGGATCATGGCTCCAGGCCAGTTCACCCTTGTTGCTGAGATCCTTGCTGCCGTATCCCACCTCAACAAAAATCGGTGCCGGAGGCGCATTCAGGGGAGCCGCGGTTGGGACCAGAAAGTGAGACAAACCGCCGCTGGTGCCGATCCAGACCGAGCCGTCGGCATCCTCCACGAACCCGTGAGCGTCCGCGTCATCCCAGATCAAACCGTCGCCCGAGGCGTAGCGACGCCAGGACCGTCCGTCGAAGATTTCCACCCCGTGGTCCTCGCCAAACCAAACCCAACCGCGGCTGTCCACCCGCATGAACACCACCTCGCTCGAGGACAGGCGCGGCATGCTAAAGCCCGCGATATTCCCGTTCTGTAAATGGAATTCCGCCACTCCCGTACCGCTGCCGTTGATCCACAACGCGCCCGATTTGTCGATCGTCAGATCCCCGAGGTGATGGCCCAGCTTCGCCATGGAGATGTCGACGCGCGTCCAATTGGGGTCGTCGAAACGGTATAGGTATTCCAGAGAAATTGCCCAAACGCGGCCCTGGGAGTCCTCGGCCATGTCCTGAATGGCCTGGTTGCCGGAAGCGGCGCCATAAGCCAGATGAAATTCGGCTCGGCCGTGGCGGCGTTCGCTCAGAAACAGCCCGCTGTCGGTGGAGGCCCAGACGCGATCGCGGGAATCCACAAACACGTGCGACACATGCGGCAAACTCAACTGCCAACCA
>DATHNM010000130.1:0-21903 GCA_035486095.1 Bryobacteraceae bacterium
ATGCGGGCGGAAGTTTCGTGGAAGCGGGGCTGCAGCAAATTAACGTGCGCGCGCTCGGGCAGATGAAAACCGTCGCCGATATTCGGAAAACCATGTTGAAGACGCAGAACGGAGCGTCGATTCGCGTGGGGGATATCGCCACGGTGACTCAGGGGCCGAAGATTCGCCTGGGGCAGATCGGCAAGGCGTTTCTCAGGACCGACGGTAAAGTGGACGACAACAGCGACGTGGTGGAAGGGATTGTTCTATTGCGCAAAGGCGCGGACTCCGACGCGACGCTGGTCTCGATCCACGACAAAGTGGACGAACTGAATAATCACATCCTGCCGGCGGGCGTGAAGATCATGCCGTTTCTCGATCGCAGCAACTTAGTCCACTACACAACGCACACCGTGCTTCACAACCTGACGGAAGGCATCGTTTTGGTGGCCGTGATTCTGTTCGTTTTTCTCGGCAACATTCGCGGCGCCTTCATCGTGGCGCTGACTATTCCTTTCTCGCTGCTGTTCGCATCCATTTGCCTGAACCTGAACGGCATTCCCGCCAACCTGCTGTCACTCGGCGCGTTGGACTTCGGCATGGTGGTGGAGGGCGCGGTGGTGATGGTGGAAAATATCATCCGCTACCTGGCGCACCAGGATACCGGATCCGGGCGCCACTCCGGTTCCACGCTGGAGAAAATTCGCGCGGCGGCGCATGAGGTGCAGCGGCCGGTGTTCTTTTCAATCGCCATTATCATCACGGCCTACGTGCCCATCTTCACGCTGCAGCGCGTGGAGGGGCGCCTTTTTAAGCCCATGGCGTGGACCGTGGCCTTCGCGCTTTTGGGATCGCTGATCTTTTCGATGCTGATTGCGCCGGTGATTTCGAGCATCAGCTTCGGCAAGAAGGTAACCGAGTGGCGCAATCCTCTGATGACCGCCATCACCGACGGTTATCGGGTCAGCCTGAAAAAAGCCATTCAGTTTCGTTGGATCACCATCGCAATCGCCGGCGGGGCGCTGGCGGCATCTGCCTACCTGCTTTTGAGCGGAGTGATCGGCTCTGAGTTTCTGCCGCATTTGGACGAAGGCGCCGTCTGGGTGCGCGGAACGCTGGCCCCCAGCACCGGACCAACCGAGGGCGCGCGGGTAATGAACCAGGCGCGCGTGCTTTTGGCGTCGTTCCCGGAAGTGACGCAGGTGGTCTCACAAGTGGGACGGCCGGACGACGGCACCGACATCGCGGGATTTTTCAACACCGAGTATTTCGTGGATCTGAAGCCCAAGGAACAGTGGCGCCCGGTGTTTCATCAGGACAAAGAAGCGCTGATCGCTTCCATGGATGAGATGCTGGAAAAAATTCCCGGAGCGCTGTGGAACTTCTCGCAGCCTATCGCCGACAACATGGAAGAGGCGGTGAGTGGCGTGAAGGGGCAGCTGGCGATCAAGATCTATGGCGACGATCTCAAGACGTTGGAGGGCAAGGGCGACGAGATCGTCAATGTGATGAAGACCATTCCGGGCATCGCCGATCTGGGTCTGTTCCGCGTAATCGGGCAGCCTAACCTGGAGTTCACCGTCGATCGCGATCAGGCCGCGCGTTACGGCCTGAACGTGGCCGACGTGCAGGACGCCATCGAGACGGCGGTGGGCGGCAAAGCGGTCAGCCAGGTCTTGCAAGGCGAGCAGCGCTACGACGTGGTGGTGCGCTATCAGACGCCGTACCGGAACACGAAGGAAGCCATCGAGAATATCCGGCTGCTGGCGCCCTCGGGCGAGCGGGTGTCGCTGGCGCAGTTGTGCACCATAAAGGTTCTGGATGGCGCGTCGGAAATTTATCGCGAGGGCAACTCGCGCTACGTGGCGATCAAATACAGCGTGCCGGTGCGCGATCTGGGCAGCACGGTGGAGGAAGCCATCGATAGAGTGGGCAAGCAGGTGAAACTGCCGGAGGGCTATCACATCGATTGGGCAGGTGAATACGAGAGCCAGAAGCGATCGCAGCGCCGGCTGCTGTTGGTACTGCCGCTGACCATACTGGTGATCTGCATGATCCTCTACACGATGTTCAAATCGTTCAAGTGGGTGGTGCTGATTCTGGGCAACGTCGCGATGGCGCCTATCGGCGGATTGCTGGCGCTATGGATCACCGGCACTCACTTTAGCGTATCGTCGGGCGTCGGATTTCTGGCGCTGTTCGGTGTGGCGGTGCAGACCGGCGTAATCATGCTGGAGTACATCAATCAATTGCGGGCGCGCGGGCACACCATTCGCGACGCCGCGGTGGAGGGCTCGGTGCTGCGGCTGCGGCCCATTATGATGACCATGCTGGTGGCCAGCGTGGGTCTGCTGCCGGCGGCGCTGTCACGCGGGATTGGATCCGATTCGCAGCGGCCGTTCGCAATTGTGATCGTGGGCGGCCTGATCGCCGCGCTCATTCTGGGGATTTATCTGTTGCCTACGCTATACGTTTGGGTGGCCGGCCAAAACGACGTCCTGGCGCCGCCTGACGCTCACTCCGAAGAACCGTCGTAGTCGGGGGGGCAGTTTCATCAGATCGAGGCGGGAACCGTCAGCCAGTGCATCCGAGGGGCGGCTGTCTTCAGAACAAAAATCTTTCAGTTGCCTCGGCACTCGATTGCTACGCGACGATGGCTGTCAAATGCAGCGCTCTTTCCGCTAAATCCTGATTTCCTTGCACCTCAATCCGATCCCGCGCCAACTTGGGATCCAGGCCTTTGGTGAAGAGACGCCAGGCCAGGTCTTGAGGAATTCTCACACGGGCCGCGATGTTTGCCGGGGCCGGGGCCACCAAAGACCACCCAGTCTGATCTCTCGAGAGGAACCATTTACCACCGCACTCGCCCGAAATCTCCCGTAGCAGAACCGTTCCAACCGCCGCGTTAACGTCGCGATACAAGTAGGGCAAGCCCCGCACGAAGCAATCCAAAACCGGATGATACAACTCCGGCGTCATGATGCCCGGGCGTTTGGTGGCTAGCCGAATCTGCTGCTGGTGATGCCAGCGCTCGGTTAGCTCGCGCGCGGTATCGAACCAGTTTAAGGACGTCGCTTCTCCCGCCCAGCTCACCGCGAAGGCGGCGCTGGCAAACGGGTCAAGAGATTCGTGAAAACAAGCGCTCTCTTCACAAGCCGCTGTGAGCATGCCGATCAGAACGCGCGGGCTGAGCCGTCGACAGACTGTTACGCCTTCCCGGTTGAGACGGTTCACGAACCGCACCAAATCTTGAGGGGAGCTGGCGTCGACGGCTTCCAAATAACAACCATCCCGAACCATGGAAAGCTTGCGAAGAACGGTATCCAGCAGGTGCGCTGCCACGTCGCGAACCTTCCATACGGGAGCAATGGTCTGAAGATCCCATTCCTCGGGCGCCAGCGAACTCAGGAGACGGATCAGTTGTTGGTCGACTTTACGCAGCAAGTGGGCGCACAGAATCGGTTGAGGACCGCTGGATTCGCCACCCATGCCAGTCCCCCAAGTTAGCAGAGCCTCATATACCGTGCACTTACGCGACGGCGCGATGGTCGGTCTGGTAATGCGCGAACAGCGCGTCCTGAATGGGACGTTCGGCACGGAAATCGTACAGTTCCTCGGGAAACTGCTCAATTAGCTGCGCCGGCGCACGGCGGCGATCGTCACCGAGTATTTGTGCCAGCTCGAGCGCGTTGACTACCGACTTTCCGCCGGCATCGTTATTAGCGAAGACAAAAGTGGTGGCGGCGTGCTGCTGGATCTGCTCCACGCGCTGTTTCCATTCCTGCAGTTCTTTCGCGCTATAAAGATAGTCGTGCGCGGCGGTGGCGCGGGCGGGCCGGCCAAACTCACGCTCCCAGTGCTGCGGGTTGCGACCGTGCAGCCGCACATACCCGATGCGAGAGGTAAGCAGCGCTGCCGGCGGCATGCCCTTGGTGTACGGAGCCTGATCGATATTCGCGAATCCGATGCGATAGTCGATCAGCGTGCCCAGCGCCTCTTCGTGCAGCCAACTGGCATGCCGCATTTCGGCCACTAACTGAAATTCGTGGAAGGCGCGGCGCAACGCGATCACGAATGCGCGATTTTCTTCGGTGTAGCGAAAACTCCACGGGAACTGCATTAATACACAGCCCAGTTTGCGAGCCCGCTGCAATGGCCACAAGCCTTCCTTGAAGTGCGCAACCTCCTGCGGCTTCAGCGAGCGCTCATGCGTGAACCGGCGGCCCAACTTCACTGTAAAGAGGAACTTCGGATTGTGTGCCACCTTCTTTAGCCACACGCTGGCCAGTTCCGGCTGGATGGATTGATAGAAGCTGGTATTGATTTCGACGGCGTCGAAATACGTGGACAGATCTTCCAGTGCGTGAAAGCCTCTGGGCTTCAGCCTGGGATAAACAATGCCATTCCAGTGTGGATAAGACCAACCGGAGGGGCCGCAATAGAGTGTTCGGGGGAGGGACATGGCACTCTTTGATTCTCCTTTTCTTCGCTCACTAGTATAGGCGAATACAAGGCGAAAATCAAGAGGTATCTTAAGCCTGTGTTTACGTATGTTTACATGGGCCAACTGTAGCTCTAAAGAGCCAGATGAAAAGCCGGACGATTTTTGCGCTTTGCGGTAACTTAGCCGTTGCCGGGAGCGTTATGTAATCAAATCCCCGTTACGACGGCGGACGCTTCACCCTATCACCCCAAGGAGCGTCCGCCATTTCATTTTCAAAACACATTTTTTTACTCGCCTGAAATTCCATCAAACAGCGGAGTGCTGAGGTAACGCTCGCCTGAATCGGGCAACACCACCACCAACATCTTGCCTTTCATCTCAGGCTCTTTCGCCACCCGCACTGCGGCAGCCAATGCGGCTCCACTGGAAATTCCCGCCAGTATCCCCTCTTCGCGAGCCAGACGCCGCGCCATTTCCATGGATTCTTCATTGGTCACCTGTTCCACGCGATCCACCACTGAAAGATCCAGGTTCCCAGGAATGAAGCCGGCGCCGATGCCTTGAATCTTGTGCGGCCCCGGATGCAGCGGTTGACTCTTGCGGGCCTGCGTAATCACGGGACTGCCGGTCGGTTCCACAGCTATGGAAACTACCTTCTTGCCCTGCTGGACTGATGTTATAAAACGTGACACGCCAGTGATGGTGCCCCCAGTTCCCACCCCGCATACCAAAGCATCGATGGCCCCTTCGGTCTCGTTCCATATCTCCGGGCCGGTGGTCTGGAAGTGAATCTGAGGATTGGCCGGGTTTTGGAACTGCTGCAGCAGAACATAGCGATTGGGATCGGCAGCCACATACTCCTCGGCCTTTCCTATGGAACCCTGCATCCCCGCTGCACCATCAGTGAGGATAAGACTGGCACCAAACGCGCGTAAAACCTTCTGACGTTCCACCGACATGGTCTCAGGCATCACCAGCGTGATCGGGTACCCGCGCGCAGCCGCGACAAACGCCAGGGCGATGCCGGTATTGCCGCTGGTAGGCTCAATCAGTTCCTTTCCTGGCCCAAGCAGTCCTTTCTTCTCGGCATCCCAGATCATGGAGGCGCCGATGCGGTCCTTCACGGAGTATGCGGGGTTTCGTCCTTCGATCTTGGCAAGTATGGTGGCGTTATTTCCCTGCCCGATGCGGTTCAGTTTCACCAGCGGGGTGCGGCCAATGCTCAGCGAATTGTCCTGATAGAACATCAAATCTCCCAGTTTGGAACGTACTTGGACTGCTGGTCGCGCCAGTTGCCGACCAGTTCGGCGAATGTAGTTTGATCGATCACGTCGGAGACGGCTTGATCCACCCGGCGCCAGGTTTCGGCGAACGGGTCGGTCACACTCTGCTTGCGCGCGGGTTTGCCGCGTTTGGCGCCCTCCACGTAACGCACCACCTGTCCCACCGTAATGGCTTGCGGCGCGCGAGCCAGCAGATAGCCACCCTCGGCGCCGCGGCGCGATTCCACGAAGCCGCCCTGCTTCAGCCCGGCCAGAATCAACTCCAGGAATTTCTGAGGTATCCTCTGCCGCCTGGCAATGTCGGCGATTTTGATTGGTTCGCCGAACTTCTGAAGTGCCAGATCGAAGATCGCGTGCAAGGCATATTCGCCCTTGACGGAGATATTCATAAGCGGACGATCAATCTCCTACAACCCAGTAGAGATTGTAACTGGCGATGCGGGCGCGGCGCTAGTTTATCCACTTCCAGACCTGAACGGCGGTTCCGCGAGAGTTCTACTTCGTGCCCGGACGTAGGCGGCGATGCTATTGACTTTTCAAGAGTTCTCGAATAATCTCAGGCGCATGCGCAAGAGGACTTTTCTGTTGATTCTGGCGGCGGCGCTTCCCACGTTTGCCGAACTACAAACCGGCCCCACCCTGCCCTACCATGTGGTTCGGGATTGGGCGCAACTCCCGGCCGGTTGGAATTTCGGCGAAGTGTCGGCGGTGGACGTCGACAAAAGCGACAATGTGTGGGTCTTCAACCGCGGGCCGCACCCGGTGATCGAATTTGACAAATCGGGCAAGGTGCTGCAGGCCTGGCCCGAGGTACCGGTGAAGACGGCGCATGGCCTGCGCGTGGATGGCGACGGCAATGTTTGGACCGTGGACGTGGAGGCGCATCGAGTGATGAAGTGGACGCCCGGCGGAAGGCTGCTGATGATGATCGGCGGGGTGGGCGGCGCGGCGGGCAACAACGACAGCAAAGACGGATTTAATCGGCCGGCTAATCTCACCTTCGCGCCCAATGGCGATCTGTTCGTCGCCGACGGCTATGTGAATTCGCGCGTCATCCGGTTCAACAAAGACGGAGAATATATTACGCACTGGGGGCACAAAGGCACGGCGGATGGGGAGTTCGATCTGGTGCACGACGTGGCGCTGGATGCGCAGGGCCGCGTGTATGTGGCCGACCGAAGCAACAAGCGCGTGCAGATTTTCGATCAGAACGGAAAATTCCTGGGCAAGTGGACGGACGTCGGTTCACCCTTCGGCCTGTACTATGTCCGCAGCGAGAACGCGCTCTACATGTGCGACGGCGTGAACAATCGCATCGTGAAGCTGAACCTGGACGGACAAGTGACCGGCGTATTGTCTTCACCCGGCAAAGTGCCGGGCAAGCTGGATATCGCACATTATTTGGCGGTGGACAGCAGCGGCGCCATTTACGTATCGGAAATCAAGAACTGGCGGGTGCAGAAGTTCGCAAAGTGATGCTCTACGAGGAGAATAAATGACAAATAAATTGATTGGCCTGCTGCTCGTGCTGCCGCTGGTGGGCGCCGAGCCTGCCGGGTATAAATATTGGAGCGCGGCGGATATGAAGGCCATGGCCAAGCCGCTGTCGAACAAGACGGACGGGAAAACATCGTCGCAAAATCTGGGAAACTTCGGCGTCGATCACGCGCTCATGATCCATCGGGAGGGCTCGGGTGTGGCGGAGCTGCATGTCAATGACGCCGATGTGATCTCCGTGATTTCGGGAACGGCCACGCTGATTGTGGGAGGAACCATGCCGGGCTCCAAGAACACGGCGCCCGGCGAAGAGCGCGCGCCGGCAGTGGAGGGAGGCATCCGGCAAAAAATAGGACCAGGCGATATGCTGCACATTCCGCCCAAGACGCCGCATCAAGTGGTGCTGGAACCGGGAACGCAGATCACCTACTTCACGCTCAAAGTGAAAGAGTGAGTGAGCGGATCACTTCGATTGGCCTGGTTTCTGACACCCACGGGTTGTTGCGCGATGAAGTTGTAGAAGCGCTGCGGGATTCCGAGCTAATCATCCATGCGGGGGATGTGGGGAAACCGGAAATTCTTGGCGCGCTTCGGAAACTGGCGCCCGTGGTCGCGGTCAGAGGAAATATCGATAAAGGACCGTGGGCTTCAGAATTGTCGCTTACTGCGATGGTGGAGGCTGGCCCGGCGACCATCTATGTGCTCCACGATATTGAGGAGTTGGATTTGGAACCGGCTGCAGCCGGGATTCAAATAGTGGTGAGCGGCCACTCTCACAAGCCGGGCCGCGCGGAGCGGTCAGGAGTGCTTTACATCAATCCAGGGAGCGCCGGACCGCGCCGCTTCCACTTGCCCGTGACGGTGGCGCGTTTGGATTTCGCCGAGACACCGTGGGGCGTGACTTTCGTCGACGTCGGTCAATCTTTCCAGAACAGCTCTGCGTCGGAACGGCGCACGTAGTTGGCATCGATCTCGGCAGGGTCGCTTGATCGGCCGGCGGTGAAATCGTCCCAGGCGATGTGGCCGATGGCGGCAGCCAGCGCCCGGGGAGCGGCGACGTTTGAGATTAATTCGCAGCCAGCGGGCAGCCTTGGAAGCCACGCCTCGAGCTGCAGCACGGCCTCCGGCAGCACCGGTTCCAGCCGGCTGTTATAGACCGCCGCGTAAACCTCACCGCGCCGCGCATCGATGACGGTGGCGCGCAACGGCGCCGATCCGAAGAACGCCAATGCCCGCAGGTTCGAAACCGCGACCACGCGTTTACCGGCGGCTTCGGCCAGTCCTTTGGCGGCCGCCAGGCCCACGCGCACTCCGGTAAACGAACCCGGCCCGGAAGCCGCCGCGAAGCATTCCATTTGATGCACCGTCGTTCCATTTTTTTCGAGCAGATGCTGGATGTGCCCGAACAACACATGGCCGAAGCCTTCCGGCGCGTGCAGTGCGATTTCGTCGACCAGCACGTTGGCTTCGGTGAGCGCGATGCTGCCGAACTCGGACGTGGTATCGATGGAAAGGATCACTTTTGCAGCTGATACACGCGATCCTCCGTGTAGGCCTTGCCGTTGGCATTCAATGCCGTCAAATGAAGGCTGAGAACAGCGGGGAAATTGGCGGCCACCGCTGCCGGAACAACAAACGTCCCCGGTGAGCCCGTGCCTAGCACTCGAAACCCCCGGCCATCGGAGACCACTTCCGCGGTCCAGAGAAACAGCATGGCGCGCGTGGCGCGAGTTTCGCGCGTCAGCTTCACCGAAAACTGCGTGGGCACGCCGGCCACCAGCATGTTGCTCGCGGGCATGGCGATTTCGAACGGAATCTTCTTTAAATCCGTTTCCACTTCCTGCACCGGAACTGGCCGCGACTCAAACCTGTAGGACTTCAGCATCGATTCCTTGTGGCCCTCGCGCGCGATATACAGCACCCAGGGATGGCTTTTGTCCGGCGCTTCCCCAGTGAAGTGCTCGCCGCTGTATTTTTTCTGGTCGAGCGATTCGCCGGTGGCCGGATTCAACCACTGCACGTCATAACCATGTTTTTCCAGCGTCACTTCGATGGGCGGCCCGGGATGCTGGATGTAGTTCACATACTCCACATCTTCCAGCGCCAGCGCGCGCGAGCCATCCACATCGAAGTACGGTTCCAGTTCCCAATGCCGCGTGTCGGCCATGAAATCGAACCAGTATTTCGCGACACTCGGATCGTCGCCGTGAAATTCGGGATACTCGCCGTCCATGGTGGTGTTCCAAAGATGTTCGGCATCGGTGACTCCGACGAACGGAACGGTATAGAACTGGTGCTCCACGGAGCCGACGGCGTCGTCTGGGGACCCTTCGATCACGTAATCCATCCAGCCATCCGCCAGCAGCGGCGACGACGTCACTTTTGCGTTGGACGATCGCGGATGCTGGTAGGGGTCGAGCTTTTTTAAATCGAGCCCCAGTTCCTTCAACAAGGCGCGGCCATCGGCGTACTGCTCAAATTCCCCCAAGCCCTGCCAGGTAAGGTTGAAGGCGGCATAGCGCGCCACGATGTAGCGGATAAAACGTTCACGCGACTGCCAATCGGGAAACAGCGCGGTAATGGTGTCGGGATCGGAGGCGAGCATCAGATCGGTGGTGATACCGCGTTTGTGAATCTCCGCGATGCGGCGATCGAACTCGTCGAAGAAAGCCGGATTTGGGCGATCGGGACCCAGATAAACCAGCGCGCGATCCTGCACGCCTCCGAGTATGGAGCCCCGAAAATGAGTGAACTTATTTTGCGCCGCCAGGTTGATCCGCTGGTCGAATTCGGCGGCGGTGGAAAACGCAAAACGGTCGTCTATAAAACCCATCCAAAGGTGCGCTTTTTTGTTGTCGGTGGCCCAGTGGTGTACGTTTGCAACATTCACAAACCCAGGCGCATCGGAAGCGGCGGCGTTGAACATGCCCTCCCGGCCGTCGAACGTTTTAATATTGCTGGTCACCTTGTAGATCCATTGGCCGCCCTCGGTGGGTGTGAAGCGGACCATCATCTTGTTGCGGCTGGCATCCCAATAGGCCGGCATCAAATAGGTTTTGAAACGCGGCGAGCGGAACTCCACTTGCAACGCGACTGTCGCGTAGGGGTTCGGGTTGGCGGTGGGAAGCTCGAACGGCATTTCACACGGAGAGTAGGCAGCCGTTCCCTCACAGGGTGTTTGCGCCAGCGCGGGCGTTTGCACCAGAAAGCACAAGGATGCGAGACAGAACACCAGCGGCACACGCGCCAACATCAACATTCAGCGTATCGCAAGTATGCACCAATGCAGCGGGTATTGGCATCTAATGGGTTTAAGGGGGAGGCCATGCAGAATACGCATCGCGTTTTGATCCTGGGCGGCGGCTTCGGCGGACTATACGCGGCCAAGGCCTTGAAGAAAGCGCCGGTTCAAGTGACCCTGCTGGACCGCCGCAATTTCCATTTATTTCAGCCACTGCTGTATCAAGTGGCGACGGGGGCCCTGTCACCTGGTGAAATCTCATCGCCGCTGCGCTCCGTGCTGCGGCGGCAGCAGAACACGCGGGTGCTGCTGGGAGAAGCGGTGGATCTGGACATCCATTTCAACCGCGTGGTTCTGGACGACGGGCAGGCCGTGGAATACGATTCGTTGATCGTCGCCACCGGTTCCACCGATTCGTATTTCGGTCACGACGATTGGCGGCGCAACGCGCCCAGCCTGAAGAGCATCGAGGAGGCCACCGAGATCCGGCACAAGATCCTTTATGCATTCGAAGCCGCCGAGCGCGAGACCGATCCCGAGAAGCAGCGCGAGTGGCTGACTTTCGCCATTATCGGCGGAGGGCCCACCGGCGTGGAGCTGGCGGGTGCGCTGGCCGAAATAGCTCACGACACACTGCGGCACGATTTTCGTGCCATTCAGAAGGAACGCGCGCGCATCTTCCTGATTGAGGGTGCGCCGCGCGTGCTGCCGACGTATCCGGAAGACTTGTCGGCCAAGGCCGAAGCCGCGCTCACGCGGCTGAGTGTGACGGTGCGCACGGGCGTCTTTGTTACCAACGTGAATGACAGCAGCGTCACGGTGAAGGCGCGGGATGGCGCCGAGCAAAAGTTCACGGCGCGCACGGTGGTTTGGGCGGCGGGGGTGGGTCCTTCTTCGTTCGCCGAAGTGCTGGAGCGCCGGACAGGAGCGGCGCGCGATCGCAATGGCCGGGTAATCGTAAACGCGGACTGCAGCGTTCCGGGGCATCCGGAAATTTTCGTGATCGGCGATCTGGCGCGCTTCGAGGAGAACGGAAAGCCCTTGCCAGGCGTGGCGCCGGTGGCGATGCAGCAGGGCGCATATGTCGCCAAGACCATTTCGGAGCGGCTGCGCGGCGCGAAGGTGCACCCGTTTCATTATTTCGACAAGGGCAATCTGGCGGTGATTGGCCGCGCCTCGGCGGTGGCTCAGATCGGGCCGCTGCACTTGTCGGGGCTGTTTGCGTGGCTCACCTGGCTGTTCGTCCACTTGATGTATATGGTGGAATTTTCCAATCGCGTGCTGGTGTTCGTGCAGTGGGGTTTTCTTTACCTCACGTTTAATCGGGGCGCGCGGCTGATCACGGGGCCCGCCACAGGGGACTATTCAGCCGAAGGGGCGGCTGAACCGGATCGCTCCGTTGTGAAGCTTTAGCCGGCAATCGCGAAACCAGGTGCCAGACTGATGGACCAACGACCGGTTTACTAGAGCCGCTATACTAGTGGGCTTGTCGGCTAGCTCTGGCACAACATCGGCCTCCGTCGGCGGACAGACACCGGCCCCAGCCGGACCTATTCGACACGTATGGTCCCGCGTTCTCGCAATAATCTGTTTTTTTGCGGCCTTTGAAGGCATTCTTTTCCATACCGGCTTTTATTCCGCCATCGTGGAACCGGAGTCAACCGCCGGTTACATGGAATTGCAACTGCGCAACGAAATTCTCCGTCCGAAGGCCGATCGCAACCAGGTGCTGGCAGTGGGACATTCCAGGATGGGGCTGCTGCCACGCGTGGTCAATGAAGAGAAGCCCGGGACTGGTTACACCTTCGCAACCATTGGACTGGGAGGAACCACGCCGCGGATCTGGTACTACGCACTGCGCGCGGTTGATCCCACTGCCCGCAACTACGCCGCGATCTTGATTCCCGCAGACGACTACAACGAGCCCGACACATATGACTACCAGTCTGAACGTGAGAGCGACCTGCATTATCTGATCGCGCGGTTGACGCTTCACGATCTTCTGGAATTCCCCTGGACCTATCAAGACAAGAAGGTTCAATGGCAGATCGCTCGAGGAATGATCCTCAAAGGGACGATTTATAAGCGCGATTTCCTCCAGTTTCTGGAGCATCCCGGCGCACGCCTGGCCAAGGCCCGCTACTATGCGCGCGATTCGGCCAACTGGTATTACGGCTATGGCGGGGCAGACGAGAATCTGACCGGGCTGCAAATAGACTGGCAACACAAAACGATGCAAATCCCCGCGCGTGTCCCAGCGGGCCGGCGCAAGGATATGGAAGACGAATTGTTTTCCGCGCGTCCACCCGACGAAGGCCGCGAGACCGCCTATTTACGCTATTGGTACGGGCGGATTGCCGATCATTACCGCGGCTCGGGCACCAAACTCATCTTCCTGCGCGTACCCCGGGCGGCGATATCGCCTCCGGATGCTCCGCCGAAGCTGAACAGCGCGGTGCGGCAAATCGCATCCCAACCGGACGTGATTGTCTTGGATGAGCGCCTGTTCAACCAGCTTGAACATCCCGACCTGTTCTGGGATGGATGGCATTTGAACCACGATGGACTGGTGCAGTTTTCCAGAATTCTGGCGGCCGAGGTGCGCCGCGTTCTGGGGCCCCCCAAGCTTTGAGTCATGCTGTTTAACACCCCGCAGTTCTTCGCATTTCTGGCCATCGTCCTGCTCCTGTTTTACTGCGCGCCGCGTTCCTGGCGGAAATATATTCTTCTGGCGGCCAGCTATTTTTTTTACATGAGCTTCATTCCGAAGTTCATTCTGCTGCTGCTGGCGCTCACCGCGATTGACTATACAGCGGCGCGCTGGATCTCGGCCGTCGCGGCGCCGCGGTCGCGCAAAACCGCGCTCGTCATAAGCCTGGCTGCCAATCTCGGGCTGCTAGGCTTCTTCAAGTACTACAATTTTTTCGCCGCGAACATCGCGCATCTGTTCCACAAACCCTCGGACGCCTTCGCGCTCAGCATCATTCTCCCTTTGGGAATCAGCTTTCACACCTTCCAGAGCATGTCTTACGTGATTGATGTTTACCGCAAGGAGCAGGACCCGATCACTAATCCCATCGATTACGCGCTGTTCATTTCATTCTTTCCACAGCTGGTGGCGGGGCCGATCGTGCGCGCCCGTGAATTTTTTGGCGACCTGTACCACTGGCAGCGGCCGTCTTCCGATGATGTGCTGCGCGGTCTGCTGCTGCTCATTCTAGGCCTGGCCAAGAAAGTGGTGATGGCCGATCAGTTTGCGCAGATCGCCAATGGTTATTTCCAGGATGTTTCGAAGCAACCCGGAATGACGCCCGCCTGGTCTGCCGTGATCGCATTCGGCCTGCAGATCTATTTCGATTTTTCGGGCTACACCGACATGGCCATCGGAATGGCGAAACTGTTGGGCTTCCACTTCCCGGTGAATTTCCGCCGTCCCTATCTGGCGTCCAGCATCACCGATTTCTGGCATCGCTGGCACATCTCTTTGTCACGCTGGCTGCGGGACTATCTATATATTCCACTGGGCGGAAATCGTCACGGCCGCCTGCAAACGTATCGCAACTTGATGCTCACCATGCTTCTGGGCGGCTTATGGCACGGAGCCAGTTGGAACTTTGTGGTCTGGGGCGGATATCACGGAGCGCTGCTGAGCTTCGAACGTATGTTTCGCGGCAAGCGCCAGGACGCAGCGTCGCGCTGGACGATGCTTTATCCGCTGCAGGCCGTAATCACCTTCGCGCTGGTGATGATCGGGTGGGTCTTCTTTCGCGCCGGCACGTTCCATGACAGCCTGTACGTGCTGCACCAGATGCTGTTCGTGCCGCATGGAAAGCAATTGATTCCTCGCTGGGAAAAGATGCTGGCCGTCTTCACGCTGGTGCTGGCTTTGCTGGAAGAGAAGAAGGAGTGGTTTGAGGAAATCTCGCTGGGCCCGGCCTGGGCGTACGGGGCGGTGTGCGCCCTGCTATTGCTTTCGGTAGAGCTGATCGGGTATACAGAGGCCGCCCTCCCGTTCGTTTATTTTCAGTTTTAAGGCCGGAAGGCTTGTTCTATCTGAAACCCGCGCTTGTGTCCGGCCGTCACAATGCGTCCGGCAAACTTGTGTTCTCCATTGATGGTGAGATCCAACAACCGGGTAACGCCGAAATCAAGTGCCAGGACGTCGTCTTCTTTTAACTCCATCAGGTCCCCGACGCTTAAAGTGGGGCCTCGCAGCCGGCCATCCAGCCATAGCCGGGATGTCCGGATCAAGTGAAGAATGCGGGCTTGCTCCTGTTCGGTGGATTGGCTCTTGCGCACCGACCATTGCTGGTCGAACTTGTTGCGCAGCATCTTAACCACGATGGACGGGATGCCGATGTTCATCATTCCGGCATTTTCGCCAATCCGGACTTCCATGCTTACCGCGACCACCGCTTCATTGGGAGCCAGGATCCGCAACAGCCCCGGCTCCGTTTCATGCGACTCGATCTCGAACTCCAGCGGCGTTACCGCGTGCCAGGCGGTTTTCAGATCGTTGAGTGTGATGCGAAACAGCCCGTCCAGCACGCTTTGTTCAATCTCGGTAATTTCGCGATTGATCTTGGTGAGCGACTTAGCGGCGCCGCCTAGCAGCATCTCGAAGATGGGGAACACCAGCGCCGGGTTCATTTCCAGCACCGCGTTTCCTTCGTAGGGCTTCATCCCCAACGAGACCAGACAGGTGGGCGAGGGCAGCGCCTGCGAGAACTCCACAAAGGAAAGCTGTTCCACCGAAACCAGGTTGACCGCTACATATGCCCGCAAATAGGCCGAGAGGCTGGAAGCCAGACTGCGCGCGAAATTCTCGTGCAGCATATGAATGGAGCGCAGCTGATCTTTGGCAATGCGGTCTGGACGGCGAAAGTCGTACGGTTCGGCGCGCAGCGCGGGATCTTCATCGAGCGGCGTGTCGCGGAGATTGCGAAATACATCATCGATTTCCTCCTGCGAAAGAACGCGGTCCACCTATACCTCGCTTCCCACTCGTTCATCGGCCTGCGTCCCGTTTTCTTTATGAATCTCCTTATAAAATCGGATGGTTGTAACGAGCTGGTAAAATTGGTTGGTGCCGAGCTTTCACGTGCAGAATTTCGGATGCCGGGCGTCCCAAGCCGACGGCGCGGCCATCGAATCGGCGCTGCTGCGGGAAGGTTTGGATGCCGCCGCGAACTCTTCTCAAGCTCAGTTCGTGGTGCTAAACAGTTGCACCGTCACTTCTTTCGCTGATGAAGACGTTCGCAAGGCCGTGCATCGCGTGCATCGGGAAAATCCGGCTGCTCGTATCCTGGTCACCGGCTGCTACGCGCAGCGCGCGCCCGAAGAACTGGCAGCACTACCTGGGGTGTACTGGGTGGTAGGGAATTCGCATAAGGTTCGAATTCCGGAAATTATCGCCGAGTCCGAAGAACTTTATCACAGCCAGATTCACATTGGCGACATTTTCGCCCAGCGCGATTTTCTCGCCGCACCGGTGGAAGAAGCCGCCGGGGATCGCACGCGCCCTAATCTGAAAATTCAGGACGGCTGCAATAATCGCTGTTCGTTCTGCATCATTCCTTTCGTGCGAGGAGCCAGCCGGAGCGCGCCCGCCGAGCGTGTTGTGGAGCAAGTTCGCGACCTGGCCGCGCGCTATCGGGAAGTGGTGCTGAGCGGCATCAATCTCGGCCGATGGGGGCGAGAGCCGGGTAGTGGTGTCCGGCTGGCCGACCTGATCCGGCGGCTTTTGAATGAGACTCCGATTGAGCGACTGCGCCTCAGTTCGGTGGAACCGATGGACTGGAGCGACGATCTGCTGGGCTTGGTGGCCACCTCGCCCCGCATCGCCGGGCACGTGCATGCTCCCTTGCAATCGGGGTCCGATGGTGTGTTGCGCCGCATGTATCGTAAGTACCGGCCGCGGCATTATGAAGACCGGATACGAAAGGCCCGTGAGTGGATGCCGGACGCAGCCATCGGCGCCGATGTCATGACCGGTTTTCCCGGCGAAACGGACGCCGAATTTGAAGAGAGCCGGACGTTCATTGAGCGTCTGCCCTTCACTTATCTGCACGTGTTCACTTATTCGGAACGGCCGGGAACGCCGGCGGCCGCGGCGGCGCAAGTCCCCCTGGAAGCGCGCCGCGAGCGCAACCGGGTGCTGCGCGATTTGGCGGCCCAAAAGAACCTGGAATTCCGGCGGCGGATGCTGGGCCGCACGCTCTCGGTGGTGACGCTGGGCGAAGGCGCGCTGTCGGATAATTTTCTGAAGGTGGATCTCGCCACGCCGCGCCCGTCAAATCAGCTGACTGACGTGAAGATCGGCTCCGTCACCGCGACTGGCCTGCGCGAACACAACGCTCTCACCGTGTTGTAACTACATCTCACGCCGGTTCTCGAGCGACTTGCCCATGGTCACTTCGTCGGCGAACTCCAGGTCGCTTCCCACCGGAATTCCCATCGCGATGCGCGTTACCTTCACGCCCAGCGGCTTCATCAACCGCGACAGATACACCGCCGTGGCTTCGCCTTCTACTGTCGGATTCGTCGCGACGATGAGCTCTTTCACTTCGCCGGAGTGCATGCGTTCTATCAAACTGGCGATACGCAACTGCTCCGGCCCGATGCCGCGCAAGGGCGAGATGGATCCGTGCAGCACATGATACAGGCCGCTGAACTGGCGCGTGGTCTCGATCGGCAGCACGTTGTGCGGCTCTTCGATCACGCAAATGACGGAATGATCGCGATGCGGATCGCGGCAGTAATTACACAGCTCGCCGTCGCTGATGTTGTTGCACACGGCGCAAATTCCCAGATTGTCCTTGACGTCCACCAGCGCTTGCGCCAGCCGCTCGGCGGCTTCCCGATCGTTGCGCAGCACATGAAACGCCAGCCGCTGGGCCGATTTCTGCCCAATTCCAGGCAGGCGCTTGAACTCCTGGATCAGACGCGCGAGCGGTTCGGCAAAATCCGGCATCGAGTGGTTGGCCCGCGGCGCCTAAAACATTCCCGGTGGCAGACCCAGGCCGCCCAGCAGCCCGCTCATCTTTTCCTGCGACGCTTCATCCACTTTCTTTGCCGCTTCGTTGAACGCCGCCATTACCATGTCCTGCAGCATTTCCACATCGCCGGCCACTTCGGGATCGATCTTCACCGCCGTCACGTTCTTCTTACCGTCCATATGCACCGTCACCATACCGCCGCCGGCCGAAGCATCCACGCGAATCAGCGCGATCTCCTCCTGCATCTTCTTCTGCATCTGTTCGGCCTTCTGCATCATGGCCTGCATGTTTCCAGGAAGTTTCATATACCCTGCCTTATTCCTTTAGATTACGCACCACGCGGACCTGCGCGTCCGGGAACAGCTCCTGGAATCGCCGCACTTCCGGGTGCGCCAATGCGCGCTCGGAAACGTCATCTTTCGGCTTGGCCAGCGGCACCGCCACCGCGTCCGGCTCTCCCAATACGATTTTGATCCGCATGTGCCGCCCGGTAAGTTTTTGCACGACCTTCAGAATATCCTTTTCGCTCATCATGAGCGAAAACTCCGCGGGCGTAACGAACTGCAGTTCGCCATTGGATTCGGTCACCTGCGAGTGTTCCACCGCATCGGCGGTGAATTGCATGCCCGCCTCCAGCAGCGCGCTGTGCAGGCGGTCGCGCCAGGGGCCCGCTGGCGGATTGGGGATTGGGGACTGGGGATTGGGCGCGGCCTGTGCGTTGCGGCTGGTGGGTGGTGGAGGGGCCGGCGGTTTACGGGATGGGGGCGGCGTGGAACCGCCGCTGCCCAGATCGGCCAGCGCTTTTTCGATCGGCAACAATTTGCCCGCCTGGATCAAGCGCAGCAAACCAATCTCAAGATGCAGCCGGGGCTGTAAAGAAGCCTGTAAATCCTTGAACAGATCGAGCGTGAGTTGCAAATAACGAGTCAGATCTTCCTCGGAAAATCCATTCGCGACCCCCGACAGGCGCTCCTGCTCGCGCTGGGATGCCGCGATCAAGCGGGTGTTCGGCCCGGCTACCTTGGCCACCAGCAGATTGCGGAAATAGCGGGCCAGTTCCCGGCAGAAATGCTGCAAGCTGCGCCCGTTGCGCTCCAGCTCCATCACCAGATCCAGCATCTTGCGCGAGTCTTCGGTCTGCAATGCGTCCGTCACTTCGCCCAGCGAATCGAGCGAAAACAGCCCCAGCATCGCGCGCACTTCGATGGCGTCCAGTTTGGTGCCACAGCACGCGATGGCCTGGTCCAGAGCCGATAGCGAATCGCGCACGCTGCCCTCGCCCGCCTGTGCCAGCACGCTGAGCACTTCGGGATTGGTCTCAATCCCTTCTTTCACGCAAATTTCTTCCATGCGCTTCACCACTTCGGCGAAGTCCACGGAGCGGAAGCTGAACTGCTGGCAGCGCGACGCGATGGTGGTGGGAATCTTGTGAACCTCGGTGGTGCACAGGATGAAGACGGCCCACTCGGGCGGCTCTTCCAGCGTCTTCAGCATGGCGTTGAAGGCTTCGTTGGTGATCTGATGCGCTTCGTCGACAATGAAGACCTTGTAACGGTCGCGCGCCGGCCGGTAGCGCACGTTCTCGCGCAGTTCGCGCATTTCGTTGATCCCGCGATTGGATGCCGCGTCGATTTCTATGACGTCGGGCGAATTGCCGCCCGCGATTTCGAGACAACTGGCGCACACCCCGCAGGGCGTGGCGGTGGGCCCGTCTATGCAGTTCAGGCAACGCGCCAAAATGCGCGCCACCGTGGTTTTGCCCGTGCCGCGCTGCCCCGAAAAGATGTAACCGTGCGCGATGCGCTGCTGCGCAATGGCGTTTTCAAGCGTGGTGCGGACGTGCTCCTGGCCGATCAGCTCCGCAAACGCTTGCGGCCTGTATTTCCTGGCGATGACCTGGTACATGGAGAATTGAGCGGAGTATGCCAGACCCCGGGTGATCCGCGGCACACGGATTAAACCATTACCGTTGCTTCCTTCCGGACCTGGCGGGGTTCACAGCCATCCGTTGCACGAAGCCCGGAGCCTGACAACTTCTCATGCTAGCATGCGGAGCCGGAATCGAGCCGGAGTGCGATGAAATCAGCTGCTGGCCGAAGGGGCGCCCTGGAACGAAATGGTCAGCACGATCCCGGACAGATCGCGACTCGCCACGCTCACCGATCCTCCGAACAACGAAAGAATTCGGTAGGCCAAGGCCGGCCCCACACCCAAGTCGCCGCCGGGGGTGAGCGCTTCGCCAATCGAAAAGACATCGAAGAACTTCCCCAATGCCGAGGCGGGGATAGTCCTGCCATGACTCTCGATGATTACCTGGGGTGTATCCTGACGGGTTTCGTAAGACAGCCGGACAGTCTCGCCGGGGATGGAGAACTTAACAGCCGTTTCGAGCAGAGCATGCAGCGCTCTTACCAGCAAGTCCTCATCCCCCAGGACGAGCTCCACTTCAGCGGATGTCGGGCTGAATGTCACCTGGCGGGATTGGGCGAACCCGCTGGCGTTCTCAATGGCGCGGTTGAGCACAGCGGGTAAAGAGACTGGAGCGGACCTGAACCCGCCCCCTTCCACATCGATCTGCGTCAGGAGCAAAGCGTCGTCCAGCATGGAGAGAATTCTTTGGCGAGAGCCTTCGAACATGCATTGCAGCTCTTTGTTGGCTTCCGTGGAAGGCATTTCATCCAAAATGAGTTCGCCCACGCCGAGCAGCCCGTTGAGGGGCGTGCGGAACTCGTGTGAGATCAGGCTCAGGAAATCGCTTTTGGAACGATCCAGAATGGTCAGGCGCTGGTGCGCTTCGGCAAGCTCACTGGTGCGAGCAGCTACAGCCTCTTCCAGGTGATCATTCTGCAGCTTCAATGCCCGCCGCAGCTGGTGCAGATTGAGATGGGTTTCGACCCGCGCTTGAACTTCCTCAAACTGAAAAGGCTTGGATATGTAGTCCACCCCTCCGGCCCGGAAAGCCTGCACTTTATCTTGCGTGTCGTTTAGCGCGCTGAGGAAAATGACGGGGATGTCTGAAAGTTCCGGGGTGGATCGCAGCTTTTCGCATACTTCGTAGCCGTTTAGCTCCGGCATGTTGATGTCCAGCAGAATTAAATCGGGTGGGATCTTCATGGCCGCCGCCAGCGCCAGCCTGCCCAGGGGGAACGACCGCACCTCATGCCCTTCCTGTAGAAGCATATCCTCCAGCAGCTTCAGGTTGGCCGGATTATCATCCACGATCATGATCTTGCTTTGAGGCATTGTGGCCTTATTGGGGGCAGGCATCCTCCAGCAAGTGCGTGAGGGCATCGTATGCGTATTTGTCGGCCAGCACTTGCAGATCATGCCCGCACCCGGCGCCCAGGGTTTCGCTCACCTGGAGGATCAACTTATCCAAAAGCCTCTTGTTGCCGTTCAAAGTCGCGGACCGAAGTTCTTCGATAAGCTCCCGCGGCAGCTGCCCTAAACCCTGGGCCGTCAATGCCGCCGACTGGGCAGGCTGACCTTCGGCCCCATGGATTTCCTCATACACATAAGAAAGGTTCAGCAGCGCCCGCATCTTCTCCAGCAGTTCCTCTTCGCGGCAGGGCTTCCCGACGAAATCGTCGGCACCGCTCTGAACCACCGCCCGACGGTCGTCATCCATGGCGCTGGCGGTTAGGACTACGACGGCTGTTTCCTTGCCTCTAGGATGCGCCTTTATTCGTCGAGTGGCCTCTAATCCATCCATTACCGGCATGTGCACGTCCATCAGAATCAAATGCGGGCTCCACGCCTCCCAGTGCTGGACGGCAGTCTCGCCGTTCTCCGCCCCGCGCACCAAGAAACCAATGGATGCCAGCAGTTTCATCAACCAATCCCGATTCTCCGGGTGATCGTCCACCACCAGAATTTTGGGCGCTTCCTGCCCGCTTTGAATGGCGATGACGCGGCGCAGAGCGCTCGTTTTTACTGACACTCCGGAGTTGCCGCGTTCGATCGGGATCTGGAAGCGAAATGTCGAGCCGTGCCCCGGCTGGCTGCTCACCGTGATATCGCCGCCCAGCATGCGCGCGTATTTGCGGCTAATGGCCAGCCCCAGCCCGGTTCCTTCCTGGCTCTGAAGACCACGGCTGGTCTGCGTAAAGGGCTCGAACAGCCTCCCTTGTTCCTCGCCCGTAAGACCTGAACCGGTGTCCTCCACGCTGGCTGATAGCCAGAGCTGGCCGGTTTGCAGCGGTTGCAGTGAGACCTGCATCTTGATCTGGCCTTGCCTGGTGAACTTGATTGCATTGCCCAGCAGGTTGATCAACACCTGGCGTATCTTACCCTCGTCCGCCACAACGTAGGGCACGGATTCGCCATCCACTTGCATTTCGAAGCGCAGAGCCTTAGCCTCGGCCCGCAAGCGGAACATCGCCGCCAGATCGTCCAGCAGCCGGGGGAGGTTGAATGTGGCCGGATTGAGCTCAACGCGGCCGGCCTCGATCTTGGACATGT
>DATHNM010000131.1:0-20028 GCA_035486095.1 Bryobacteraceae bacterium
TCGAATTGCGGCGAGATAAGCCAGCGCATCAGCCACGCCCGCCAAAACAGCTCTTCGAGGATAGGCACTAATACCACTGCCTGCAGAATTCGCGGCCACAGCACCCAGGGCGATTTGATGACGCTTTCGGGAATGGTGGAAGGGCTAAGCTGTCCCATGATCACGTTTTGAAACCACCAGTGCTGGCGATAAGTGGGGAACAGCAGATCCGGCCCCACCCAGATTAGAAACACCGCCACGCCGATGATCACGGTTTCCAGCCGGCGGGACGCCCGCAATTGAATGACGTGTCGCGAGAAGCCGAACAGCACGCCCGCCAGCAGCAGATCCCGGGCTATGAATTCGATGTTGGCGGGAAGAGGAACGAGTTTCTGGAGCGCTAGAAATCCGAAAAAGACCGCGAACGGCAGGACGTACGGCACGTCCGCCCAGTTGTTCTTACGCTCGGCCGTCAACGATTATCCAACCTTGGCAAGCAATTCCCTAATCTTGGATTCCTCTTTCGCGCTGGGTTGGTGGCGCAGCGCGGTCTCCAGTTCACGCTTTGCCAGCGGCCGGTCGCCCTTCTGATAGAGGGCCAGCGCCAGGTGAAGATGGAACGGTGCGCTATCCGGCCTGCGCGAAACCAGGTCGCGCAGCATGCGAATGCCATCGTTGGTGAGATTCTTCCGGATGTAGACCAGTGCGACGGTATCCTGGACGTCCAGATCGCCAGGTAGTTTTTGCTGGGCGTGCTGGGCGTGCGCCAGAGCTTGATCCAGATCCACGCCCTCTTCGGCTTCCAGATAGGCCAGATTGTTGAGAGCGGTGGCGTTTTCGGGCTCGAGCTGGATCACGATTTCATATTCCTTGCGGGCCTGTTCGGAGCGCCCCGTCCGATCATACAACAGGCCCAAATCGAAGACCGGACGGGGATCGGCGGGAGCCAGTTGCTTGGCCGTTTCGAAGGCTGCCAGCGAACCCGGCAGGTCTGCGCCGCGCAGCTTGGCTTCGCCCAGTTGCAGATACAGCTCGGATAATTTCGGGTCATGGGCTGCCAGCTGATTGATCAGCGTTTGGAACTGGACTGCAGCCGCGGAATATTGGCCCGCTGCAATTAAGGTTCCGGCCAAAACCAGGCGTGTATCCGCACGGCCTGGCTGCTGTTTCACTTGCTCGCTTGCGAACTGGACCGCTGGTTCCAATTGGCCTTGAACGATCAGGGTTTTGAGAAGGCCGCCGGCGCCCCGGTTGTCGTTGGCCTGCAGTAGCGCGCGAAATCCGGCCTCGGCATCCTGGTAGCGATGCTGCGCGAAATCCAGCTCGGCCAGTTGCTCGCGGCCGTCGTTCGATGTTGGATACATCTGCAGCAGCGCGCTAAGCTCTGTCCGCGCTTTTTCCGGTTCGGCCATGCCGGCAAGCGCCCGCGCGCGAAGCAGCCGGGCGGCCGGGTTGGTTGGATCCTCGCTGAGGATTTCGGCAGTGGCCTGCGCGGCTTGGGCGGCTGCTCCGCGCGCTAGCGCCAATTCGGCCCAAGCCAGCTTGGCGGGCGCGTGATGCGGATCCAGGCGCAATGCTGCCTCGAACTGTTCCCGGGCTCTTTCCAAAGACTGACCATCTGCTAAGGCCACGTATGCCCGGCCTAGATTAAAATGCAGCGCCGCATTCCGCGGCATTTTGGCAATCAGCGGTTGCAGCTCGCCGATTGCGGCCTTGGCCTTTCCGCGATCGCCCGAGGCCAGCGATAAGGCCGCCTCGAGCGCCAGCGCCTCAGGATCCCTGGAATCGTCGTGCAGCAATCCCGCCACCATCTTCTCCGCACGGTCGTGCTCGCCCTGGGTGGCCAGCACCTCCGCCATCTTCCTCCGATAAACACGGGCCGCGGCGGAATTTTGTTTGGGCTGCTGCCGCTCTCCGGCTTCGTATTGCGAGAGCGCAGCGGCATAATCGCGCACCCGAACGTAGAAATCGCCGGCTTGCAGGCGTCCGTCGGGAAACGCTTTGGGATCGGACGTCAGGCGTTCGATGGTGGATTGCACATCCACAGCACTATGCATCACGAAATAGTGAAACGCCAGCTGGATCAGGCCGGCGCCTAGCTTGGGATTGTTGGCCATCTGGCGCCGCAGAACCTGTTCGGCCAGTTGCGGTCGATTGCCCCGCATGTAATGCATGTACAGAGCATCATACAGCGGGGCGAAAGTCTTTTGACGGTCCAGCGCACTGCTCGCCAGGCTTTCGGCCTCCCCATCTCGCCGCGCGGCGAACAGCGTCTGAACCAGCGTCAAAGTCAGATCCGGTTGATCCGGCTTCACTAAGTTGGCCTGCTGGAATTTCAGGATCGCTGCCGTGGTGTCGTTCTGCGCCAGGGCGATGCTTCCCGAAAAGCGCAACCCATCGAAGGAGCGCGGATCTTTTTTCAACAGGCGACCGGTGATTTCTTTCAGATCGGCCAGGAATCCTCTACCCGACGGCGGGTCCAGAAGATAAAACGCCAGATCCAGATCGCCCAGCTGGACCACTGCGTCGAGGTTACCCGGATCCAGTTCCATGGCGCGGCTGAAATCCTTGCGCGCCTCCGGCAACTCGCCTAACCGGGCATTCACCAGGCCTAGCGAATACCAGGCATCGGGTGAGCGCAGGTCCTTGGTTAGCGCGCGCCGGTAGAGGATGGATGCTTCCCTATATTGCCCGCGCGCCAGGTACTGATTGCCGTTGGCGACATACCTCCGGCTGGCCGCCTTCGGATCGCTGCTGCAGGCCGCGAGCAGGCTGAGCATCAGGGCGCAAAGGAAGCGGAGCTTTTTCACACACCCTAGTGCCGCGCCTTGTGGAAAACTCTCGCCCGGCAGAAATACCTGAAAGGGTTTGGCCGCGTAACAGTCCAACAGCGCAGGAGATTTGATTCATGGCTGATTCCAAGAAATGCGCCCATCCCAGCTGCAACTGCCTGACTACCTCGAAGTATTGCAGCACTTTCTGCGAGGGCCAAGCCGGCACTCCCGATATTGAGTGCGAATGCGGCCATCCGGCCTGCGCTACAAAATAGCCGCGTTCAACGCAGCGCCGCCTGCAGGGTTCCGGTTTGCCGTAGCAGATCCAGGCGCGCGTTTTCAACGGCGTGCTGCGCGTCGTAGAACGCGATCCACTTCTCTTGTTCGCTGAGCCGCGCATTATCCACCTGCTGCTGGGTGGACCGCCCTTCGCCCAACTGGGCCAATAATAGAGAAACCTGATCGCGCGTGTAATCCAGATCCAGCCGCGCCACCTGCTGCGCCGCGGTAGCCTTTTTCAGTTCCTGATAGCTCTTCTGCGTGTCCAACTGGATTCGGTTGCGCACCTGGCTCATTTGCGTGCGCAGTTCCAGGATGTCGGTTTGGGCCTGTGAGGCCAGACCTTTGGCGGCAGACCCGGTGAGCAGCGGGATCTGTATGGAAACGCCCAGCTCGCCATTGTTGCGCTGGAACCGGGTGAAGAAGTTCTCGTAATTGCTGCGGGCCAGAAGCGAGTACTGGGCCACGGCATCGATCACCGGCAGGCGCGCCGCCTCAGCCTCTTTGACCTCGAAGCCCTTGGCTTGCAGCTGCGACTCGATCTTGCGAATGTCCTTGTTGTTTTGCAGGGCCAGTTCCGCGGCCGCTTGCTCGGTGGCCGGGATTTCGAAGGCCGCGCGCTCTTCGTCCACCGGTTGGACGCGGTCTGTCGCCGGATAGCCCAACACCACCGCGAGCGACGCTTCGGAAAAATCCAGATCGCCGCTCAATGCCGTCAGCCGCTGGTTGGCACGCGCCAGATCCACTGCTACGCGCTGGTTTTCGATGGGCAACTGACGGCCTTCTTCCACTTGTACGCCCACCGCGCTGCTCACTCGTTCCAGGCTTTCCAGTTCCAGGCGGAGAGATTGCTCGCTGCGGGCCAGCTGTTGCGCATCCAGAAACGCAGTCGCGGTTTGATAGGCCACCTGATCGCTCTTGGATTGGGTGTCGATCTCGGCGCCGCGCGCCGTCTCGCGCACGCGAGCCAATTCGTAAGTTTTCGAGCGGTTGAACAACGCCATGTCGGTACGGGTCTGGATGATGGCGGGCGCGGCGCCCTCGATGCTGGTGGGATAGCCCCAAACCTTGGCCAATCCGCTGCCCGCGTAGAGCTTGGGCACGAACGGGTCTTTCGCGATCCGGATGGCGGACTGCGCCTTCTGCTGGTCCAGGCGCGACAGCACCAGGTCTGGATTCTCCTTGAGCGCCAGTTCCACGGCTTGCCGTAACGATAGCGGATGCACCTCCGCAAAGGCTGCGGCAGAACTCATAACAAGGAGCAGACAGAGTGAAGACAACAATCGCGGCCCGCTGCCAGGTGCGCGCCGACTATTGACGAGGGTATGTTTCAGCACTCTCTTAGGTTAGCCGAGCAGGAATTTTCAGGGTACGGTGGAACCAGGTTGGCGCGCCTAAACGCCGGCGGTTTTCAAACACTCGGCGATTTCTTTTTCCGAAATTGCACCCTCGCGGATCACCTTCCAGTAGGGTTCGGTGATGTCGAGCGTGGTGGCGCCCAAACCGGTAAGCGGCCCGGCGTCCAGCACCAGGTCGACACTGCCGTCCATTACGCCAAATACATCGATGCCGCTGCGGCAGGTGGGCTGCCCGGAGATGTTGGCGCTGGTGGCCACCAAGGGCTGGTCCAGCCAATCCAGAAGCGCCTGTGCCACGCGCGAGCGCGATTGTCGAATCGCCAACCGGCCGGTGTTGCCGGTCACCTTCAGAGGCACCTTTGCCGACGAAGGCACAATCATGGTCAGCGGACCGGGCCAGAAATGCCGTGCCAGAACGTGGAAGCGAGTGGAAAGATCCTTGGCCAGTTCTTCCGCCATGAAAGTGCTATTGATCAGCATCGGCAGTGAGCGATGGATCTCGCGGCCCTTGGCGGCAAAAACCCTGCCCACCGCGTGCAGGTTGAGCGGATCGGCCACCAGCACGTACAGCGCTTCAGTGGGAATCGCGACGATATCGCCGCGCCGCAAGTGCGCCGCTGCGCGTTCAATCGCTTCGGGCAGCGGATGGTCCTGGTCGATTTGGATCAGATCAGTCGCCAATGCTTATTCTCGTGAACCGGTCAGGCCCGGGAACTCCCTCGACTTGAATTGGCGGGGAAAGAACAATCGTTACAAGGGTTAGTGTACCGCATCGGGTTCGGGCCGGCCAAAATCTTTCGAATCGGCGCCCGGGGTTTCAGGCTCTTGCTGGATCGGCGCGGCCATCACTGTGCCGCTATAATCGATATGTGATTCGCCCGACCCTCATCGCAGCCGCTGCCGTGAGCTTCGTTTGGCTCGCGGGCTGCAGCAAAGATCTACAAAACCAGGACGCCGTGCGACAGGGCGTCATGAGCTACCTGTCTAAGCGCTCAGATTTGCTCGCTATGGACGTAAGCGTCAGTTCGGTCGCCTTTCAGAAGGACGAAGCCACCGCGCAAGTGCATTTTCAGGCCAAGGGAAACACGTCCCCAGCGGCCGGAATGACCATGCAGTATGTGCTGGAACGCAAAGATGACCAATGGGTGGTGAAAGGGCGGACAGGAGCCGGTTCTGCACACGGCGCCAGTGGTCCGGGAGTAAATAGCGTGCCGGGACAAGGGATTTTGCCCGGCGCGTTGGATGGCATGCCGCGCGTCCCCAGTCCGGGCGGGGCGGGATCTGCCACCAGTCTGCCTCCGGGGCATCCCGGAGTGAGCCCGGATTCGAGCAATCAGCAAAAGTGAGACTACGCAAATGAAACGAGTTGCCGTCCTCGGTGGCGGTCCGGCTGGAGCTTTCGCGGCGGAGCGCTTGGCGCGGGCGGGTCTGGAAACCGTCGTCCTGGATGAAAAGCTCGCGTGGGAAAAACCCTGTGGCGGAGGGCTGACTTACAAGGCCTACTCGCGCTATCCGTTTTTGCTCGAGAACAACGTACCGAAGAAGATCATCCATCAGACCTGTCTGGCGGCGCATCCGGCCGGGGTGGTGCAAATGGATTTGAGCAGCCCCCTGTTGATTTATTCGCGGATGGATCTGAATCGCATGCTGCTGGAGCGCGCGGAGCAGGCCGGTGCGCAACTGGAAAAGACACGCGTGCTGGGTCTGGAGCGCGGCGGCCGCGGATGGCGTTTGAAGACGCGGCAAGGCACCATCGATGCGGATTTTTGCATCGTCGCCACGGGTGCGCGCAATTCGCTGCGCAACGTGGGAACGGAATGGACCGCGGCCGACACGATGTACGCCTTGGGCTACTATGTGCCGTCCGCCCAAGACCACATCGATATCCAGTTTTTGCCAAATCTGGAAGGCTATATCTGGGTGTTCCCGCGCTGCGGTCATCTTTCGGTGGGAATCTGCGGCAAGGGTGAGCCGGCGCAGGCGCTGCGGGCCAGGTTGGAGCGCTACATGACCGAGAAGGGCATTTCTTACAAAGATGCGACCTTCTATGGGCACATGCTTCCTTCGCTGGAACATTCGGGTTGGAAGAATAATCGCCTGGCTGGCGAAGGCTGGCTGGCGGTGGGCGATGCCGGGGGGTTGGTCGATCCGATTACCGGCGAAGGCCTGTACTATGCCATGCGCTCGGGCGACCTTGCGAGCGAAGTGGTGTTGAACGAATCGCACTCGCTAGCCGAGCGCGCGCAGGCCTATCGCAACTTGCTGCGTCGCGACTTCACGGCCGATCTGGAATTCGGCGCCACGCTCGCAAAACGCGTTTTCCTGGGACGTTTTCTGTTTAGCGCCGTGCCTTCGCGCATGGTGGATTTTATCCGGCGCAGCCCGCGATTCCGGGTTCTCATCCAGGACCTGTTCGCCGGCACGCAGCCCTACCTGGGACTGAAAAGCCGCTTGTTTCGCAATTTGAACGGCACCTTGCAGGAAGTCTTAATGAATGTGTTCCTGCAGAGAGTGATCCCGGAGGAAACATAAGAGGTGCACGCACTTGTGCGTGCGCCGCACAGCCGCGTAATGAATCGATCTCGATCTGAAGAACTATTTGCCCGCGCCCAGAAGCTCATTCCGGGCGGTGTGAACTCCCCGGTGCGGGCTTTTCGCGGCGTGGGCGGCACACCTCCGTTCATCGCGCGGGGCGAAGGGTCGCACATCTTCGATGTCGATGGGAATGAATACATCGACTATGTGGGTTCCTGGGGCCCGCTGATCCTGGGCCACTGTTTTCCGCCCGTTATGGCTGCGCTGCGCGAGGTTCTCGCCATCGGAACCAGCTTCGGCGCTCCCACGGAACGCGAAGTGGAGCTGGCCCAGCTGATTCGCGAATGCGTGCCTTCCATCCAGATGGTGCGCCTGGTGAGCTCCGGCACCGAGGCCACCATGAGCGCGTTGCGCGTGGCCCGCGGATTCACCGGTCGCCACCTCACCATAAAATTTGAAGGCTGCTATCACGGGCACGTGGATTCACTGCTGGTGAAGGCTGGTTCCGGCATGGCTACGCTTGGAATCGCAGATACGGCGGGCGTGCCGGAAGCATTCGCGGCAACCACCATCGCGCTGCCGTTCAATTCGATTGATGCGGTGGAATCCGCTTTCCGGGATCATAGCGATAAGATCGCGGCCGTGATTGTGGAGCCCGTGGTGGGCAATATGGGCTGCGTGCCACCCCGCGAGGGTTTTCTCGAAGCTCTACGCGAGATCACCGCTCGGCATGGCGCGCTGTTGATCTTCGATGAAGTGATGACCGGTTTCCGGCTGGCGTTGGGCGGGGCGCAGCAGCGTTTTGGGATCCAACCCGATCTCACCACTCTGGGCAAGATCGTGGGAGGAGGGATGCCGCTGGCGGCCTATGGCGGACGTGCCGACATCATGAGCAAAGTCGCGCCCACCGGACCGATTTATCAAGCTGGAACATTGTCCGGAAATCCCATGGCTGTGAGCGCCGGGATCGCCACGCTGCGGTATTTGCAGGCCCATCCCGAAGTCTACGAAATCATAGAAAACCGCGCCGCTCAGCTTACGGCGAAGGTGCCGGCGGGCGTGCGGGTGAATCGCGTAGGCTCGATGTTCACTTTTTTCTTTACGGATCAGCCAGTTACAGACTGGGAATCGGCCAAACGCGCTGACACGGGCCGTTTTCGCCAGTTCTTCCATTGGATGCTGGATCGGGGCATTTACCTGGCGCCCTCCCAGTTTGAGGCCGGTTTTGTGTCGGCTGCGCACAGCCAGCAGGATATTGGGCGCACGGTGGAAATCGCGCAGGAGTTTTTCGCGGCTCCGCTGCCTGATGGGGCCCTGGCTTAGAGCGCCGCCAGATTCGGTAAAATAGGGGATATATGTCTGACTCCACAGCGAACCCAGCTCACCTAGGGTTGGACCTCGCCAGTTTCGATTTGCCCGCTTGGAAGAAGATCATCGGCGGTGTCTGCGCCGTACTTCTGGCGATCCTGTTTTTTGTCTCCGGAGCCTGGAAGCTCACCGATCCGTACTTGTGGTCCACGGCCCTGGCGGAATTCCGCGTGACGTCGGCGCTTACGCTGCCCGGCACGCTGGCACTGGGTGTGGGGGAAATGGTGGGCGCCGTGCTCATCCTGGTCCCGCGCTTTCGCCGCTGGGGAGCCTGGCTGATCGGCTTCCTGCTGGTGGTGTTCATGATTTATATCGGAGCGAATTACGCCGCGCTGGTGGGAAAGGATTGCAGTTGTTTCCCGCTGGTAAAGCGCGCTGTGGGTCCGGCGTTTTTCTTCGAGGATGGGGCTATGCTCCTTATGGCCGTGGTGGCCGGTACCTGGGCGCGCGCGTCAGAGAGTCTGCGAGGAGCGCTGGTAATCCTGGGCGCGGTGGTGGTCTTCGCGGGCGCTTCCTTCGGTGTAAATGTGGCGCGGGCATCTGGCTTGCAAGCCCCCGCATCCATTGCGGTGGATGGAAAACAGGTCTCGCTGCAAGAGGGGAAGATTTTTCTCTTCTTCTATGATCCAACCTGCCCGCATTGCGAGGCTGCCGCCCGCAAGATGGCGAAGCTGAACTGGAAGGACACGACCATCATTTCCATTCCCACCGATACGCCCCAGTTCGCGGCGTCATTTCTGCATGACACCGGGCTGAAGGCTGGAAATTCGAACGATCTGGCTCTGTTGACCAAGACATTCAAATTCGCCAACGGGCCTTATGGTGTCGCGCTGGTTCGCGGCCACCAAAAGGCGACCGTGGACGTGGGCACTTTCGAAAAAGAGGGTGAACCCGCGGCTACGCTGCATGGCCTGGGTTTTGTCGAATAGCGCGCGGCCCTAATCCTCCTGGGGCAGAGCTTCGGATGGAGCTTGAACTTCCATCAGCCCTGCGGTGGCAACTTCCAGAAGTTCCGGTGCTAACCAGGTAAAGTCCGTGCCCGGGTACATCCGGCGCAGTTGATATCGCCATTTTTTTTCAAACGACGCGATGCGCCGGGCCTGCTGTTTTACGGGAAGGTTTCCCAAGCCGGCTAAATCGATCAGCGTGGTCACCAGCACGCTTTCGGCGCGGATCAGAACGTAAAGGCACTTGCGGCTTTTGCTCAGCCTCTGCACCGATTCCAGGATGGCATTGGCGCGCGACGGCTCATAAAGCGCGGCCAATTCCGTGAGGCCGTCGGCCACCAGCCGGGCCTTGGCTGCTTCCAGGACTTCAGCCAAGGCCGGGCGGACCGTGCGGAAGAACATGGCCACTGTTTTGGGATGCAATACGTCGTACGTCAGCTCGGTGCGCATCTTGCCCTGGAACGGCCGGCTGGCCCGGTACACCAGCATAGGGTAGGCGGTCTTCAGGTTTGCGAAGGCCCGTGGATCGGCAAAATAGTGCGATGGCACGCGTTCGCGCAACAGGGTTTGCAGGGCCATCGATACGCGGGCAAAGGCCGGGAAGAAGCCGGGCGTACGTTCATCGGGCGCCGCCAGCCACCCGGGACCGGGCTTGGGGAAGTGATCCAGTGAAATGATGGCCGAGTTTACAACGGAGGCGCGGCCTTTTGGTGGATGCCTGCCGCTGGACTAATTGCTCCGGCTAGACAAGTCTTGCGAACCTGCGAAGATAACGGCTGCGGCGTTTTTCTCGATGCAACGTGACCGGGGTCTAACTCATCGACGGTGTGGGCGCGGGATCGCCCACTCCACCCAGCAGTTCCTTGGCGGTTGACTGCTGCTCGGCCTCCGGCAGCGTGAAGCGTATGGAGAAATGGAAGGTGCTGCCCTTACCCGGCTCGCTGGCCATCCACATTCTGCCGCCCATCAATTCCACCAGGCGCATGGAGATGCTTAAGCCCAGACCTGTGCCACCGTATTTGCGGGTCATGGATCCATCGGCTTGCGCGAACGGCTGAAAAATCACGCTTTGCTTTTCCTTTGGAATGCCGATGCCGGTGTCTGTCACGCCGAAGCGCACCTGGATATCGCCCGGGCTGTTGGATTCCACCGTGGCTTGGATCAGGATGTTGCCGCGCGGCGTGAATTTCAAAGCATTGCCCAGCAGATTTACCAGAATCTGGCGCAGGCGTCCGGGATCACCCGTGACTTCGGAGGGAATGTCGGGCGAAATCTCGCAATCGAGCGACAGCCCCTTCTGTTTGGCGTGGGTCTCAAACACGCGCGCGGTTTCAGAAACCAGTTTCACCAGATCGAAAGTGGTGTTGTCGAGCAGGACGCTCTTCGCTTCCATGCGCGAGAAATCGAGCACGTCGTTTAGCAGGTACAGCAGAGAGATGGCTGAATTGCGGGATGTTTCCAGCAGATCGCGCTGTTCGGCGCTCAGTTCGGTATCGAGCGCCAGTTCGGTCATCCCGATGATGCCGTTCATGGGAGTGCGCAGCTCATGACTGATGTTAGCCAGGAAATGGCCTTTGGCTTCGTTGGCGGCCTCGGCCATTTTTTTAGCCGATTCCAGCAGCCGCCGGTCTTCCAGAGCCTTGCGGTATTGGACGCTCAACTGCTTTCCTTGCGCCAGCAAAAATGCCAGACAGACCATATTGATGAGAGCCAGGCCATAGCCGTTGCCGCCCAGCCACAGATCCACCACAATGGGCGGCACCAGCAGCGGCAGCACGTGGCAATATAGATATAACGGCCGGGGAGTAAGCGAGACAATGGCTCCAAAGCTGATCCCAAGAACGCAGAACGTCAATAGCAGCGAATTCCAATATGCGAAGCCATTGGCGATATAGCTGTAGCAGCTCAGCAATCCCCAGGCGCTTGAAAAACAGATCAGCGTTGCACAGAAGGCCGCTCGCCAGGCACGCACGTGCCGCGGGTAGAGCTGATCCTTGCGAAGAATGAGGAACAATCGCGCCAGGTAGGCGCACATGGTGGCGGCGGCGAAGATGGGCACGGCCAGCGCGTGCACTTTCGAATAAGTCCCCGCCAACAGAGCGAACTGTACCAGACCAAGACCGGCCCAGATGCCCGGCAGCGATTGACGGACAATATCGGCGTCTTGCTGCAGCCCCAGGTCAGCGTGTTGGGCCGACTCACCGTTTGTGTCTAGCACGCAACAGTTCTATCGTACAAGTGAAATCAAAAGTTTAAGGTTCCAAATCCCAAATCCTTCTTTATGAAATCTTTATGAAGATTGCGGGTCAGTTGGCGGTAAGCTGGACGCTCTGTTGTTCGGCAGCCTCGATGGTCAGGCTGGAGCCCTGCGCCCGGCAAGTGGCCAAATCGTCCGGATCATAAATCTCGCAGGGCGCCGAATCCAGCCACGCTACCACGACGTATGTGCCTGGAGGCAAGCCCTTTAGCTGGAAATTGCCGTACTCGTCGGCATGCGTGGTTTGGTAGGTTTGGACGCGTCCAGCGGGCGGATCGGGGATCAGGGCCACGACGGCGCCGCTGGCCACCACCTTAGGGTCGGCTGTCACGGCCCTGCCGATCACCTGGCCGCCCTGGGAGCCCAGCCGAACGTCGAGCGCGGGCGGCGGATCGCCAGAGGACGCCTCAAGCCCCTGGCCCAGCCGCTCGGAGTTCCCAATCCGGACGGATTTCAGATAAGAGTTGTCTGGCCCGTTCAGCACGTACAGATCGTAGATTTCTTCCGGAACAAACGGAATAACAAACTCGCCGCTGTCCGACACCTTAGCCTGCGAAACCGGCGCCGTGGTGCGGCGCGGTTGAAGCGAAATCGTCAGGCCCGGCGGTACCGTGCTGTCATCGTCGTCCACGTGGACCTTGCCGTTCCAGAGGTTCTCGGGGCTCACCACCACGTTGGCGTTCGATACGTCCGCATCGCCGATGTTGATGGGAACGCGGCCCGTCAGAGTGACGCCATCCTCGGCGCCTGAGGCCAGCAACAAATACGGGCCGGCGGTGACGCCCTGGATGTCGAAGTCCTGGTCCTTATCGAGCGTGATATTGATGGGAGCGCTCACCGAAGCGGTGTTGTCGGAATCGTTCATCCGCAAGGTGACGCTGGGGTTGGGGATCACGCCGCCTTTCGCCGCGCTGAGCACGCGCCCCCGAATGTGGACGGTATGCACCAGCGTCAGAAAAATATCGATGCCAGGCACTTCGCCACCGGGCGTAATGTTCACTGCCACGGCATCGGAAAGTTTTTGAGCTTGGGGAAAAAACGTGACCGCATAACTTAACTCGGGCAGGGGATTGCCCAGGGCGTCCTTGCGCGTTTCTTCTTCGGCGTTGGCCGGACGGGGCGGAGCCTGATAGAGAGCTGCCACGAAATAGGTTCCCGGTTCCAGGCCATGCACGCGATATTCGCCGCGATCGTCGGTGCGCGCGTTGGCAGCGGCGGCATAGCCGTGACGCCCGCGCTCATAGTAAGAGCGATAAAGCTGAATGGCTACGTTTACGGCCGGCTCGGCATCGTCGAACTTTACTTTGCCGCTCACCACGCCCGAAGGCGTCAGACGATATACGAAAGAACCGATGGTCTCGCCCGAATTCACGGTGAAGATGGGAGGCATTTTGTAATCGCCGATGCGGCCGGCCGACAGCGGAAGATAGCCATCGCGTTCGACCGTGATCACGTAGCGGCCGGGCGTCACTTTGGGAAACGCGAAGGCCCCGCTTTCGTCGGTGGTCTGATAGAGCGCGGCGTTTTTCGAATCGGCCGGCTTCAGAACCACTTGTGCTCGGCGCAGCGCTTGTCCCGACGCGCCGCTGAGAACGGTTCCCTGGATCGCGCCGGGAGCTTCCACCTCGGGAGGCTGGGTGGTGGGCGGCGGCGATATGGCTGGGGGTGGGACATCCTGGCCCGGCGCAATCACCAGGGAACTAGCGATCAACAGACAAAACTTCAGTGCGCGTGGCAAGAGGTCCACTCAAGGTTGACGCAATTCGGGGCGTTTGTGTGGGAAGAGTCATAAGAGCTCATCAATCAGCCTCTTCAGAGCGGCGTGTTTCGGGACGCCGAGGAAGTCATTTTACAGGCTCTGCAGTCTTCCCCTCCGCCACCACCGGAGGCGCCGCTCGCAAAAACCTTATGGGAGGTTTTTGGATCTATCGTGAATGGGTTTCTCCTTGATACCAACGTTCCTTCCGAACTGATTCGTACGCTTCCCGATCCGCGCGTTGCAAATTGGATCTCGCAATCAACGAACAACTGAACTGCTGCCCCGGTTTCATAACCGCATATTTCGATGGGCAATGCCAGTTGAAAGGACCCCCCTCAGCACCGCGGACGGCATGATTGCGGCGACGGCTCTAGAACACGAACTCACGCTGGTGAGGCGCAACGTAAAAGATTTCGCGGGGCTGGATGTCGACATTTTCGACGCACCTTGGGCGTTCGCACGCCGGAAACGAAAAAAAGTTAGTGCCTCAAGGCAAGTATTTCCGCGATGGCTGCCGCAGCCGAGGCGCATTGCTGGCGCGAGACATCGAAGTGCGTGACGGCGCGCATTTGGCGCGGGTTGATCCCGTTCATCAGAACGCCGCGGGGCTTCAGCGCGCCGGTCAGTTCCGTGGTGGCAAGGCCTGTGCCGGTAACGTCGAAGATGACGATGTTGGTCTGAACACGCGCCGGATCGATCTGAATTCCGGGCAGCTTCGCCAGTTCGGCCGCCAGGAAGCGAGCATTGGCATGGTCTTCGCCCAGCCGGTGCGGCATTTCTTCCAGAGCGATGAGCCCCGCGGCGGCCAGCACGCCCGCCTGGCGCATGCCTCCGCCCAGGCGCTTGCGATAACCCCGGCCGCGATCGATGGCTTCGGCCGTTCCCACCAGCATGGAACCAACCGGCGCGCCCAGGCCTTTCGATAGACAGAACATCACGGAGTCGGCTGGAGCGGCAAGATCGCGAACCGGCCGGTTCAGATAGCAAGCCGCGTTGAAGATGCGTGCGCCGTCCAGATGCACCTTGAGGCCGCGCTGGTGAGCGTTCGCGCAGATATCCTCAAAGACATCCATGGGATAAACCGCGCCGCCCGCCATGTTGTGCGTGTTCTCGATTTCGATGAGCGAGGTGGGAGCGCAATGCGAGCTCGTCGGGCGAATGGCCGCTTCAATATCCTTCCAGTGCAGAATGCCGTCGCTCGATGCAACCGGCCGCACCAGGCACCCGGAAAACCATGCCAGCATGCTGAGTTCCCAATCCAGCAGGTGGGCGCGCGAATCGCAGATCACTTCCTGGCCGTGCTCGGTGTGCATCTTTACCGCGATGGTGTTGCCCATGGTGCCGGTGGGCACGAACAGGCCGGCTTCCTTGCCCATGATTTCGGCGGCGCGCTTTTCAAGGGCGTTGACCGTCGGGTCTTCTCGATAAACGTCGTCGCCCACTTCGGCTTCGGCCATGGCGCGGCGCATTTCGGGGGTGGGGCGGGTAACAGTGTCGCTTCTTAGATCGATCATGATGTAATGAATTCCGCGAAAACTTCGTTCGATAACAGCACTCCGCGGTCGGTAAGCCAGAGCCTCGAACCGTCGCGTGACAACAGGCCATCGGCGAGAAAGCGCTCAATGGGCTGCTCGAATCGGAGCCACTCCTCGGCCAGTGGCTGGATGCCGCGCGTGAGGCGCAACCCCACGAAGAAGCGCTCCTCGGCGGCGTTGGCGGATGTAGTGTCCACGCAGGCGCGTTGGCCGCTCTCAATGCGCTCCACGTAATCGCCCGGCGATTCGATGTTTTGCCGGCGCAGGACTCCGTCAAACGAGTGCGCATCGGTGCCGAATCCGGCGTAAGGTTCCAATTGCCAGTACTTCAAATTGTGCAGCGATTCGAAACCGGGCCGCGCGAAGTTCGAAATCTCATAGCGCTGAATCCCGATGCGGCGCAGAAACTCCACTGCGTTTTCGTAAAATTCGGCGGTAAGTTCGTCGCTTGGGACATCGGGCGCGCCATAGCGCTTCCCGTTGAGCAGAACCTCGCTTCCCAGGCGGCTGTCCTGGTCCACTTCGAGCATGTAGACCGAAACGTGTGGCGGCTGAAGACGTTGAATCCACGCCAGAGATTCAGACCACGATGCGCGCGTCTGCCCAGGCAGGCCCGCGATGAGATCCACATTGATATTCGTGAGGCCCGCTGAGCGCAGCATGGTGATCTCGCGCTCTACGATTTCGGCCGTGTGCTTGCGCCCGGTGCGCGCCAATTCACGCGGCATGAAAGATTGAACGCCCAGGCTGACACGATTGATGCCAGAGCGCGCCCAAGCCGCGGCGAGTTCCGCAGTCACAGTGCCCGGCGCCGCTTCGATGGTCGCTTCCCGCCAGCCACGGGGTCCTGAACCATCACCGTCAGGGAGTGACCGTAAAATTCGATCCAGAGCGCCGGCCGCCATGCCGCTGGGAGTGCCACCGCCCAGGTAAACCGTTTCGGGTTGCCAACTCCATTGCTGGCGGCCAATCTCGGAAATCAGCGCATCCAGATATCGCGGTTCCAATTCGCGCGGAAAAACTCCCGATGCGAAGTTGCAATAGGTGCACTTCTGGGCGCAGAACGGATAGGAGATGTAAACGCCCGGCATCTACAGTGAAACTTCCTCGCCCAGTTGCTTGGCGATGGCTTCCTGGATCAGCGCCGTCAGGGTCTGGCGGGTTGCGGGTAGAACAAAATCGTCCGTGGCGCTGTCCCAATCCAGTTTGTAGCTCTTCGAATGTGCCGAGACCCAAATCTGCTGCACGGGCGCATTGGGGCTGATGACGAACTTACCAGGCGGCTCTTCAAACTCGATGGCCAGGGCGCCGCTGTTGAAATCGACTTCGAAATCGGCGCTGTCGGTGGCCGCCGCCAGGCGGCGGTACAGCGCCTCCAGTGATTGGTCAGCCCGATTCTTGAATTCCTGCTCGTCCATGCGTGATCCGAACCTTGATTCTAACCGAAACGTCCCCGCCGCCCACCCGGCCCAGTACTTTTACATTGCTACAAATAAGTTAGCGACTTTGGGCCAGGTTGCCGCATCTGCTACGCTTGGAAAGTTGCTCATGATGGAGTCGGCCTGTCTTCGACACACTGAGATCCCGCACACTTCGGCGCTGTTTTCCGATTTTCAGTATCACTTCGGCCGGGTTGCGCGATTCTACGCTCATAATCCCCACGACAGCCGGAGCTATGCCGCGGCTGCGCAGGAGATCGCCTACCCAGACGATCGCCGGGCCGCGTTGATAGCCGCGCTTCGCCCGAACAACGCTGAAACGGCATCGCTGGAGCTGCTGGCGCGTCCGGGGACGGTTGCCGTGGTGACCGGGCAACAGGTTGGATTGTTCTCCGGTCCGGCATACACCATCTACAAAGCGCTGACGGCGGTGCGATTGGCCGAGCAGTTGACCGAACAAGGCATTCCCGCCGTGCCGATGTTCTGGCTGGCCACCGAAGATCACGATGTGGCCGAAATCGATCACACGTTTGTGTTCGGACCCGATCACAGGCCGGTCCGGCTGGGCGTGAACAGTGGGGGAACGGCTCGGCCCGTGGGCGGCATTCCCATCGCTGCCCCGCCGGTGGAACGCCTGCGCGACTTGCTGGCTGGTTTCCCCTACGGGGAAGAAGTTGCCGAGATGGTGCGCGTGGCTTATCCGGAAGGCGTGACTTTTGGCAGGGCTTTTCGCGCGCTTCTGGAACGGCTGCTGGCGGGCCGGGGCCTGCTGCTGGTGGATCCGTTGGATGAAAACGTGCGGCGGTTGGCTGCGCCAATCTTGCAGGAAGCCGTCCACCAGGATGAGGGCTTGCATGCCAAACTGGCTGAGCGCGCCAAACAACTGGAAGCGGCCGGCTATCACGCGCAGGTTCACGTAGAGGCCAAAACATCGCTGGTGTTTTTGCTGGATGGCGAGCGGCGCGCCACTTTGCGGCGGCAGAACGGCGAGTACGCGTCGAAGGAAAAGCATTCCGGAGAGCGGAAATATTCCGCGGCGGAGTTAATGGATCGCGCGCAGCAATTGTCGCCCAATGCGTTGCTGCGGCCCGTGGTGCAGGATTATGTGCTGCCCACGGTGGCATACGTCGGCGGCCCCGCCGAATTGGCGTACATGGCGCAATCCCAGGTGTTGTATCGCGAACTGCTGGGGCGTATGCCGGTGATGGTGTCGCGCGGCGGCTTCACTTTACTGGATGCCCGCAGCGCCAAGTTGGTGGAACGCTATGGGCTCACAATTCCGTCATTTTTCCACGGCGAAGACGGGGTACGCGAGGTTATCTCGCAGAAGCTGGTTCCACCCGCCCTGACGGAGGAATTCAGCGCGGCGCGCCGCACGGTTTCACAGTCCATGGAACAATTACGGGACGATCTGGCGGCGTTCGATGCCACGTTGGCCGCAGCCGCGAACAAGAGCCTCGCAAAGGTGGCGTACCAGCTTGCGAAGCTGGAGCGCAAGACCGCGCGTGAAACGCTGAAGCGCAATGAGCGGGCTGTCGCCGATGCGAGCTACATGTCGGGGCTGATTTTTCCCGACAAGCACCTGCAGGAGCGTTATTACTCGATCCTGCCGTTTCTCGCCAGGCACGGCGTGGGGGATTTGTTGGACACCCTATACCGGCATGTGCGGCTGGAGTGCCCGGATCACCAGGTGCTGGTGGTCTGAAGACTTCCTTTCCGGCTATGCCTCGAAAGAAGTATCGAAAGACTCCACAGTAGGGGGAGTCGACACCTATCCGATTGGGCTAATATACCTCCTAAAGGCCGAAGTGTGAGCGGCCCGTGCACCCACTGTCCGGTGGTGTACGAAAACGGTGAATCCGCGAAGGTCGCGTTCATGTGGACAGGGTTTAGGAAGTTCGGATGGCTGGTTTGCGTTACCCTCGTTCCGGGGCTGGTGTCACAGCTGCACGCGGTTACAGACTTCCATCACACCCAGTGGAACGGCCTGGGGGCCGTCTTCGACATCAAGCAATCCGCCGAAGGATTTCTTTGGCTCACAACTTCTAAGGGCGTTCTGCGCTTCGATGGCGTCCGATTCCAATCGGTGGAGGAAGTAACGCGCGGCGCCGCGCACGATAGTGAGATTGACTCCGTATTCCTCTCGTCATCGGGAGGCCTTTGGCTAACCACCGAAGGCGCCGGACTTCTCTTCTGGAAGGACGGACGCCTGACCAACTTTCCAGACCGGCGCTGTACTCCCACCCGGAAACAGGGAAAGCTTATCGAAGACCGCGATGGTTCGTTATGGGTGCAGGCCAAGGCAGGTCTCTTCCATCTGCGCGGCGCGGTGTGCGAGCAAGTGGGATTGGAACGGGGATACCCCGGTGGTTTCCCGGCCGGAATGCTCTTGGACACTGACGGAACATTGTGGGTGAAGACTCAGACCGGACCCCTTTTGTTCCTGCCGCGCGGCCAGAGGAAGTTCCAGGTCAGTAAATACGGGGAGGGATTGTCGACCAGCTATGCTTTTCTCCATCAGGCCCTTGATGGAAGCATCTGGCTTTCAGACGACCAGGGGCTGCGGAGGGTGGCAAACTTATTGAGCGCTTCCGCTGGCTCGCCCGCTGGAAAAGGGGACAAGCGCAATGCCGGATTTGGCGACTTCGCCTTTTCCCCCGACGGCTCTCTGTGGGCGGTAACCGGCAAGGGCGTGCAGCGGCTTGACCATGTTCAACTTGACCATGTTCAAATTGACCAGGTTCAGCGCCGGCCGACGCCGGTGGCGGCGGAAACGGCTCCCGGGGAAAGCTTTACGCCTGACCAGGGCCTCAGTTCCGATGCCGTGTGGAGTGTCCTGATCGATCGGGAAGGCAGCGTCTGGGTGGCCACCAATTCCGGTCTCGACCGGCTGCGCCGCGCTGCGCTTACCAAGGTGCGGCTTCCGCATGCGCAAGAGCATGAGTTTGGCGTCGCAGCAGGAGATCAAGGTTCCGTATGGACTGGAAATAGCAGCCTGCCGCTCACCCATGTTGCCGCCGATGGCACCCTGACAACCTTTCCCCGCACCGGGCCAACTGCTACGCTTCGACGCGATCACAATGGGACCATCTGGGCGGCGGGCGCAGGTGACGTTCACCTTTGGCGATCCTCTGGCACGGGCTTCTCTCCGCTGCATTACCCGCAAGAAAAACTCGACACCGTGGTGTTCGTCGCGACGGATCGGAACAACGCCCCCTGGATCACGACGATCAGCGGCCGGGCTTATAGTTTCTCCGGTGGCGTGTGGAGCGACCAGACCGAGACCCTGGGAAAAAAGCCTGGCGTGGTCGGGGCCATGGTGGATGACCAGACGGGAAACATTTGGTTTGGTTTTTCGAACAAGGTGGTCGAATGGGATGGGTCCACCTACCACAGGTTCTCGTTCCCGGATGGCAAAAGAGGGGTCTCGGAGAACACAATGTCGGTTCGGGGCGACCACGTCTGGCTGGCAGGGGCAGGCGGCGTCCAACTGTTCACGCAGGGTCGCTTTTATCTGATGCGCTGGCAAGATCAGACACTTCCAGGCAGAGTCTCCGGCATCGTAGAGACTGAGACAGGCGATCTTTGGGTGAACGGATTCTCAGGCATCAGCCACGTCTCGGCCGCCGGCTTGAAGAATTGGCTGCGCGATCCGGGCCAGGCGGTTTCCGCGGAACACCTGGATGAGTTGGATGGCCTTCCTGGCCTCTCAGGGGAAGTACATCCCGAGCCATCGGTGGTGGAAGCCGCCGATGGGCGATTGTGGTTTGCCACAACCAAAGGCATCGCGCAACTGGA
>DATHNM010000132.1:0-12068 GCA_035486095.1 Bryobacteraceae bacterium
ACGCGCCGACACACAGCGTCACCACCAGATTGCCAGTGGCGGCAAGATGCAGCACGGAGCTGCCGAAAGTGGGCGTGTACGCGGTAACCATGTAAAAGCACACCGTGGTCATGGTGGACATCATCATGCCCAACAGCACCAGCCGCCAGTTGGCGAACAGGGACTTTACGATATCGGAGGCCGTGGAACGGTGCGGGCGCGCCAGAAACTCGCTGGTTTCTTCCAGCGAACGGCGCAAAAAGAGCAGCAACGGAAGCAAGGCGCATCCCGCCAAAAGTGCGATGCGCCATCCCCAGCGCGACATCTGGCTATTCGAAAGCATGGATGTGAGTGCAATGCCGAGCAGTGCCGCGAACATTACCGCTACCTGCTGGCTGGCGGATTGCCAGCTCACATACAGCCCTTTCCGATTGGGCGGCGCGATTTCCGAAAGGTAAACCGAGACGCCGCCCAGTTCCACGCCCGCTGAAAATCCCTGCACCAGGCGGCCGACCAATACCAGCAGGGGCGCGGCGAGACCCAGGATGGCGTAACCAGGCAGGCAAGCCACGGCCAGGGTTCCGAAGCCCATGAGCGCCAGGGTGAGCAACAGGCCCGAGCGGCGGCCGCGATGATCGATGTAGGCGCCCAGGATGATGGCACCCAGCGGCCGCATCAGGAAACCGGCGCCAAACGTGGCCAGCGCCAGCATCAGAGACGCGTATTCATGACCCGTGGGAAAAAACGTAGCGGCGATGGCGGCGGCATAATAGCCGAAGATTTGAAAATCGTACATCTCGAGCGCGTTGCCCGCGGCCACGCGGACTACGGGCATGAACTTGGCGCGGCGGGATGGGGGGCGGGCTGACTGAGCTAGCACGGCGCTCTCAGGAACAAGCATAATGGAAAATCCATGGAAAGCAGATTGAAGGGCAAAACCGCGATTGTCACCGGAGCCAGCCGCGGCATCGGACGTGCGATTGCTTCGCGCCTGGCGGGCGAAGGAGCGCAAGTGGTATTGTGCGCTCGCGACACCAATTTGATGGCACAGGCGGTACAGGAGATGGAACACGCGGGTGGGCGCGCGGCTGCGCTCCCGGTGGATCTGCGCGAAATGGACGCGGCGCAGCGAACCGTGGAATTCGCGCTCAAAACTTACGGGCAGATCGATATCGTGGTCAACAACGCCGGCGCCACCAAGCGCGGCGATTTTCTGGAACTGACCGACGACGATTGGGCCGACGGATTCGCGCTGAAATTCTTTGGAGCCATGCGGCTGACCCGCGCTGCCTGGCCGCACTTAAAGGCGCAGGCCGGTTCGGTGCTGAATATTTCGGGCGTCGGCGGCAGGATGCCCGGTCAGCTGTTCACTATCGGGGGCTCGGTCAACGCGGCGCTGCTTTCGTTTACCAAGGCGATGGCCGACGTCGGGATCCGCGACGGCGTACAGGTGAACGCCGTGAATCCCGGAAGCATTCGGACGGAGCGCTATCGGCGCATGCTGGAGGCAACGGCGAAACAACAAGGGACCGACGTAGAGACGGCTGAGCGCAAACTAATCGAAAGCGCGCGTACCACGCGAGTGGGCGAGCCGGAAGACATCGCCGCGTTGGTGGCGTTCGTGGTAAGCCCCGAAGGGCGGTTCCTGCAAGGCGCGTTGATCGATATGGATGGCGGCGCCACCAAGGTAATTTAACTCATGTAGTAGCCGCCGTTGACGTTGATGGTTTGGCCGGTGATGTACGCATTCAGCGCCAGCATCAGCGCTACCTCCGCCACCTCCTCGATCTCGCCGAAACGCCCCACCGGGATCATGTCGGGCTTCGCGACGGGATTGGATGTCACCATTTCAGTGGCCACCAACGCGGGCGTAATGGCGTTGACGGTGATGCCTTCCTTCGCCAGCACACGTGCGTAGCTGCGCGTCAGGCCGAGCATCCCCGCCTTCGCCGCCGCATAATGCACGCCCACAATGCTGCCGGCCTGTGCCGCCACCGAAGACAGATTAATAATGCGCCCCCAATGGCGTGCGCGCATGCCGGGCAGCACGGCCTGCGTGACCAGGAAACAAGACGTGAGATTGGACGTGATCATATCGTTCCAACTCTCCTCCGTCATCTGTTCAATGGATTGGATCAGGATTTTCCCAGCGTTATTCACCAGGATTTCGACGGGCCCGATCTTCGACTCGGCGGCCTTTATCAGTTCCGTGACATCTGCTCCACGCGAAACATCGGCTTGTATGGCGATGGCGTGGCGTCCCATCTTTTCGATTTCGCCCACGGCGGATTCCGCATCTGCACGGCGCTCGCGATAATTTACAGCGACTTCGCAGCCGGCGCGCGCCAGCGCCAGCGAAATGGCACGGCCAATGCCGCGCCCGCCCCCCGTTACCAGCGCAACTTTCCCGCTTAGAGGCTGTTCCACTATTTCGCTTGCGTCAAGCTTTTGTAGGCAGCCTCGACGAACATATCAGCGGTCCAGAATCCCCCTGGCGTGTTGTAGCGCGGGTCGTAATCGAGCGTGGGGTGCGCGGCCTTCACCTGATCCAGCGTCATGCCCTTCTTGATCATGGCTTGAATACGGTCGCGCACTATGGTCACCATGTCGCGATACTCCAGCACGTCGAACTCGTCGCACAACCGGCCGTGGCCTGGAATGATGAAGGTTCCACCCTCTTCGTGATGCGCGGGAATGGCGAGATCGAGAATATGGTTCAGCCCCTCAATCTCCCCTTGCAGGCTGCCGCCGTTCTTCAGATCGATAATGGGGTAGCCGTTGGTGACGAAGATATCGCCCGTGCTGATGACATCGGAGCGTCGGAAAAAGGCGATGGTGTCGCCATCTGTGTGGGCGGCCGGTGGATGGAACATCTGGACCGCTTCGCCGTTGAAATACACTTCCTTCTCCGCGCCCAGGTAGGTATCGGTGGGCCACGCGCTTTCCGGATACGCCTTCCCGCCGTTGGCCGGGGCGCTCATTCTGTCAAAAACATTCTGGTGCGCGATGATTTGGACACTGTATGCGGCTGTTTCGCCCGGCGTGTTCACCAGCGTCACCTCGCGAGCCGAGCCGCCGCCCGTCTTCGCCAGGGCTTCGTTCCCGCCCACGTGATCCGGATGCACATGCGTGTTGATGATGTAATGGATCGGCTTATCGGATAGCGTGTGCACGGCCGCGATCACTTTGTCCGAGAATTGCGCCAGCCCGGTGTCTACCAGCAGCACACCCAGGCTGCCCACCTGCACAGTAATGTTGCCGCCCGCGCCCACCAGCATATAGACGTTGCCCTGCACCGGCAGAATGTGCAGTTCGGCGTTTGGATCCTTTGAGTTGGCCGGTGTGGCCGGAACTGCCGGCGCGGCATCAATCTTGGCTGTCGCAAGCACCTTTCTGTACTCCGGGTACATGGTGGTTGCGCCGCCCATCACCGCGGCATGGGGCAAATGGTGGTGATCGGCGTATTCGTACAGGAATGCGTTTTGCCCCGGCAGGTAGTTGGGAACCGCGCCCTTGGGCCGCGTCAAAATCTCTTCCACGTATTCGCAGGGCCACAACCATCCGCCCAGCTCTTTTTCGTCCAGCTGAAAATCGTCGGTGCGAATCAGCGGTTCCGTCAGATACACCGGATCGCTCAGGATGGTGACGTGCGTCATGATGTTGCCGTGCCGCAGAAAATGTTCGGTCATGGTGGCCTGGTCGCTCTCCGGAAGTCCGTTGCGGCGAGCCCAGCCTTGCTTGATGTGCGTGGTGTAAACGGTCAGGATGTCGCCATCCCATTTACCGGTGGAAAATGCCATGAAGGTATGCACCGCGTAGTCGGGCGGATGCGGACGGCCATCCATCCAGATGGTGCGCGTCTGCTCATACGTGCTGATGTAATTCTTGATCGCGATCACCTGCTGGGTGTTCGGATCTTTTTCTTCCCAGATCCTGAGATGCAGCGGGCCATGATAAATGTAGGGAGACACGTGTACGCGGCACTGGTGCTCCTGCAGCGTCAGGCGCGACGCGTCCCAGCTTTCGGCGAACGCTCGCGCGGAGGCATTGATCGGAAGACCGGCGAAATCGCCCAGATCGGGGCCCGGAATGCGCTCGTTATAATCCTCGTGATGCAGCGGGCTCCACTCACCGGAGAACTGGTCCTGCGCCCGGATCGGACTTAGGGTGGCGGTGAGCAAAAAAACCGGACCCGCAATTCTGAATAACATGGGGTTGTTCATACAAGCTTCTTTCGGAGCATATAACAATCCGGGCTGCTCCGCTGAATCCTGCATGCAAGCCAGCGTTACTTCGATCTTTTCGCATTGGAAGCCGCGAACCGGCAGCTGCTGCACCACATAGCGACGCAGCAACCGGCCGGTTAATCGTTGACCAAGGAGGTTAAACCTCTTCTTCTTCCAATTCCTCTTCTTCGGTTACCTGGCCCGCTTCTTCCAGCAGCGGCTGGGCTAGTTTGGTCAACAGTTGATCCGCTTTTTCCTCTTCGGCCAAGGTTTGGCTCAGCAGTTTCACGATGTCGCGGCGGTTCATCTGCTCGGCAATAGCGCGGGCTGTTCCGTACGCGGCGATCTCGTAATGCTCCACGCGCTGCGCCGCCCCAATGAGCGCCAGATCGGCCGGAGCCTCCTCCATCTGCTTGCCGTCGGCGATCACTTCCGAGCCTTCTTCCACCAACCCGGCCATCCCCTTGCACGGTTTCGCCTTGGGTTTTTCATCCAGCATCTCGAAAACTTGTTTCAAGCGCTCAACGTGGTTCTTGGTCTGCTCCAGATGTTCTTCAAACGCCGTTCTCAGATCGGCGTCTTTGGCGGCCTTGGCCATTTTCGGTAGCGCTTTCACCAACTGGCCTTCGGCGTGAAGCAGGTCCTTTAATTCTTCGGTTAATAATTCCTGTAATAGTTCCATGAATTAGATTGACTCCCTGCGATTGGACTCAGCGCGGGGCTGTAGGTTTCGTTGTAGAACGGTTCGTTCAGAACAGATTGAGCTGGCGCGATTGTGCTCGTCGCACCTGTGCGCGCCGGCGGTCATCGAATACGGTGCGTCCGCCCAGGCTGGGCGAGATGGCATGCTCCTGACGGATGGCCGCGTCGAAGTCGGCCTCCGGCTGGTGGCGTTCTTCCACCGCGCGGACAAATTTGTCCAGGCGGCGCATTCCGTCCAGTTTGTCCCCATCGCCGGCCTTCGCGGAATCGAGCGCCCTGCGCAGGATGGCGAGTGACGCGTCGTAAGTCTTCAGCGGAACTGGAAACGGGTGGCCGTCCTTCCCGCCGTGGGCGAACGAAAAACGCGCGGGGTCCGAAAATCTCACCGGAGCTCCGTGCACCACTTCGGCAATCAAAGCCAGGGATTGCAGAGTGCGCGGGCCCAGTTTTTCCAGCAGCAACAGCGACGCGAAGTCCTGCAGATCGCGTTCGTACGCGACAGCCAAAACCGCACCCAGCCGCTTCAGATCCACGTCCTGGGCCCGTACATCATGCCGGGAGGGCATTGCCAGGCAGAGATCGCGAATAGTGATTTCCGGCGTCTGATGGCTGATTTGCAGCAGCGCCGTCTGCGCCGGTCGCGCCTGTGCATCCACCAGGTTCATGATCTCGCCCTGGTGCGCGCCTGCGATGGCGGCGTGCGGTTCGCAGGTAAAATCGCGAACCGTCGCCGAATGCCAGTGGTAACGCCTTGCTAACCCGGCTTGGTCGTTCAATCCTTGCTGGATGATGGCCCATTCCCCGGCCGCCGTGAGCACAAACGCGTGCAGGTAGATCTGGAAGCCATCCGCGATGGCGTTGTTGTCGACGCGCGCGGTTAACCGGCTGGTGCGCGCGAGTGCATCGCCGTCCAGGCCGGTCTTCTCGGCTACGACGCGCAATTCGTCGGGCGTTTTACGCGAATGCTTGCCGCGCCCGCCGCAAATATAGATACCCAGTTCGCGCGCCCGCGGATTCAGGCCGCGCTTTAATGCTCCAACCACCGAAGTCGTGATGCCGGACGAATGCCAGTCCATGCCCATCACCGAGCCGAGAGCCTGGAACCAGAAAGGATCGCTCAAGCGCGACAGCAGTTCAGTAGGGCCATAGTGCAGCAGGACGCTTTCGCTAATGGCTGTGCCCAGCCGCGTCATTCGATCGGCCAGCCAGGCCGGCACGCGCCCGCCATGCAAGGGAAGATCGGCATGGCCAGAGCGTCGCATCCGGAACCATTATCCAACCCTGCCAGACTTGGCTCTGCCCCCAAGTTTTCCGTTCGCTCTGGAAGCGGTCTGCTTAGCCTTACTCCTCGACTGGCCGCCAATCTGACCCAACCTGGACGCCATCCACGTTTTAGAACCTAGAAAACCTTCCAAAAGAGCTGGCACATACAGATCCGCGTCCACGGCTGGAAAGTGGATGCCAAATCCGGATGGACTGATTTCAATCTCATTGAGCTGTGACGGCGTGGCGTGTTCTATTCCTTCCACATCCCTTGGAGAAAAGCTCACGATCAGTTTGGAGCTAAGCTCGATCACCATCCGCCGGCTCTTTTTGTCGAAATACGCGGAAATCGCGTGGGGAATGTGTGCTTCCAGCTCCTTGGCACGTTGGTTTGCTTGTTCGAAAACGTCACGCGATGCCATGAATTTGCTCCCATGAGTGAGATAGTTGGCTTAGATGGTCGGTCAAAATGCGCAGCATGTTCTGGATCTCCTTGCGTGAGAATCCATAGTTCTCCCGGAGTGTCACCCGTCCCGCCGAGCAGTTGAGATTGAACACCGCCTCGCGGCCGCGTCCCAGTCCGATTTTTCGTCGGCTACCTAGCCGGCAGCGAATTCTCCCGGCCCGGCGGCAAGTGCTGGTCCGTCGCGTTCAGCATGATCGCGGCCATTGCATAGTCGCCGATGATGGTCGCAAGCTCCAGCGTCCCTTGCTTGCCGAACGTCGCAACTGCTTTGGCGTAAAGATCGGAATCGAGTTGGTGGTGCTGATGGAACAACTGGCGCGCGAAGTTGATCAGCAGCGTGTCGCGTTCTGAAAGATCCGCTACGTCTTTGTTGTATTTAATCGTGTCGATCACCTTCTGCGGTACCTGGGCGGAATGCGCGCCCATTTCGTGTCCGCTCCACTCATATGGCTGATCGAATTCCCGCGCGGCAACTAAAATGGCTACCTCATAATCGCGCTGCTTCAGCACGCCATGAAAGCGCAGGTACTGATTCAGCATCTGGATAGCTTCCGCCACTTTCGGGCTTTGAAGCGAAATGGCCGCCGGCCCGGTGGGAGTGACGGTCTTGCCTTCGCCGCCGGCCAGCATGTCGTAAATGCGCTTGCCGTCTTCGTCCAGGGCCTCGCGTTTCACATTCGGCAAACGGGAGAGCGATTGGGGATCGATATCCTTGGGCAAGACGGTCTGCGCCCCCGCAATCGCCGCCACGGAAAATACTAGCCCAAAGCCTAGCAAGGCATGTATGAATCGCATCCCAACCTCCAGGCCCGTAGCATATCAAAGCGCGCGGCAGTGCAACTTTGCGATTTGCAATACAATGGATTCTTACGTTTTGCAACCGTGGCGATACCAGACAGTAACTTGAGCGTCCTGGCCAACGCCAGATCTGTTGCATACAACCGGCAAAGTTGATTTGTATCTTCAGGAGAGTGAAATGGGCAGTCCCTGCCGAACCAGGTTTAGTTCGAAGTTCAGTTCGAAAAATATTGCACTACTATTACCCATCGCGGCTCTGCTGAGCGCTGGCGCGTTCGGCCAGGGCGTGGTGGGGGAATTCATACCCGATGTTGGCTTCGATCTTTCCGGCAATTGGAATCCGCTGCTGCATGAAGACTTTTTGGAACGCATTCCGGGTCCCGAGTTGGTTAATTATTCCGGCCTGCCTATTACGGAAGGCTCCCGGCTCTGGGGAGAAAGCTGGAATTCTTCCCGGCTGACGATGCCGGAGCATCAATGTCAGGTGCACGTGGCGTCGTACATCTATCGCGGCCCCCTGCAGCTGCGCTTCTGGGATGAAAAAGATCCGCAATCGCAAAAAATTATCGCCATCAAGAATTACATCAGTACCTACGAGCAGACCCGCACCATCTGGATGGACGGGCGTCCCCATCCGCCGGCCTGGGCGGCGCACACCTGGATGGGTTTTTCCACGGGCAAATGGGAAGGCAATATTCTCACGGTTTACACCACCCACATCAAACAAGGCTGGGTGCGGCGCAATGGGCTTCCGGAAAGCGATCAGGCTACCCTGGTGGAACACTTCATACGGCATGGTGAACACATGACGCACGTCAGCATCGTGACCGATCCGGTGTATCTTACCGAGCCGCTGGTCAAGTCTGAGGACTACCTAATCAATTCCAATGCCGGCGGAAACTGGCTGTATCCTTGCGAAGAAGTCGAAGAAGTGGAAGGGCGGCCCAGGGGCGCGGTGCCGAATTACCTGCCCGGCCAGAACCCCTTCATCACGGAATACGCGAACATGTACCACCTGCCCCTGGTGGCGGCACTGGGCGGCCCGGAAACCATGTATCCGGAGTTCGAAAAGGTGATCAAGAACCCGCCTCCTGTTCCCTCCGATCCGTTCCAGAAGGACGAAGTGGTGCCCATGGCGCTGAAGAATGAAGCGCAGCCCGCCGCGCCCACCGACGGTGAAGTTCACATTCTTCCGGTGCAGGGCAACGTCTACATGCTGGTAGGCGCGGGCGGCAATATCACCGTGCAGGTGGGCGACATGGGCGTGCTGATCGTGGACACCGGCCTGGCGCAGAGCGCCGACAAGGTGATCGCGGCTATCCGCAAACTGGCGCCCGACAAGCCGCTGCAGTACATCATCAATACCCACGTCCATCCGGATCACACGGGTGGCAATGAGAAACTGCGCGCCGCCGGTGTCACAATTACGGGAGCCAACGTTACGGGCGACATCGCGGATGCTTCCAAAGGCGCCGCGATTATTGCCCACCAAGCGGTGCTCGATCGCATGAGTATGGCCAGCGGCAATCAACCCGCCGCACCAACCGGCGCCTGGCCCACCGACACGTTTTTGGGCGACCGGAAGACGCTCTGGTTCAATGATGAGTCGGTGGACATTACTCACGAAAAAGCGGCCCACACGGACGGAGACAGTATCGTTTATTTCCGCCACTCCGATGTCATCAGCACGGGCGATATCTTTGTGACCACCGGGTACCCATTCATCGATATCGCACGCGGAGGCAGCATCAAGGGCGAATTGGACGCGCTGAACAATTTATTGGATCTGGCCATCTCCAAGCACGACGAGGAGGGCGGCACCTATATTATTCCGGGGCACGGACGTTTGTGCGACCGCTGGGAATTGATCGAGTATCGTGATATGGTTACTATCATTCGCGATCGCATTCAGGCTTCGATCAAGAAGGGTTTGACGTTGGAGCAAGTAAAGGCATCTAGGCCCACCATGGACTACGATGCGCGGTATGGAGCCGACAAAGGTTTTGGCACCACGGACCAGTTTGTGGAAGCTGTATACAAGAGCTTGGGTGGAAAGTAAGATAAGTGCACGCGCTGCATGCAGGATTTTGCTGGACGGTATATTATGAGATTTAGCCGGAAGGAAACGTAAAGGAACCCCTATGAAACGAACATTGTTGTTCTTGGTTGTCGCCGCGGCATCCGTGTTGAGCACACAGACAAAAGTGTATGCGCATCACTCATTTGCGGCCACCTACTTCGAAGATCAGACGGTCACCATTGAAGGCAAGCTGGTACAGTTCCTGTATCGGAATCCGCACTCGTTCGTGCACGTCGAAGCTCCAGATGATAAGGGTGAGACGCAGGTTTGGGCCGTGGAATGGGGCGCCGGCGGCCAGTTGAGCCGTGATGGCGTCACCCGCGAATCGCTCAAGCCGGGCGATCATGTGGTTATCAAGGGCAACCCGGGGCGCAATCCCGACGACCATCGCATCCGTATGCAAAGCATCACCCGTCCTTCTGACGGTTGGAACTGGAAGGGCGTAGTCCAGTAGGACCCACTCGCTTCCGAACCGCTACCGTCCCTGGAAGCGCTTCAAAAGATCATGCATCACCTACCTCGATGTAGGACCGCCCACGGCCTTCTCCTGGCTGCGCTGGTGAGTCTGCCGGCGTTCGCGCAGGTGGACTTCACCGGCGAATGGTCTCCTCTTTATCATGAGGATGGGCCGGAGCGCCTGCCCGGTCCCGAGCTGGGTGACTACACCGAGCTTCCCATCAATGCGGCCGCGCGCATGGCTGGCGATACCTATGATGCCGACCGTATTTCGGTGGTTCCGGAGTATCAATGCCGCCCACATGGCGGCGACTACTCCATGCGCGGTCTCGGCAATTTGCGCATCTGGCGGGACATTGATCAGAACTCCGAAAAGCTGATCGCCTTTCACACGCACCTGCTGGCTTGGGATAGCGAGCGCACGGTTTGGATGGATGGACGTCCGCATCCGCCCGATTACGCGCCGCATACCTGGCAAGGTTTTTCCACGGGCGTGTGGGATGGCAACATGCTGACCATCACCACCACCCATTTCAAGACCAATTACATGCGGCGCAATGGCATTCCGCGCAGCGACAAGGCGGTTTTGACGGAACACTGGACCAGGCACGGCGACTATCTGACGGTGGTCACGGTGATCGAAGATCCGGTGTATTTGACGGAGCCGCTGGTTCGCAGCGACAACTGGTATCTTGATCCAGGCCAAAACATCGGCATCTTTGGCTGTGAGTACGCGCCGGAGGTGCCGCGCCCGGAAGGGACCGTGCCGAATCACCTGGTAGGACAGAATCCGTTCCTGCACGAATTCGCCAATTGGTATGGTCTGCCGTATGAGGCCACTCGTGGCGGCGCGGAGACCATGTATCCCGAGTATCGGAAGAAAATCGCGAATGAGTATCATCCGCCGGACCATTGCGAGCGCTACTGCAAGTGCACCTCGCTGTTCGATTGCAACGTAACTTCCAAATGACGATGCCCGGCCGGTTCTCTGTGGCGCGCGCAATGCTGCGTGCTGCGTCCCCACTCCTGGGGGCGCTCTTGTGCCTGGCCCAAGGTCAAATAAATCCCGATAACGTAAAGCTCACCTTGGCGCCCGTGCAGGGCAAGGTCTACGTGCTCATGGGCGATGGTGGCAACATCACGGTACAAGTGGGCCCGGACGGCGTAATGCTGGTGGATACCGGTTTCGCGCCACTGGCGCCCAAGGCCATGGCCGAAATCCGAAAAATATCCGACGGTCCTATTCGCTGGATCGTCAACACGCACGTCCATAACGATCACACCGGCGGCAATGCGGAGATGGCCAAACTCGGCTTGACGCATGAGTCCATCGGGCCGCCCAGGATTGTCGCGCAATCGAACGTGCTGAACCGCATGACCGCGCCTCCATCCGGGAATCAGCCCAAGATTCCTGAAGCCGAGTGGCCCAACGACGAGTACTTCCTGCCCACCAAGGATTTTTTCTTCAATGGCGAAGCCGTGGTGGTTTATCATGTTCCCGCGGCGCACACCGATGGCGATAGCCTGGTGTTCTTTCGCCGGTCCGACGTGCTCAGCACCGGCGATGTTTTCACGCCCGGCACATATCCTATCCTGGACCTGGCGCGCGGCGGCAGTGTGCAAGGCGAAATCGATGCGCTGAACAAGATCATCGACATTACGGTTCCGGCCAAGTACCAAGAGGGTGGCACCCTGGTGATTCCCGGCCACGGACGTTTGTGCGACGAAGCCGACGTGGTGGAATATCGCAACATGCTGACCGTGGTTCGCGATCGCTTTCGCGACATGATCCACAAGGGGATGACGCTGGAGCAGATCAAGGCCGCGAAACCGACTTTGGATTACGACGCGCAATACGGCTCAACCACCGGGTTTTGGACCACGGACATGTTCGTTGAGGCGGTCTACAAAAGCCTGAGCGGGAAGAAATAGAATGATCCGAATCCTGGCCGCTTTCTCGCTGCTGTTGCCCGCATGCCTGCTGGCCCAAGGCCTTCCGCCTCCGTCTGGAATCGGGCCGGGCGGCGCGCCCCAGGCTGCGAAATCGGCGCAATCGGTGGCGCCTGCCGATTTTACCGGCTACTGGGTTTCCGTTGTG
>DATHNM010000133.1:0-9239 GCA_035486095.1 Bryobacteraceae bacterium
GACTGCTGGCCGTTGGCTTGCTCCGCGGCAGACTGTCCGGAAGCGGAAGAGCTTTGCCCGCTCGGGCTGCTTTGCCCGCTCTGTTGACCCGCTTTCCCTTGCTGCCCCGGCTGCCCTGATTGGCCTTGCTGGCCCTGTCTCTGCTGGCCGTTTTGAGCCAGCTGTTGTTCCATCTCCTGCTGTAGCTGCTGTGCTTCGCGCTGCTACATCTCCTGCTGCCACTTTTGCTCGGCCGTCTGTGTTCCGTTGCGCTGCTGCTGGGCCAGGTCTTCTTCGCGCTTGGCCAGTTCATCCAGTTTCTTCAATGCATCGTCGACGTCGCGCGCCTTTTGTTCGGCGCTCGAAGCCGCGTTTTGCGGAGTCTCGTACTGATTTTTCTGGGTATCCAGTTCGAGTTCGAAGAGGCTGGCCAGATCGCGCGCCGCGCCGCCGCCCCCTCCGCCCCCGCCTTGCGCTCCAAACGCCACCTGAATTCGCCGGAAGGTAGCTTCGGCGCGCAACAGCGATTGCAGAGCCTTCTGCTCGTTCGGAATCGCGTCTTTCCATTTCTGCTGCTGCAATTGTTGCGCGGCCGGTTCCATAGCCTGGGACGCGGCGAGCATGTCCTTTTGGAAGTCGCCGATAGCCTTCACTTCATCGGTAAGCTCGCGGGCTTCCAAGCGGCCGGAAAGCGAAACGGCCTGATCGCGCAATGTGGATTGCGATTGCGACAGCAGCTTGGCGATATCGGTGGCCTGCTGTTGCGTGGCGTTCTTATCGCCCTGTTGTTTGAAGGTAGCGGATATGATCTCCTTCTCACGCTGCGAGATCTCCGCCGATGGATCGCCGCCACCTCCGCCTCCACCCCCTCCGCCGCCTCCGGTTTGCGATTGCGAAAACTCGCGCTCGTACGGATCGGCCTGGATGAACACCATGTCCGTATGGGCTTCGGCGTTGCCATCCTTGGCGGTGGCATAAACACTTACCAGATCGCCCGGAACCAGTTTGAAATTCTCGAGCGAAAGCGTGGTGGATCCGTCGGCTTGTTTGGCGCCTTTCTTGTGGAGCAAATCCACCGTGGTTTCGGGCCCGCCATTCACCGAATAATGCAGCGCGACGCCGGCCAGGCCATACTCATCCGTTACCTTGGCGGCGACGGTCACCTCTTCGATCGGGCTGGCATGATAATCGCGGCCGGGGCGCGCCAGTGAAATCTGAGGCGGGTTGGCTTTGCGGGCTTCAATGAAAAAATCTTCGCTGACGCGCACGGGCTGTCCCTGCTCAACGCCGGCCACGTGATACACGCCGTCGCGATCCATCTTCACGGTGCCGTGATAAACGTTATTCTCTCCGCCGGAAAGCTGGATCCGCGGGCCGTTATCCAACTGGAGTTGTCCGCCCGGAAGCGGCCGGTCGGTGGAGACTTCAAGTTCGGCTTCAGTGCCTGTGACGGCGCGCAGATCGCCGCCGCGCTCCTCCACTTCGGCTGCCATGCCGGTCCATGCGGGGTAATGGTAGGTCACGCGAATCTGCTTCACAGCGGGCAAATCGGTGACGTGAATATTGAAGTGCTGCGACGTCATCGCTCCGGCGGTGACGTAATACTCCACGTTTTCCGGCAAGCCTGCAAAAAGAAATTCATACCCGCCCGCGAAGCTGCCGGCCGCTTTGGGCAGCATGGCAATCTCTTCCCATTTGGACGAACTCTGGAAGCGGGCATGCACCCTCACAGCAGGCGCGCGCAGACCGGTGGGAAGGGCTGAAATCATCTGGTCGGCATGGCGGCGCACCACGGCATCGCCGGGTGTGACGCGCAGGTCATAGGGCGCGGGCTTGTCGCGATGCGGACCGGTCCACAGCAGTGACGCCCCATATCCGAGAAAACCGGGTCCGGCGGCGATCATCCACAGCAGGATGACGAAGGCGCCCACGCTTGCGCCCAACGAACTCCACAGGCGCAGATCGGTGACCATTTGCCGGGGCTCCGCGGATCGGGCGATGCCCAGTGTGTCGTCGGCCAGAAGTTCAATAAAGGGATCGTGCCCGTCGCGCTCCGTGAACGTGGTGAGGCGCTGCTGGAATTGGGGGAAAGCGGCTTCCGCGCTTCCGATGGCGCGCCGGCGGGTGAGGCGGCGCAAGGGCAGCGCCAAGCCGGCGGCCGCAGCGACGGCCAAAATCAGAATCAGTGCGAAGCGTGCGGCGGTGACGCTGCCATGCGAAAAGGCCAGCGCGTTAGCGATAGTAACCAGGGCCAGCGTAGCCACCAAGGCGCCGCCGGTTAGAATGGCAACGCCACGCAGTACTGTGCCCCAACGCAGGCGTTGTTCCAGCTGCGCGATGTATGCGTGCAGTTGTTCGCGGGCAGTCATTCCAACCTCCAACGGCGAACTTCAACCGCGTGGCCAACGTGGTTACTTGAAGCATATCGCATTGGGATGGCAACGGCGGGCCGGCGTGGGAGGTTGTTCGCGGCGCGAGTTGCAACCGGTTATGGAAGTGCAGGTCGCCGATGTCTGGAAAGCCAAACGAAGTACGCGAGCATAGCAAAAGGGAGCAGGAAAGCCGCGCGTGGCTCTGGAACCGCGGGTGCTACGATGACGTCGCTGATGTCGTATTGCCCTTCAAGCGCCAACAGAGTTAACTCGTCGTCACCGGTTCCAACAAAACTGAGTGTTCCCGCGCTGTCCGGGGAGACAATTGCGCCGTTGATTTGAACGTAAAATTGGCTATTCGAGTCGCTCACGCCGAAAATGTCGTATGTGACCCCGCTTACGTCGGTCAGGAACTGGCTTAATGACGCCTCTGGTTCAAACGGATCTGGGCCCAAAGAGAGGTAATCGGTCCCGCTGATCGGATTCGTCACAACGGTATCCAAGCCCGATACCAGGTAGCCCTCGATGAAGCCGGGGTCTGCAAACCAGGAGTTTGGTATGCCTGGATCACTGTTCGGGGGCGGGAGGTAGGGGATGGAGCTTGTGTACGTGCCGTCGGCGAACGCGCAATTGACGACCACATTACCGGGGGTTGCATCGCAGACATCGGCCCACCCGGGGAGCGCCAGGCACAGAGCCGTCCCGATCATTAGTGCGAAGGGAGAGAATCTCACGTGGACCTCCACGCAAGAGGACGGAATATTTACTTAATAGTTACTAAAGACGGCGATAATAGTGCCGTGATCGTCACTATTCCTCGCGCTGCGTGCCCAGATACCGGCTGGCGATGGCCGATTCGGCAATCGCGGCGGCAAACACCAGCAGCATGATGTACCACCAAAAGGCTTCGGGCGTTTTGTTGGGGGTAATGGCGCCGCCGGCCGATGCCACTTGCGGCTGCTCGCCGCCTCTGTTGCCCTGCCACAATGCCAGAACATCATCGGGAATGACGTCCAGGTTCGATTCCTTGGGATCGGGGTTCACCGCCACTTCGTCCTGGCGGCCGTTAGCGAGACGAAGTTGGTAATAGCCGGCCTGGGTGAGTTGGAACGATTGCGCGGACGCGGCCTCGCCCAAAGTCAGGGGGCGCTTTCCATCCGGGTCTGTAATCTCGACGCTCTGGGCATTTTCTCGCGCATTGCGGAGCTCCAGAAACGCATCCACCGGCCGCGCGCCGCCCTGGCGCTCGCTGCCCGCCAGATAACGCGCGGTCTGTTCGATAAACGGTACGAATGCGGGGTTCAACGGGAAGTCGTTGGTAAGGTTGTCGAGCCCGGAGGTGAGCAATACCACGCGGCCCTCGCCGATGCGCTTCTCGAGCAATAAGGGCGTCTGATCGCTCAAGCGGACGATCACCCGCGCGGCGCCCGGACCAACTCCGGGATCGATATCCAGCGCGTAGAAAAACTTCACCCCAGGCCAGCCGCCGGCTTTGGCCACGGCAGGGTAGGAGGAATCGCTGGAGCCCACGGCCATGTAACGATCGGGAACGCGGGTGTAGTCGCGCGTTTCGATGATGTGCGCGCCGAAAATAGGAATCTGCGAGCGGCCGCCGGCGGAAGTTCCCGCGGCAATGAGCAGGCTGCCGCCGGAGCGCACATATCCGTTGAGCGAATTTTCCAGCAGCGAAGGCAGTGAATTGAGATCGGATAGAACGATGAAAGCGTAATTAGACGGCTTGCGGTCTGCTGCCTCGTTGACGTTGATCGATTCCAAGCTAAACGCCGATTGCGCAGCCGCCGAAAGCGCGGCGCCGACATAAAGCGGCGAACGATTATCGCCGTAGTTGTGGATCAGCAAGGCCTTTTGAGGGTCTGAACGTTGCACGGCAAAGCGTCGAAGATCGTCCGCTGGGAACCCGTCGGCCGAGTCAATCTTGACCTCGCAGCGGCTGAAGCCGTAGGGCACTTCGAGCGCGGAAAAATCGACGCTGGCCCGCCCGTTGGCTGGAACCGCGACGGTCTTCGTGGCGGTGGTTTTTCCGTTCACTACCAGCGACACGGTGCGTTGCGCCGCCGCGGTTCCGTAGCCCGCAATCACCGCCTGGACGTGAACCGGCTTGGCGTCCTTGCCCCAGACTTGTCCGGGCGCATCCACCGATTCGACGGTCCAGTTGGGTTGCCCCTTACTGGCCACCGGATGCGTCACCAGTTTGACGTTGGCGGGCAGCGTCATGTCAGCGAAGGTGGCGGCCAGTTCGCCGCGCTGCATGTCGCTGAACAGATGCAGCTCAATGGGAGTGTGGACGGCCTCAGCCATGGCACGCACGGCGCGCGCCAGTTCGCCGAAATTACCGTGCCCATCGCCCGGCTGGATGGCCTGCACGGCGGCACGCAATGCCGGCTGATCTTCAATGACCTGAGTCATCAGCCGCAATTGCGATCCGAAAGCGGCCACCTGCGCGCGGGCCGCGCCCTTGCCCGACAGTACATTGATGGCTGCTGCCTTGGCGTCCGCCAGACGGGTCCCGGCACGCATGCTGAAAGAGTTATCCACCACCAGCAGCACCAGGCGGTTGCTGGCCAATGCGGACGGGTTGCGATTGATAAAGGGATTGGCGAAAGCGAGAATCAACAGCAGCAACCACAGCATCCGCAGCGAGAGCAGCAGGAAATAGCGCAGCCGCCGATGACGGGTGGAGCTTTGGGTGCGCGATTCGAACAGCATCAACGAACTCACCTGCTTGGGCGTGGTGGTTTGCCGTTTCAGCAAATGCAGGTAGAGTGGAAGCCCGAGGCCCGCCAGAGCGGCCAGGAACCAGGGAGCCAGAAGTCCCATCTAGTTGCGGCCTCCGCGCAGCGTGAGATATTCGCGCAGCGCAGCATCGAGCGGGCGATCGGTCATGAGTAAGTAGTAGCCCATGCCCGCAGCCAAAGTGCGATCGCGCAGATCCGCGAGATGCGCCTCGATTTTTCCCTGATATTCTTTCTTTGTGTAATCGGGAGTTACCTTCAGCTCCGCTTTGGTCTCCATATCCACCAGCACCGTGGGGCCCTTCAACTGGGGACGCACATCCTCTGGATCCAGGACGTGGAACAAGACCACTTCGTTGCCGCGGTAGCGCAGCGGTTCAATGGTGCGGATAATGCTTTCGGGCGAATCCCAGAAATCGGAAACGATCAACACGATGCCGCGGCGTTTCAAAAATTCCTGGAAATAGCGCATGGGCTTGGCGAAATCGGTGCGGGCGCGAGCTTCGGATTGTTCCAGAGCGGCCATCAAACGGTGCAACTGGCCTTGCCGGGTGGAAGGGCGAATATAGTTGCGGATTTCGTCATCGAAGGTGATCAGCCCGGCAGCATCGTGCTGTTCGTGGATGGCCAGGTAGAACAGCGATGCCGCCAGGTAGCGGGCGTAATCCATTTTGTTCACGGCGTGCGAGCCGAACTGCATGGAGTTGCTGGCGTCCAGTAACACGGTGAGGAAACTGTTGGTTTCGCCGCGAAAACGTTTCAGATACAGACGCTCGGTTCGGGCGTAGACGTTCCAATCTATGTTGCGAAGATCGTCGCCCGGAGTATAGGCGCGATACTCGGCGAACTCCTGGCTGAAACCGAAATCGGGCGATCGATGCAGGCCGGCGACGAAGCCATCGACCACCGTCTTGGCCACCAGTTCCAGGCCGGAAATGCCGGCCAGGATGGAAGGGTTGAGAAAGCGCTGTTGCATGAAGGCTATTCGTTATCCGCTGGCTTACGCATGCAGCTTGGGTGCGCAACGCACCTTCGACAATAACATTCCGGCGCGCGGCTGGTCGTATCCTGGAGCGGCTCCGAGTATTGTGCCCAGTGGGAATGTGCGATACACTTTCGATGATTTGACTTCGGCCGGCCGAAATCATTGAACAGGAGTAACGAGTGAGAGCGCGCTTTATCCGCACGGCCACGGCCGCCGCGGCGCTGGTGACATGGTTGACGTTCGGAGGGGCCGCCGCACTGGCCCAACGGGGCTTTCTGGAAGGTACACCTAAGCCTCCGGCACCGATCCCAAAAGGCCCCACGCCGCGCATGCCGGATGGGAAGCCGAATTTCTCAGGAGTTTGGGACTCGCCCGATTTTGGAACCACGGGAGGGCCGCTGCCCTTGCAGCCGTGGGCGCAGAAGCTGGCCGACGAGCGAAAAAAGAACGGCGAGATCGACGATCCGGAGGCCAAGTGTCTGCCCGGCGGCGTGCCCCGTATATCGCCTTATCCGATGAAAATTGTTCAGACTTCAGACTTGGTTGTGATGCTGTTCGAAGGCAATGTTCATTCCTATCGCCAGTTCTTTCTGGATGGCCGCCCGCACGATAAAACTTTGGATCCAAGCTTCATGGGGGACTCGGTGGCCCATTGGGATGCAGACACGCTGGTGGTGGACACAGTGAATTTCAACGATCGCACCTGGCTGAGCAGCGGCTCGGCTGCGCCCCATACCGATAAACTGCATGTGATCGAGCGCTACCGGCGTGTCGATTTGGGGCACATTGAAGTGGAGATCACTTTGGAAGATCCCGGCGCGCTGACCAAGCCGCACACGTTTAAGCGCCAGCATACTCTGGATCAAGGGTGGGAGATTCACGAGTATGTGTGCAATGACCTGGTGCTGGATCTGACCCGCAAGTGAGTCGCTTTTATTGGGAGGTTTCATCCGTGCAGTTAAAGACGAAATATAGGACCGAACTGGGTTGGCTGATGGGCGGCATTTTATTGCTGGCCGCGGGAGCGCTGCCAATTTTCGCACATCACTCGTTTGCCGCCGAGTTCGATATCAACAAGCCCTTCACGGTGACCGGTACGGTTTCTAAAGTGGCGTGGCAGAACCCGCACGTCTATGTGTACGTCGACGCGAAGGACGAGAGCGGGAAGATGGTGACCTACGCTCTCGAATGCAATAGCGTCAACACGCTGGTGCACAAAGGCTGGACTCGGGATGCGTTGAAAAAGGGCGATCAGATTACGGTGAGCGCCTATGCCGCCAAAGATCCGCGGCCGTTATCGGATGGTTCGTTTCACGCCAATGCCCGGTCGATTAAGTTCGCTGACGGCCATACCGTGTCGGCCGGAACGTCGGCTGATGACGGGGCCGCGAAGCAATAACCACGTTCCTGCACACAGGCTCGCCCAGGCGATTGCCCAGCGGACGCCGTTCTTAAACGATGCCCCACCTGCGCCGCAGCCACCACTCGGAGAATCGCAGCAGCAGCAACACCAGAAAGACCAGCGGGAGATCCCACAGATCCTTGGTCTCGCGCATGGTGACTCCGGCTTCTGAAAAAGGAATGGCGCCCGCGAGTTTGCCCAGGTCGGCAGGTTTCCAATATTGTCCACCGGTTTGAGCGGCCAGGCGTTCCAACAGCTCTCGATTCTGTTCGGTGTGGAAATTCTCCGCTACGCCGTCCATGCGCTGAAACGTTAGAACATCCCGGCCCAATTCCGTTGCATTGCGCTGGGCGGTGACCTCCGTAAGGTAAGCGCCCGTTTTGGGAGCGGACCAGGCAGCTTGAAACTGGCCGGGATTGTCTGGCACCGGCGTCATCTCCACCACCGCGCTGACGCCGCTGGGGCCCAGAATATGAGCTTCCACTTTCGCATCGGGAGCGGGGTTGTACTCGCGATCGCGAACCTCGGCGCTCAACGTTACCGCGCCATTGTCGAGCAGCATCTGAGCCGGTACGGAAGCTGACACGTGGCCGGGGGTATCGGAAACCAGCCACCGCAGCAGTTGCTGCCAGAACAAATCATGAGCGGTGTCGCCCAGCGGCGAACTCATCTGCCAACGCCAACTGCCGCCGGTGGCCATGATCGCGCTGCGGCCCCGGCCGAAGCTTTCGGTAATCAGCAAGGGCAGCGTTTTTCCCTCGGGCGTGATCATCTGGGCGAGGACGGCCGCGCCCGGTTTGGGAGTGCCTGGATCTTCGTAGTCCATCAAATAGGGCAGCTTTTTCCACTTGGCGGCGTTGGCGGCCGGATCGTCAACCAGGCGAGTGATAATGCTATCTTCCCCGGCGCGCGCCAGCTCGGCTGTGGTGTGGGTGGTGCCGTTTCTGGGATCTGCCTCGCGATGAAAAGTGCCGGCTTGAGTGGGCAGCGTGGTCGGGAACAGGTCGGTAAGATTGGTGGCGTTCCAGCCGCCATCGGCGAGCGAGAACTGACCGCCCAGCAGCAGCAAACCGCCGCCGCGGCGATCGACAAACTCGCGAATTAATTCCTGCTGGCCGGGCGTGAAATAGCCCGCTTCCACAGACCCGATGATTAATCCCTGATAGGCGAAAAGATCTTCCGCGCGAACGGGAAAGCCCGCAGCCAGCTCCTTGGGATCGGCAATTCCCTGGCGGTAGATTTTGTTTTCACTGGTGCGAACCATGCTGGCGATGCGCACCATGCGGTCGTCTTCCTCGGCCTGTCGGATGAACTTAAACTCCCAACGCGGCTCGCCCTCTATATATAAGACACGCCGCGGATCGGAGCCGACATTTACCACACGCGTCAAAGTATTATTGGCGGTGTTCTCTTCCCCAGCGAGCGGAACCGCTGCGATCTGGAGCGTTCTGGCGCCGGCCCCGCCGATGTCGAACATCAAGGTTTCGGTCTGCAGATTGCCATCCGGGCCCAGGCTGATGGCACGGGAAGCCAGCACTTTCGCCTGGCCGGCGCTGATATCGTGCACCGTCAAATTGATCCTGGCGCCGGCGTATCCGCGTTGATGCAAGGTGATCTTGGCGGCGAGGCGCGAATCGGCCAAGGCGCGGGGAGCAACCACGGCATCGTCCAGTTCCACGTCTTTAACGGCGCGCTCGCGTCCGAAGCCCACGGTGTGAACGGGAATGTGACGGGCCCGCAGCGCGTTG
>DATHNM010000134.1:0-3176 GCA_035486095.1 Bryobacteraceae bacterium
TTTCGTGGCCAAGCCGGTGAAGCTGGAAGATCTGGTGGCAGTGTTGGAAAAACATTTGCGCGTGAAGACTCGCGACAAAGCCGATCTTAGCTGCCAGCCACGCTAAAATCACAGCATGATCACGATCCGAAGAAGCCAGGAACGTGGCCATGCCGACCATGGCTGGCTGAACACGTATCACACGTTTTCCTTCGCCGCCTATCACGATCCGGCGCACATGGGGTTCCGTTCGCTGCGGGTGCTGAATGACGATCGGGTGGCGGCGGGCAGGGGATTCGGGGCGCACGCGCATCGCGATATGGAGATCCTCACGTACGTACTGGACGGCAGCCTGGTTCACAAGGACAGCATGGGCGAGAAGCGCACCTTTGGAGCGAACACGGTGCAGGCCATGTCTGCGGGCACCGGCGTGGTTCACAGCGAATTCAATGCTTCGGAAACCGAACCGGTTCATTTCCTGCAGATCTGGATTGAGCCTGCGGTGGAAGAGACCGAGCCCTCGTATCAGCAGATTCCTTTCGATCCGCGCGAGAAGCAGGGGCGGCTGCGTCTTCTGGCCGCGCCCCGCGATGGCCTAAACGGTGAGCCTGCGGCAGTGATTCAGCAGGACGCATTTGTTTATGCTGGGGTGCTGGGGTCAGGCGAGACGGTGCAGCGGAATGTCGCGCCGGGGCGCTACGCCTGGGTGCAGGTGGCTCGCGGAAGTCTATCCGTAAATGGGCAGCCGCTCGGGGAAGGCGACGGTGCCGCGATCAGTGCCGAGAACCAACTGTCCATCACGGGGGCAGGCACGGATGGTAGCGAATTTCTGTTCTTCGATCTGGCTTGAAGCATGCAGGACGTAAACGTTCTGGTGGTCTTTTGTTCCCGCACCGGGAAGACGGAAGCGCGGGCCCTGGCGGCAGCGCTGGGCGCGGTGCAGGCCAAAGCGAATATACGGCTGCGCTGGCTGCGAGAACCGGCCGATGATCGCAGCATCCAGGAAATAGCCGGTTGGAAAGAGAACCGGGAGCGCATGGAGAAAGAATATATCGGGCCCCGGACCGTGGACGCTGACTGGGCGGACGCGATAATTATCGGGGCCAGCGGCAGGCCGCCGGAACTAAGAGACTACCTTGCCTCGCTGGATGACAACGTGAAGCCGGTATGGATTGGCGACGGGGACCCCCGTTTGCAAGGCCGGCAGGTGGCCGACGCCGCACGCGCGGTGAAGAACAAATCCCGCTCTCAAAGTCCGGCATCCGATTGAGCCAGCCGGTAGTGGGTCCGATACGGACCGAGTGTTGCCGCGAAAAGAATCAGCATCAGAACGGATGCGCCGGCGATGGTGATGGCAACGGAAGTTCCGATCATCCTTTCGTTCTTGAATAAATAATCGTTGAAGACTCCGGGCAGCAGCGGTCCGAGTGTAAGTCCGCCCAGGTTGAGGATGAAGAGGTACAGCGCGGAAACCTGGCCGCGCAGCTGGTTCGGAAAGATCAGCTGAAGGGCCGCCACGGCGGTTCCCATGGGCAACGCGAGGAAGAACATCGCTGGGCAAGCGAATACCAGGGTCCATCCCGCATGCGGCGCCAGCATGGCCAGCACGAACAAGAGTCCTGCTCCCAGCGCACTCGGAATTCCAACGCGAACGGGCCCGTCCACAACCCCACGGCGATGCCAGCGATCGCACAGGCTGCCTCCGGCGTACATCCCCAGGCAGCCGAAGATGAGGACAATCAAGCCCAGGGCGCGTCCGGCCTGACCCGCGCTCCAGCCATGAACGCGCTCGAAGAAAGCCGGCGCCCAGGACATGAAGGCGTAGAAACAGGTGGATTGGAAAACCATTCCCAGGGCCAGCCCCGCCACGCTTTGCCAGCGTTGGCGCACCTGTGCCATCCCTTGGCGAAGACTGAGGCGCCGGCCGCCAGCCAGCCGTAGGACGCCCGTGCGAACCGGTTCGCGTACGGTGAACAACAGCAGCGCCAAAAAAATTCCCGGAGCGCCAACGATAACGAAGGTCAGCCTCCAGGAGGCAATTGATCCGAGAATCGGCACGCTTACCAGCGGCGTGTGCGCCAGCAAATCCACGGTTGTGCCTCCCACCATCAGCGCCAAGCTGGACCCCACGAAGACGCCCATATACAAAACGCTGAGCACCACGCCAAAGCGTTCCCTGGGAAAGTAATCGGAGACCATCGAGTAGGTGGAAGGGGAAAGGGAAGCCTCGCCGATGCCCACTCCGATGCGCGCGAGAAAAAGCGTCAGGAAACTCTTCGCCGCGCTGCAGAGCGAGGTGAACGCGCTCCAGGCCAGCACTCCCGCCACGATCAGGTTGCGCCGGTTCGCCGAATCGGCCCACCGGCCCAGCGGCAGCCCCATGAACGTGTAGAGCACCGAGAACGCCAGGCCTTGCAACAGCCCGATGCGGGTATCGCTGAGGTGCAGGTCGTGCTTGATGGGCCCGACCAGAAGGCTCAGGATCTGGCGATCGACAAAGGAAAGCGCGTAGCATGCCGCCAGGACCAGAACCACATACCATTCGTAGCGATAGCTCTTTGACGGGGAAGGTCCAGACGCGCCGACAGTCTCTGTCAAGTGAGGATTCACGATCAGGCCATCAGTATATAAGAAGGGAAAGAACTGATAAACTGGCATTCGTTTCACAGGAGCGAATCATGAAATCAAGGAGCGCATCAGGCGTGTCTGGCGTCACGCGCCGCTCTACCCTTAGCAGCGCTGGTTTCGGACTGGCGGCCATGGCGGGCTTGCACGGCCGGGCTGAAGCCGCCGAACGTACGGCTGGGGAGAAGGCGAATATCCAAGTGGTCAATGAGTTCTGCGCGGCTTGGCCAAGCCACAACATTGACCGCGTAATGTCGTTCTTCGCGGAAGACTGCGCATACCGTATGAGCGAGACGCAGCCGCCTAACAAAGGCCGGCAAGCAGTGGTAGACCGGATTAAGACTTTTCTCGACAGTGTCCAGGGTTTTGAAGTCATCGAGACATTCGCCAAAGGGCCGATGGTGTTTAACGAGCGGCATGACCATTTCATGGGCGGCCCGTTGAAGATGTGGCATGGCGTGGGAGTGTTCTTTCTGAAAGACGGCAAGATCGTCGAATGGTACGACTATACGATTTCAATGCAGCGCGCCTGAGGCGCCCGGGAGATAAAGCTTGAGCGCCCACGCCGGCAC
>DATHNM010000135.1:0-5077 GCA_035486095.1 Bryobacteraceae bacterium
GCGCCAGCAATGGATCAGCCGGCGTGAACGGCAACGAAAACGCGACCACCGGAACGGTGTATGGCGTCAGCGGCAACGCGCAAAGCACCAGCAACGGATCGGCCGGGGTGAACGGTTTCGAAAACGCGGCAACCGGGCAAGTGTTCGGCGTGAATGGCGGCACCAACAGCACCGGCAATGGATCGGCCGCGGTGAATGGCTTTGAAGGAGCGGTTACGGGCAACGTATTCGGCGTCAGCGGGAATGCGCAGAGCACAGGCAGCGGCGCTTCCGGAGTACTGGGGAACGAGAATGCGACATCGGGCCAGGTGTATGGCGTCAGCGGGAACACGCAAAGCTCGGGTAACGGCGCGGCCGGCGTGAACGGAAATGAGAACGCGACCAGCGGCCAGGTGTTTGGCGTGAATGGCAACAATAACAGCGCCGGCAACGGATCGGCGGGCGTAAACGGCAGCGAGAACGCAACCGCCGGGAATGTGTTTGGCGTGAGCGGAAACGCGCAAAGCTCGGGCAATGGGTCTGCGGGAGTGTTGGGGTTGGAACACTCCCTTTCGGGCCAGGTCTATGGAGTATTCGGCGGAACAAATAGCACCGGCAACGGATCGGCGGGCGTGAGCGGGAATGAGAACGCCACAACCGGGCAAGTGTACGGAGTGACGGGCAGCACATCCAGCACCACCACGAACGCAGCGGGCGTAAGCGGCTTTGCGGGGGCATCCAGCGGTGCGGTGTTTGGAGTGACGGGTGGCACCAACAGCCCCACCAGCGGGGCGTCGGCGGTGAACGGCTACGAAGGCGCAACTTCGGGCGGGCCCTTCTACGGCGGAAGTTTTTACGCCGCGGGCACGGGTGGAATCGGTGTTTTCGGGAGCGCTCTGGCCACGTCGGGCTTCGCCATTGGCGTGGAAGGCGCAACTCAGAGCCCAGCGGGCGCAGCGGGCCAGTTTGTCAACCTGAGCGGATCTGGAATTGTGATCGAAGGCCAATCCGGCAGCAGTTTCACCACGGTATTCACGGTGGATGCGGCCGGCAATGGCACCTTCGCCGGCAATCTACACGCCAACGGCACGGTGAGCGGCTCCGCCAAGAATTTCCGGATCGACGATCCGCTGGACCCCTCCGGCAAGTATCTTTACCACGCTTCCATCGAGTCGTCTGAAATGGCGAACATTTATAGCGGTAACGTGGTGCTGGACCGCAAAGGCCAGGCGGTGGTGGATCTTCCAGAATGGTTCGAAGCTCTGAACGGCGATTTTCGCTACCAGCTGACCACCATCGGCAAACCGGCGCAGGTGTTCATCGCGCAGGAAATTCAGAATCACAGGTTCAAGATCGGCGGCGGACGCGCGGGTATGAAGGTGTCATGGCAGGTCACCGGCGTGCGTCAAGACGCGTGGGCGCAGGCGCATCCGTTACAGGTGGAGGAAGCAAAAGCGCCGCGCTAAAACGCGAGCCGCAGAGCAAACTGGATCTGCCGCGGGGCCTGCGCCGAAAAAATCTTGCCGAAGGTCAGCGGTTGATCGGCAAACGCGTCCGGCAGATTGAAATTCGCACGGTTTAGTAAGTTGAAGGCCTGGGCTTCGGCGGTCAGATTAATTCCTTCGCGCAGCAGGAAGCGGCGGCGCAGCGAAAGATCGACGGTGGCCAGGCCGGGTCCGCGCAAAATATTGCGGCCCGCATCGCCCCAGGTGTACTGCGCCGGAATCTGGAAGGCCGCGGTATTGAACCACTCTTGCGGCGTGGGATTGGACAGCTTGGGATTAAACAGAACATTCGGCCGGTCAATTCCGAAGTTTCCGCCGGTGTTGCCGGTGTTGCTATTGTCGGTGGAAAGTTCCGGGGTGAAGGGCTGGCCGGACTGTGCCGTAATGATGCTGCTGGCCTCAAAACCACGCGTCCAGATGGATGAGCCGGGAATATGATAAACCAGCGCGACGGTTGCGCGGTTTGGCTCGTCGTAACTGGATAGCGCCCGCTCCAGCCGGTAGTTGTGACTGTCCTGCGGGAAATTCTGATCGGCGCTGGTGGGCAGGAACGCGGAGGTATCGTCAATCGATTTCGAGAACGTGTACGAAGCCAGCACTTGCAGCCGGCTGGCCAACTGCCGGTTGAACATTATCTGTAGCGACTGGTATTCGGAATTGCCGCCGCTTTCGGTCATCAAAATATTGCTGTAGGCCGGATAGGGTGCGCGCGAACCCACGTCACCGGGCCCCGGGAACGGCTGGTTGATGTCGAGCGAACGCGGCAAATCGGTTCCTTTCGACCCGGCGTAGGCAACCGTAAAAGTACCCACGTGCTCCACTTCGCGCTGGATGTTGAAATTCCAGTGCTGCACATAGGCGGGAACGAAATCCGGGCTGACAAAGCTGAGCGCGGCCGGCGGGACAAAGCCGTTGGAGGTAGCAAAAGGATTGGCCAGCGTGATCAGCGAAGTTTGGCTGGGGAAGAAAACTGAAATCGTAAAGTAGGGCGGATTGTAGTAGAGCGACGAGTTGACCACGAACATGCCGGAATCGAAATAAACGCCATAGGCGCCGCGAATCACGGTATTTTTCATGGGAGACCAAGCGAAGCCCACGCGCGGGCCGAAATCGTCGTACTTGGGTTGTATCCCGGAGCGGGAGATTCCATTGGTTCCCACCTGCTGGGTCTGGCCGGTCTGGAAATCAAAAGTCGACATGCGATTGGTGGGGTCGGTAGCGGGGGAATCGTATTCGTAGCGCAGCCCCAGGTTCAGCGTCAGATTGCGGGTGACCTTCCAATCGTCCTGCACGAAGCCGCTCCAGCTTTTGCTGCGCAGCGTTTGCGGCCCGGTATATTTGGACTGGATATCGAGCGTAGGCAATCCCAGCAGCATGTCGCCGATGCCGCTGCCGGTGAGGGCGCCGGTAAAATCGATGGAACCGCGAGCGTAAACCTCGATATAACCGTTGAGCTGCAGGGCGCGGAATTCGCCGCCGATTTTGATGCTGTGCGCGCCCCGGATGAGCGTTAGTGTATCGGCTACCTGGAAGGTATTATCGGCGCGGTCGATGGGCAGCGTGGCCACGTCTCCCACGCGCGAATAGCCGGTTACGGAAATGCCAGGGTAGCCAAAATCGCGCGGCACCGTCGGCAAGTAATTTACGCCCCACAGCGCGTTCACATCGGTGGTGTAGTTCTGCGCGAACACCTGGCGCACGGCACGGTTGAAACCCACGAGAACGGAATTCACGGTTCGCGGGCTGAGCGTCTTCAGATATTGAACCAGCGCGTTGTGGCCGCGGTTGAAGACGTAATCGCCAAAGCCCGGCAGCTCGGTCTGATTTTCGGCAAACGGCTCGAACAGATTCTGGCTGCCATAGTTGTAGCGCGCGGTGAGCTGCGAGTTATCGCTCAAGCGGTGGTCCAGCCGGACGGTGCCTTCGTTTTCCTTTTCGGTTCCGATGGGGTTGCCCAGATAATTGCCCGAATCGCCCGGCAGGTTGGGCTGCGGAAACAGCGCCAGCACATCCGCGGCATAGGGCGAAATACGCGATGCGGGGATGGTGTTGTTGGGGAATGGCAGTCCAGTAAACGGATCGGTGATGGTTGTTCCCAGGCTCGACAGATTTCCCCCGCGCACCGCCAGCGTGGGAACAGTTCCCAACTGCGTCCCGCCTTGCCCTTCCTGCAGGCCTTCGTAACTGGCGAAGAAGAACGTGGAGTTGCGGACGATGGGGCCGCCCAGCGCGGCGCCAAACTGGTTGCGGATGAATTGCGGTTTTTGGGAGCCATCGAAGAAATTGCGGGCGTCCAGATCGCGATTGCGCAGATAATCGTACAGCGTCCCGTGGAACTGATTCCCGCCGCTGCGCGTGACGATGTTTACCTGTCCCGCCGATGCCACGCCATATTCGGCGCTGTACGAATTGGTGGCGATTTTGAACTCCTGAATAGCGTCCACCGAAGGCTGCAGCACATAGCCGCGCACGTCGGAATCGTTGTTGTCCACGCCGTCCAGAACGAAGTTGTTGTTTTCCTCGCGGCCGCCGTTGGCGTGCATGGCGAAATCGCCGCGCGTGGAAAGCTGCGAACCCTGCACCGGCGTGGTGGTGCCGGGAAGCAAAAGAGCCAGCTGCAGAAAATCGCGTTCGTTCAGCGGCAGACCTTCCACCAACGATTGATCGAGCACCGCACCCAGTTCGCTGGAATCGTTATTGGTAGCGGGCGTACGGGCGGTTACCGCGATGCGTTCGCCGCGGCCGGCGAGAACCGCGTGCACGTCCAGGCGCACGCGCTGATCCACTTCCACCTCAACCGGCTGGGTGATGGGGGCAAACGACGCCGCAGTCACCGACATCTGGTATTGGGCCGGGGGAAGGCCGTCAAATTCGTAGTAACCGGATGAATTGGTATTGGCCGAGCGGGTTTGCGACCGGGCTGTATCCTCCAACGCCACCCGGGCGGCAGGGATGGCTTTACCCGACGGATCTAGCACATAGCCAGAGATCGACCCGGTGTTGACTTGGGCCAGCAGCGCGAGGCTTGCAAATAGGAACGCGAGTATGGTCCGATGCATGATTCCTTTTCGGCTTTACCTCGCCAAGTATAACCTGCAACACGAGAAACACCCCCCTGCTAGAAGTACTAGAGTCCCTAGTCCTTCCGTTGACGGCAAACTTAGGGAATGCGTTTAAAGGTAGTGTAATCAACCGATCCGGCGAAGGCCGAATTGATTGAGCGGGATCGAAAGGCGTTAGTGGCGCTCTTCTGGTGCGCTATCTCGATGACGAAGTTCGGTTCCTTGCGGCCGTCGAAAAAGGAATCGCGGCAGGCGAGCGCGGCGAATTCATTGAGGAAGAGGAGATGGACGCCCGCATCGAGCGGCTGTTCAACCCTTGATTCGAATCCGCTGGACTGTTCCCGCTGCGGAGGATTTAGAAGACATCAAGAATTATCTGCACACGCGCTACCTGCTGATTGCGGAGTCGACTGTGCGGGGCACGAGAGTGCTGTACCGAGGACGGACTAATCGGACCCGGTGCGGGTTCGCAACTTTTTCCGCCGCTTGACAACTCCCTAACCCCAATCCTATCATGAGGTTTGCTCCCAC
>DATHNM010000136.1:0-4826 GCA_035486095.1 Bryobacteraceae bacterium
ACGGCGTCGATCCTGGGCGGAGCGCACGTAGTACGCATTCACGATGTCCTTGAAATGAAAGCGGCGGCGCTGGTGGCCGATCAGATCTTCAGCTTCGCTGGCACTTTGGACAATAGTGCGTCCCGCGCTGTCCCACCACGATCCGGCGGATCGGCGTTCCGCAAGTAGGGCACGGATCGCCGGCGCGCCCGTACACCTGATGCTGTTGCTGAAAACTGCCGCGCTGTCCATCCGCATCGACATAGTCGGAAATCGAGGAACCCTTGAGGCGAATGGCGGTGGCAAGAATATCCCGCATGGCGTTGTGCAGGCGCCCGGAACGTTCCTTGCTCAAACTGGCGGCAATGGCGCGCGGATGTATGCGCGCTTCAAACAACGCTTCGTCCGTGTAGATGTTTCCCATGCCGCGCAGGAATCGCTGGTTGAGCAGCAAGGGCTTGATTCCCGTGCGGCGCGTCTTTAACCGCTTGCGAAAATCCTCCAGCGAAACATCTAGCGCGTCGGGGCCCAGCGCGGCGGCGCGCTCGGGCAATTGTTCGCTCCACTCGATGCGCCCAAAATGGCGGACGTCGTCGTAAACCAGCAGGCCGCGGTCAAGTTGAAAAACGGCGCGGGCATACGGGCCGGGTTCGGTATCCAGCAGCAGCTTACCGGTCATGCCCAGATGAATAACCAGCACGCCGTGCTCCAGCCTGAGAACGATAAACTTGCCGTGCCGCTCCACGGATTTTATCAGCTGATTCCGAACCCTCTTGCGCAACGTCGAGAAATTCTGGCGCACTACGTGGTGCGAAGAAAACTGCGCGTCGATGATGCGCCGCCCTGGAAGCCGGGGCGCAAGCGAGCGAACTACGGTTTCAACTTCAGGCAGCTCAGGCACGAGCTTGTGGATCGATCAGAATGTCGTCGCCGTCCGCTTTCACCGGGAAGCAATCCAGCTTCACCGCGGGATCGAAATCGTTTTCGCCGGTGCGGCAGTCGTAGGCCCATGCATGCCACGGGCAGATCACCATGTTATCCTCCACATTTCCCTGCCCCAGCGGCCCGCCGGCGTGCGGACAAATACCGGCCAGCGCGTGTAACTCGCCATTGACGTTGCAGATGGCGTAGGAATCTTCTCCCAGAACCACCTCGGTCACCGAGCCGGGCGGCAAGCTGGAGAGTGATCCGGCTTTTACGAATGCCATAACAAATGTTCTACCACGGCGAGCCGGACGAATTAGCCGGCCGTAGCATTCACGCGCTGGGAGGCGATGAAACGCAGCCACTCGTCCATGCCATTGCCGGTTTTCGCCGACACGCGCAGGATCTGGATGCCGGGGCGGACGGCTTGCAGGTTCTTCGAAGCCGCCGGCCAGTCGAACTCCACCGCATGGGACAGGTCGGTCTTGGTGATCACGGCGATGTCCGCGCTGTTCACCATGGTGGGATATTTTAGCGGCTTGTCTTCCCCCTCGGTGACCGACATCAGCACTACGCGCAGGTTTTCGCCCAGATCGTAGGATGCCGGGCACACCAGATTGCCGACGTTTTCGATGAATAGAAAATCCAGATCGCGAAGATTCCAGTCCGCCAGATTTTTCTCGATCATGGCCGCTTCCAGGTGACAAACCGTGCCTGTTATGATCTGGCGCACTGGAACCTGGCTGCGCGCCAGGCGATTGGCATCGTTCTCGGTGGCCAGGTCTCCCACCAGCGCCGCGACCCGGAACTCAGAGCGCATCTTCGTCAGCGTCGCTTCCAGGAATGCAGTCTTTCCCGAACCCGGGCTGGAGACCAGATTCACCACGAAAACGCCGGCGTCCTGAAAGCGCATGCGCAGCGTGTGCGCGATCTCGTCGTTCTGCTTCAGGATGTTTTTTCGCACTTCAATGATACGGGGCTTGGAATTCATCTACGCAGCTCCAACGCTACCACCTGCAATTCCAGGCCTTGCAGGATTTCCGCTGAGGGCGTTTCGCATTCGCTACAAGACAGTTGCTGAATGGAGGGAACGCCGCGGGGCGCCCGGCAGCGCGGGCAATAAATCATCACGGGTACTTCCTCAATAACCAACTGAGCGTCTAGCAGCGTGGTCTCGCTGCGGGCCAGATCGTAGGCCGACAGAAGCGCTTGTTTCGCCACTCCAGACAGCGCCCCCAGCCTGACGTGAATCACATCCACTTCAGCGCTCCGGCGGCCGGCTTCTTCCTCAGCCATGTCCAGAATGCTCATCGCTATGGATAGTTCATGCATGACCAACCCGCGCCGCCGCGCCCACCACACATCCCCGTCCCTGCCAGCCGATTTGGACCACATGGCCGTCTTCCAGAAGCACCGGAACCATGCGCTGGCCGGTGGCGCTGCACATGCGCGTGAACGCGGCTGGGTCGGCATCCACATCGAATTCGATAAACTCGCGGCGTCCGAATTCCAACCACTCACGCATCTCCTGCGTATACGGGCAACCGGAAGAACCGAATAGTTCAAGCATTCCCGGCCCCTTGCTGCGCCGATCGGAGTGTGTGATAGATCGACGCCTGCACCTCCTGGATGCGAGGAATGTAATCGCATCCCACGATCAGTGGGAAGTCGGCCAGGCCGCGCCGCAGAATTTCGCCCCCGTCATAGCCCAACAGCGCAACCGTGAGCAAGCCACGCTTGCGAGCCTCTTCCAGCGCCACAACAATATTGCGCGATCCGCCGCTGGTGGAGATCCCGATGGCCACATCTTCGGGACGGGCGTGCGCGATCAACTGGCGCAGAAAAACAACTTCGGTGCCGACATCATTGGCGATGGCACTGATGTTGGCCGGCTCCATCGAAAGCGAAATGGCGGGTATGGGGCGCCAGCCGTTAGGTGGAGCGACACAATCCAGCGCCCAATCGTTGGCGTCGGTGGCGGAACCGCCGTTGCCGAACAAAATCAGCTTGCCGCCCAGCCGCACGCGGTCATCCATGGCCAGTGCGGTGGCCGCCATCTGCTCGGATTGTTGCTCTGCTACCTGAGTGCGCAGACGGGCATCGTCGCGCACCTTCAGACGAATCGATTCCGCCACTTCCTTTTCGAGCGACGCCGGGTCGTGCTTGTTCCGCCCCAGGAATGGATATAGAAAACCAGCCGTGCCCGCGTCCTGGCCCAGCTCACGATGTTCCAGGAATACGTGCACGGTTTCCCACAGCGTGTGATACAACACCTCAATCAACTCCTGGTTCATGAAGGCGTCGTCGGTGACGGCGGGGAACCAATATGAGCCGCGCGCGCCGGAAAGCGCCAGTGTCATGGCCTTGCGCGCATGCGCGGTGTCCAGCGCCGATTGGACTTCGGCATCGCCGTCCGGAGTGGCGAATCCCATGACGATGTCGTCGGGGCGCACCAGAGCGTTCAGCCACGCAGCGAAATCCGCCGATAGATCGAGAGCCGGAAGAGCGCGCTTGCCGACAATCACGGGATGCACGAATTCAACCGATACATGCTGCGCGTCCGTGGCGCAGGCGCCGCGCCCGAAGGCGAGCAAACGGCCGCCGCGCAGGAAACGCTCCGCCATTTCTCGCGAAACGGTGGCCAGCCGTGCAGCCTCGTGCGCAAAGAAATCCTCGAAAATGCCATTGCGCGCCAGCAGCCGTTCGGCCAGCTGTTCAGCGAGGGTGGATTGAGTGGGTGTCATGATCAGCAGATGCGCGGCAGCGGATCGCCCACCAGCATGTCGATTACACGCGTTCCGCCATAAGGCGCAACGCCCAGTACGGTTGCCGCGGGCGTGTCGCGCACCTCACCGATGATGGCCGCGTCCTCTCCGCCCGGAGTACGCTGCAAAGCATCCAATGCCAGTTCGGCGAATTCAGGAGCCAGCACCGCGACAAACTGGCCTTCGTTGGCGATGTGCAATGGATCCAAACCCAGCAGTTCGCAGGCACCGCGCACCGCGTCGCGCATCGGAATGGAGTCTTCGCGAAGTACGATGCCCAGGCCGCAGTCGCGCGCCAGTTCGTTCAGGGAGGTGGCCAGGCCGCCGCGCGTGGGGTCGCGCATCCAACGCAGGCCGGGCGCTGCCACCTCCACAAGTGCTTCCACGAAGGGAAGCACCGGCCGGGTGTCCGAACGAAGATCCGATTCGAGATCCAGATCGCCCCGTGCCAGAAGAATTGTAATGCCATGATCGCCGATGGGCCCACTGAGAATCACCTGATCACCCGCGCGCACCGAGCGCGGCGACAGGTGCAGACCGGGTATCGCGCGGCCGATGCCGGCGGTGGTGATGTACATGCCGTCCGCCTTGCCGTGCTCCACCACCTTGGTATCGCCGCTGACGATTATGACGCCGGCATTGCGCGCCGCTTCCGCCATCGCGCGCACCTCGGCCTCCAGAACCGCCGTCGGCAAGCCGGCCTCCAGCACGTAGCTAACCACCAGCGCTTCGGCGCGCGCGCCAGACACCGCCAGATCGTTCACCGTCCCATTTACCGCCAATTCGCCGATGGATCCACCGGGAAACTGCAGCGGGCGAACCACGAAGCTGTCGGTGGTAATGCCGATGCGCGTCCCATTGAAATCCAGATGAGCGGCGTCGCCCAGGGGTTCAGCAGCGCCGCCGCCGAACAGCAGCGGAGCAAACAACCCTTCCACTAAACGACGGCTGGCCTTTCCGCCGGCCCCGTGGGCCATCTCCACCTGAGGATCGCGGAAACGAATTCGAGTGGGGGCGGCAATGGTCGCCATGGCGTTACGCTCCTATACCGACGAGCGCCGCGCTCTTGCGATGCTCGTAGTTGAAATAAGCCGCGCAGGACCCTTCCGAGGAAACCATCAGCGCGCCGACCGGATGTTCGGGCGTACACTCCTTGCC
>DATHNM010000137.1:0-2494 GCA_035486095.1 Bryobacteraceae bacterium
TTACCTTGGTCACATAGAACGCCGAGTTGCTGTGGTGAGCCTGGGCCAGGGGAGCCAGCAAAAGCGCCGTCCCTATCAACGCGCAACTTATGATCGCCGGTACTTTCATTGTTTCAAAACCTCCAAAAATCTCTCTGGGAAGCATATCAAAATCTTGGCGAGAAGAAGTCAGAAGTCAGAAGCCAGAAGTCAGAATTCAGTGCGCGTCTTGCAGCGCGTTCTCAGCCTCCAGGAAGGAGGTTATGATAGCATCTCTGCTTCGGCCGGAAGCATCACTATGCCCCCTCAGCGATTACTCGTTCTTTGCGCGCTCTTCTGCAGCGGCGCGTCCGCGCAGTGGTTGAACTATCCCACGCCTGGCATGCCCCGCACCCGCGATGGCAAACCGAACCTGACCGCCCCGGCGCCTCGCGCAGCCAACGGCAAGCCCGATCTATCCGGAGTCTGGCTGCACGAGCGCATGTCGCCCGCCGATATCAAACAACTCTTTGGCAGCGGCCCGGTAAGTGGGGCCGATCCCTTGAGCGTACCGGGAATGGAATTGGACACCCTGTCCAAGTATGGCTTCAATATTCTGATCGATTTTAAGCCCGGGGAATCGCCGATGCGTCCGGCAGCCGCCGACATTTTCCAGCGCCGCGCGACAGGCATGGAGGAACGAGGCACCTGCCAGCCTGTCGGCATACCCATCGCCGGCCTGGTATCGGAGCCGAACAAGATTGTCCAATCGCCCGCAATGACGGTCATCCTTTACGAATCCGACGGATCGCATCGCCAGATCTATACCGACGGCCGCCCGCTTCCCAAGGAAATTGCGCAGCCTTCCTGGCTAGGCTATTCCGCCGGCCATTGGGAGCGCGACACGCTGGTGGTGGAAACGGCCGGCTTCAACGACAAAACCTGGCTGGATGTTACCGGCCATCCGCACAGCGAAGCGCTGCGCATCGTGGAACGGCTGCATCGCCGCGACTTCGGACACCTGGATGTGGAAATGACCTTCGACGACCCGGTGATGTATACCAGACGGTTCACCATCCAGTACACCGAAGCGCTTCTGGCGGACTCCGACATCTTTGAATATTTCTGCAGCGAAAACGAAAAAGACAGCTCCCACATCGGAAAGCATTGAATACTACAATCACATTCAGGAGACTTCATGGAAGCCATCATTTCAGATCTGTTGAACCGCTTTGAAAAAGGCGCGCTCACACGCCGGGGCTTGATTCAAGGTCTTGCCATGCTTAGCGCGGCCGGAGGCGCGGCATCCATCGCACCCGCCCAGAATGCGGGCCTGAAAGGCGTGAAAATAGATCACATCAGTATTCAAGTCACCGATTTGCCGCGCGCCATCGCCTTTTACGAAAAGGTCTTCGGGCTCACCGTCATGGGTGAGGACAAACCCAATGAGATCTCGCGCCTGGGCGCGGGGAAAATTATCGTCTCACTGCACCACAAGAATCCGACCGGGATTGTGGATCACTTCGCGATCGGCGTGGAGAACTTTAACAAGGAACGAGTCACCCAGGACCTCAAGGCTTTGGGCATAACCGCGGAAGAAAACCTGGACGCCGGCTTTCATATCAAAGATCCGGAAGGAATGAACGTCCAGATCGTTGGCGCCTGATCGCAGGTTGAATGCGTGCTCCGCGATGGATTCTGCTAGGTGCGCATGCGGGTGAAGAAGTACATGCCGGCCATGGCAAATATTAGATCCGGCGACCAGGCCGCCAGCGCCGCCGGCAGCAGATTTACGTCGCCCAATTGCTCAAAGAGCTTGCCGATGGTCCAATAGGCGATGGCGATGGTGAAGCTGACACCCACGCCCGCCATCGCGCCCTTGTTGCCCGCCAGGAAAGCGAAGGGCACTGAAATCAGCGCCATCACGAGCGCGAATAGCGGCAAAGCGAACTTGCGATAAAAGCTCACCTGCAAGGTGATGGTGTCGATGCCGCTGCGCTGCAACTCGCGAATGTACGCGGCCAGCTGCTGATAATTCATCTGCTGATCCTGCAGAACTTCCTGCAGAAAGTAATCGGGCCGTTCGTCCAGCTCTTGAAATGTCGCAGCCTGTCCCGTAAAGTTGAAAAACTTCTCGTGCCGGCCCCCAGGGTCCTGGCGGCTCCAGCCATTTTCGAAAATCCACGTCCCCAGCGTGGGCGACCAACGCGCCTTCTCGGCGGAGATGTGTTTTAAGATGCGGAAATTCGCCGGATCCAGTTCGAAGACCTGCGGACGCACCATCAGCTTTTGCGCCCCGTCGATATAGTTGAAATAGAAAACCTTGGGATCGTTGCTCGAGCCCGGGTCGAATACCCATTTCCGGTCCGGATGCAGATAGGTCTGCACCGGCTTGCCTTTGATCTCTTTGCGAATGGCGTCCTGCTTGCGATTGGCGTCCGGCACATAGTAGTGCGCGAAGGCGAACAGGCCGCCGCTCATTAATAGCGCCGCGGCCAACACCGGGACCGCAAGACGGTACAGGCTGACGCCGCTG
>DATHNM010000138.1:0-13977 GCA_035486095.1 Bryobacteraceae bacterium
GCCGGCGTGAAATTCAACATTGCCAAGTCAACCCTCCTGCGTCTGGAAGTCCACGATTATCTCACGCCGTTTCCCAGCACGCTGATCGCGCCGGTGGGCGGGTCCACGGTGGGCGGCTGGATTCAGGATTTCGTCGTTTCGGCCGGCCTCAGCTTCGGCTTCTAAATTCACTAGCTGCTGAAACCGGCCGGGCTTGTCCGGCCGGATTTCTTTTTTGGAAATCGAGAGCAGTAATTCATGAATCTTTCAAACGGTGCTTCGGTGACTGCGGTTTTGATCATCGCCTTTGGGTTGTTCGTCATGTACACCCAGTGGAAGAACTGGTTTGACAGCAACCTCGCCATTATTTTTTATGTGGTCTTCTTCGGCTTTATGCAATCCATCGATGGTGTGGTTCCGTTTTGGCTGATCGGCGTTGGATTCGGCCTGGCCATGGTGCTGCGCTTCGAATTTATGAACATCGGCTTGACGCGAGTTGTAAAGTTTCTGGAGCTCGGCGCGCTGGGCGCGATGCTTTACATGTCGTCAACGATGCTCATACGTTTTTGATTATTTTTCCATCCCATCACTTCTCGATGGGCAGCCCAGACTCCTGATAAGCGCGCCATCCGCCATCCAGCGAAATCGCGTTGCCATAACCCATCTGCCGCAGCGCATCGGCGGCCAGCGCAGAGCGGAAACCTCCACCGCAATACAGCACCAGCTTGGCATCCTTGCGCGGGACTCTGGTTTCAATATCGCGCTCGATAATGCCCTTGCCCAAATGAACCGCTCCGGCGGCGTGCCCGGCCGCCCACTCATCGTTCTCGCGGGTGTCGATCAAGATATGTTCCTCACCTGCGGCCCGCAAACGTTGATATCCGGCAATATCGATTTCCTGAATTCTAGCCTTGGCGGCATTCACCAGCGCTAGAAAAGCTGGATTGTGTGATTTCGGCGCGCTCACATCACCCTCTCGATCCGCGCGCCCACACGCGCCAATTTTTCCTCGATTCGTTCATATCCCCGGTCGATATGATACACCCGATCCACCAGCGTTTCGCCGCGCGCCACCAACCCGGCGAGCACCAGTGACGCGCTGGCCCTGAGGTCTGAGGCAATCACCTGAGCACCCGTCAGATCGGGCACACCTGCCACGATGGCCTGCCGGCCTTCCACGCGAATATTCGCCCCCATTCGCGCCAATTCCTGGGTATGCATGAAGCGATTCTCAAAGATGGTCTCACTCACGAAGGAGATTCCTTCGGCCAACGTCATCAGCGCCAGGTATTGCGCCTGCAGATCGGTTGCGAATCCGGGATATTCTTCGGTGGTGATATCGGCGGCGTGCAGCCTGGCGGAGGCACGGACGCGCAGCGCTCCCGGACCAGCCTCCGTCACCTCCACGCCCGCCTGCCGCATTTTCAAGACCAGCGCATCCACATGTTCGGGAATGAATCCGGAGACCACCAGGTCTCCGCGCGTGATCGCGCCGGCGATCAGAAACGTGCCGGCCTCGATGCGATCGGGAATGATGGCGTGCTCGGTTCCATGCAGGCTGGCGACGCCCCGTACTCGAATGGTGGAACTGCCGGCACCCTCCACGCAAGCGCCCATTTTATTCAACAGAAGCGCCAGGTCCTGCACCTCCGGTTCGCGCGCGGCATTGCTGATCACGGTCTCACCTTCGGCCAGAACGGCCGCCATCAAGACGTCTTCCGTGCCGGTCACCGTTATGCGATCGAAATGCACCAGCGCGCCCTTCAAGCCGCGCGGCGCCTGGGCTTCCACATAACCGTGCGAATGATGAATTTCGGCTCCCAGTTGCTCCAGCGCCGCCACATGCAGGTTGATGGGCCGCGCGCCAATGGCGCAGCCGCCAGGCATGGATACGCGCGCTCGCCCGGTGCGCGCCACCAACGGCCCCAGTACGAGGCTCGAAGCCCGCATCGTTTTCACCAGGTCATAAGGCGCTTCGGGACGCTGCAGCTTGGCCGCATGCACATTCACCACGCCATCGGACACGTCGACCTGTGCGCCGGCATGTTGCAACAACTGCTGCATGGTCCCGATGTCGCGCACCGGCGGAATGCGCCGCAATCTCACCGGTTCGGCGGTGAGCAAACAGGCGGCCAGCGCGGGTAGAGCGGAATTCTTTGCGCCGCTGACTGCGATCTCGCCTTCGAGCGGCACGCCGCCATGAATCCTGAACTTGTCCATTTAAGTACTGATGCTCCAGTTTAGTCCTGATGCTCCAGATTAGGTCTTCAACGCCTCGGAAACACGCCCGCCAGCCGCTGCCAGCCGCGCTTCGGCCAAGGCGCGATCCAGCGACAGCCGCGCCATCACGATTGCCACGGGCACGCTGTCACCCGCCTGCACCAGCAATTGGCCAGCGCGTTCGTAGGTTAGCGCCGAGGTTGCGGCAACGATTCGCGTGGCTCGATCCCGCAATTTCGAATTGCTAGGCTGCACATTCACCATCAGATTGCCGAAAACATATCCCAGCCGGATCATCACCGCGGTACTGATCATGTTCAGCACCAGCTTGGTGGCGGTACCCGCCTTCATTCGCGTGGAGCCCGCGATGACCTCCGGCCCCACCAACGGCGTAATCGCAATCTGCGCCGCGTGCGCCAGCGGCGAATCCGGCGTGCAACTGATCCCGATGGTCAGCGCACCCAGCTGATTTGCGGCCTGCATGGCACCCAGCACATAAGGGGTGCGCCCGCTGGCGGCAATTCCCGCCAGTGCGTCTTTGGCAGTAAACCCCTCAGCGGCAATATCGCGCCGGCCGGCTTCGGGGTCGTCTTCTGAAGCCTCCGTGGCGCGGGCCAGCGCCGCTTCGCCTCCTGCAACGATACCCTGCACCAGTTCCGGCGGCACCTGAAACGTCGGCGGACATTCGGCGGCATCCAGAACCCCCAGGCGTCCACTGGTCCCAGCGCCGATATAGAACAATCTTCCGCCCGCGCGCAGCAGTTCGACGATGCCATCCACTGCCTGGGTGATTTGCGGAATCTGGGCCGCCACCGCAGCCGCTATTTTCTGATCTTCGCTGTTGATGATGGCGAGCACTTCGCCGGTGGATACGGCGTCAATATGGTCAGACGCGGGATTCGGCTGTTCAGTCAGGAGGCCGGTCAGATTCATTGAAAAAAGCCGGGTGATACGACAAAGGCGCCGGAGGCAAAGCCTCACGACGCCTGATATGTCCAGTTTCTTGAGTGTTTAGGCGCTGAACGAACTGCCGCAGCCACAGGTGCTCTTCACATTGGGATTGTTGAACTTAAATCCCGAGCCTTCCATGGTCTCAACATAATCCACTTCGGCGCCGTCCAGGTACAACAGGCTGGCCTGATCGATGAACACCTGCAGATCGTCGAACTTGTAGGTTTTGTCCAGCATGTTCGGGGCGTTTTCGAAAGCCATGGAATAGCTAAACCCGGAGCATCCACCGCCCACTACAGCGATGCGGAGCCCGGCGGGCTTGGGATCCTGCGATCCCAGAATCTCCTTCACCTTGGTTACGGCCGTCTCGGTCAGTTGAACCATTTCGTAAGATCTCCTGTTGGCTGAACTCTCTGCAACCTATTATCGCCGGAACGCCCGCCTATCGCAAGGAACCGGTCACACTAGCGTTAGATGCTAAACTCCGTATTTAGGATGCGATGACAGGATGCAATCCCGCCCGATTCCGGCCGTTTACCTCCAACTGACTGCAACCGCAAGCGGTTGGCATACGTCTGGCAGGGTGTATGAGCGGTCTTGCTGGAACACTTTCCCTACCCGCGGTTGGCGCCGGGGCCTTACCGGCGTCCGGAGCCCGGACCCAGGCTAAAACCAGAGTGGATCACCGGAATTCTGAGGAAGCCGCTTTGGTCAGGCGCGTTCAGGCCAGGGACGAGATGGCCTTTCGTGACATCGTGGAGCGTTATCAAGCCAAGGTCTTCTCTATTATCTACGGCATTCTGCGCAATCATAACGACGCCGAGGACATCGCCCAGCAGGTATTCGCGAAGATTTATTTTTCCATTCAGAGTTTCGATTTTCGCAGTTCTCTATTGACTTGGATCTACAAGATCACGGTCAACGAATGCTACGATTATCTGCGCAAAAAGCGCGTCCGGAAGCTGGTCTACGAAAGCGATTTTTCCGAGGAAGACGCCCAGCGCATGCAAAACAGCGAGACCGCCACTTCCCAGGCCCCGGCCGTGGATACGCAACTGGCGCGCAAAGACCTGGTTTTGAAGCTGCTGGCCAAGCTGTCCAATGAAGACCGCAGTCTGCTTCTGCTGAAGGAAGTGGAAGGGCACTCGGTGGAAGAGTTATCCCAGATGACCGGCATGAATGAAAACACTATTAAGGTGAAATTGTTTCGAGCCCGGCAGAAGCTATTAAAAGTCGCGCAGCGTTTGACGCGCGGCGGGCAATCGCTCGCGTGAATGTGATAGAACAGTTGGAACATTAGTTGACCGTAAAGGTCTACAGCGAAACGGACGAATCGATCCGTAAGAGTTAAAGTTAGCGGTCTTTTTGAGGGAAGAAGTCATGCATCAGGAAATCAGGCACAACCTTGAAGATTATCTAAAGGGTTCAGGCTCGAAGCTTCCAGCGGAGTTTCAATCGCACTTGGGACAGTGCGGGGAATGCGCCGCCGAGCTTCAAGTGCTGGAAACCCAATCGCAATTGTTGCAATCGCTGCGCGCCCCCCGGGATCAGGAACCGCGCGCGGGTTTCTATGCGCGCGTGATGGAACGCATTGAATCGCAACCGGCATCCATCTGGTCCGTCTTTCTCGATCGAAAATTCGGACTCCGGCTGGCGGTGGCTTCGGCCGCGCTGGTGGCCCTGCTGGGCACCTATCTGGTGACTTCAGAACCTAGCGGTCCTGAACTAGCCTCAACTCCAGCGATAGTTCTGACAGACACGCCGCGAACGGCCGAAACGGCCACGCAGCCGGCGAGCATTCAGCAAGCCGCGAACATCCAACAAGACGACGGCCTGCAGCAGCAACAGCAGCGTAATGCGGTTTTGGTGGATCTTGCCAGCTACCACCAGTAGGGCCATGTTCGCTCCGGATCAGCCGACCTGGCAGAATCCGCGTATTTTGACGACGTTGGTCCTGGTATTCCTGGTCGGCGCCATGGCCGGCGCCATTGGCATGCAGGCGGGCCTGCATAAACAACTGCATCGTGTCGCGTATTGGAAAGGCGACCGGGCGGAGTTTTCCTACGATCAGCTGAAAAGGGAGTTGAAACTCACACCGGATCAGTCAGATCGCCTGAAAACGATCCTGGACGATTTCGTGAAATACCACCAGGACCTGGAAGCCCAGATCGAAGACGTCCGCGCCACCGGGCGCAACCGGATCCTACAAATGCTTACGCCCGAACAACGTAAGCGTTTTGAACAGCTTTCGAGCGACCTTCCGGCTCAATAGCAGCGGCTGGATCGGCCCTGACCATCTCAATTCGCCATTGCATTCCGTAGGGGCTAATGGTATTCTTAAATTGCATCGTGGATTGATTTAGGCTTCATCGCAAGGTGGGGCTGGCTAATTGCAACCACGCTAAAAAATGCTAAAGGTGAGTCGGTCTTCACGAAACTAAACCCCCTGTGGCATTCGCCCAGGGGATTTTTATTTTGGGAGCCGGATCGCCGGAGAGGACTTTTGCATGACGGCGTCTCTTCCTCCCGAAGCCGCTCTATTTGGGCAACAGGGTGAGCTGGTTTCCCTGAGTATTCCCACGGAACCAAAACTCCTGGAAGATTTGTTGGAGGCTCTGGCTTCGCTCGATTTCCCAGTCAATCCCCAGCTTTATCACCGGCCGGCGCAGGTGCTGGTGGAGTTCCCGGCTTATTCAAGCCAAGTGGAGCAAGTGCGGGAAGTGCTGCAGCAGCAGGGCTTCGACGCCGCGGGAATCCAAGTGTCCCGGCCGTTCGCGACAGCCGCGGGCGCCTAGCATCCTCAGTGCTGCCCTAGAGCGATTCCTCGCTCAGTGCGCAGCCGACTTTTTCGCAGCGATTTTCCGCTCCACCGCTTTCATCAACCGGACATGGACGTCCGCTGGAATTTCCTGCGGTTGCATTCCTTTATACACCTTGATGGTCTTCTGAGTGGTGTCAAGAATTACAAAACAGTTGGGGCACTCGTTTATGTGCGCCTCCAATTTGTGGCGAAGTTCCGCGTCCACGGTTGAATCCAGATAGTCGGTGAGCTCCTGCAAAAACTCTTTACAGGTAAGCAAAGACGTCATCCCCTTTCCGTCGAAAGAAACGCGTCAGCTTCTCACGCAACTGCAGACGCGCGCGCAACAGGCGGCTTTTTACCGCCGGCACCGATATACCCAGCGCTTGCGCGGTCTCTTCGGTGCTCATTTCTTCGATGTCTCGCAGCACGAAAACGGTTCGGAAAGCAGGTTTCAGTCCCTCGACGGCTTCGTCCAGGATCTTAGCCAGTTCCTCCCGGGAGTACTGCTGCTCGGGATTTTCATCCCAGACAGCAATTTCGCGGACTACGGTGTCCTCTCCGGTATCGAGGGGTTCATCCAGCGGGACAGTCCGGTCGGACTTCCGCTTGCGCAGTTTCATGAGGGATTCGTTGACAGCAATGCGCACAATCCAGGTGTAAAACTTAGATTGGCCTTGGAAATCCCCCAAGTGTTCGAACGACTTCATAAACGTCTCTTGAAGCACGTCCTCTGCGTCAGTATCGTTTTGCGTTATGTGTTTAGCCAGGCGGTAGATCTTACGTGAGTACCGGTTCACCAGCTCACTAAAGGCCGCAACGTCGCCCTCGCGAGCCTTCGCCAGCAACCCGGACTCGTCGAACACCCCTGCTTCGGTGATGGCAGGCATTCTTCTCTCATAGTACCACCCGGACCAAAAGGGTCCGTTGGTGGGGGACTCAGATCAATCGGACCGCAGGGCGTTCATGACATCTACCCGCGCCGCGCGCGCCGCCGGCAGGATGGACGCCACCACCGCGGCAACCAGCAGAACCAGACCGGCGCCGATTACGGGCAGCACGCCCGGCATCCGCACGCTCTCAAAATAGCTGCCCGCCAGGCGGGCCAGCGCAAACCCAACAACCACGCCCGCCAGGATGCCCCCGACCGCCATCACGGCACCCTCTCGAATCACACCCATTACCAGGCTCCGCGGCTCCGATCCAATGGCCAGCCGGATTCCGAATTCGCGAGTTCTGCCGCTCACTGAGAACGCCAGGACGCCGGCCACGCCCACCACGGCGATCAGTAGCGCGACCGCCGCAAAGCCGCCGAACACCAGCGTGTTCAGCCGGTCTGGCGTGAGCACTTCCGCGCGAACGTCCTCCAGTGTCGCTGCGCGTTCCACCGGCTGGTCCGCCGACAAATTGCGAATCAAGCTGGTGATGGGAGAGACCAGGGCGTAAGGATTCCCCTGGGCATGTACGAACAGACGCTCACCGCCGAATTCCTGGCCGAACGGCTGATACACGCTCAGCGCCGGGCCCGGCACTACATTCTCATCGTCGACGTCGGCCACCACCCCGATAATGCGACGGGGCGCATCGCCGATGCCGATGAATTTCATTACCGGATCGGTCCAAATCAGATGATGGTTGACGGCATCCTGATTCGGGAACATGCGCTGCGCCACGCTCTGGCTTACGATGACCACCAGTTCGCTGCCCTTGCGATCGGATGCATTGAAATCGCGCCCCGCGAGCAGGGGAACGCCCAGGGCCGCGAAGAACCCGGGCGAGACCGTTCGAAACCGCCCTCGCGGATCTTCTTCGCCTGCCGCTTTGACATGGCCGTCGGTGGAGAAGTCGAAGCCCGGACCGAAATTGCCTGCGTCGCGCCAGGGAACGGAACTTCCGACCGCAACTCCGGTCACTCCCGGCAGCGCCGAAATTCGCCGCACCGTTTCCTGATAGAACGCGGTGATCTGTTCGGGCGTCTTCCCGTACGGCAACTCAGGCACATTGATGGCCAGCACATGGCGCATATCGAAACCGGTCTGGGCCGCTTGCAGTGTTAGCAGGGTCTTGAGCAGCATGCTGGCGCCGGCCAATAGAACAAAGCAGGCCGCGATCTGTGTCACTACAAAAACTCTCTGCCGGCGGCTGGCGCTGCCGGTGACGCGGACACTGCCGCTGGCCAGGCTCAGCCCATGCGCGGTGTCGGAGCTTCCGGATAAGGGAAGGCGCGGAACAAACGCCAGCAGCACCGCCGAGATAACGGCCAGCGCGGCGCCCACCCAAAGCATGCTGGAGTCCACTGTAAGATCCAGCGCGCGCACCGAGAAGCGGGAGGCGTAGCGAGCCAGAATGGCGACCATGGGCCGCGCGCTCAACACACCCAGTGCCGCGCCGGCGCCGCACAGCAGCAGGCTTTCAGCCAACAATGTCCGGCGCAGCGCGAACGTGCTGGCGCCCAGGGCCGCGCGGATGGCCAGCTCTCCTTCGCGGCGCACCGTGCGGGCCAGAATCAGATTGGCCACGTTGGAGCACGCGATCACGAATACCAGCAACGACGCCGCAAGCAGGACCAACAACACGGTTCTGGCGCGCGACGTGATCTGGTCGCGCAGGAGAACGGCGTCGATCCGGAAATCCGCCCTGGGAGAATATGCTTCGGGATGTTCCCGCAGCATGCTGCCGTGCACAGCACGCAACTCTGCGCGGGCCTGCTCCAGAGTCACTCCGGGCGCCAGCCGGCCGAAGAGCTCGGTCATCCGATGGACCCGGCCAGTGACCATGGTGGCCGACAGATGATGCGGACTGGTGACCACGTTCGCGATGATTTCCGTTTCGGCCGGATACGGGACGGACGGTTCCAGGACGCCCACCACGGTGGCCGTGCGCTCACCTAGCCTGACGGTTTTTCCCAACACCGATGGGTCGCTCTTCAGCTGCGTGGTCCAGAAACGATAGGTCAATACCATGGCCCCGGCCGCGCTGGGTCCATCGTCGCGTTGGTCTAGCAGACGGCCCAGCACTGGGCGCAGCCCCACGACGTCGAAGTACGATCCGCCGACAACTCCAGCGCGGACTTCGCGCGGTTCGCCCAGGCCGACCATGGTAAAACCGATGGTGGAAAAATCGCCGATCGCGTTGACCGTCTTGACGCGCGAACGCAGATCCTGGATCTCGGGCACCGAGAACGCGGCGTCCGCGATTTCGCGGGCGCTTTGCCGGATGTAAATCAACCGGTTTTCGTCGCGGTTGGCCAGCGGCCGCAGCAGCACGCCGCGCACCAGCGTGAAAATCGCGGCGTTCGCGCCTATGCCGAGTGCCAAGGTGAGAACCACCGTTACGGTAAGCCCCTTGCTGCGCAGCAGCGAACGTAGCGCGAATCTCAGGTCGTGTCCGAGGGTCATGACGGCCTCCGTGTATTGATGCTTTTTACAAGTATACGGCGTTACCATACTTGGATAGCTGCCAAATGATCGGCGAAACTGTCTCGCGCTATCGTATTGTCGAAAAGCTTGGCGGCGGGGGCATGGGTATTGTCTTCAAAGCTGAAGACACGGAGTTGGGGCGCTTCGTCGCGCTGAAGTTTCTGCCTGACGATCTGGCGCGCGACCCGCAAGCTTTGGAGCGCTTTCGCCGCGAAGCCCGAGCCACGTCCGCGCTGAATCATCCCAACATCTGCACGATTTACGAGATTGGGAAAAGCGGCGAGCAATCCTACATCGTGATGGAATGCCTGGAGGGCGCGACGCTGAAGGACCGAATCGCCGGTCGTCCCATCGAAACGGAAGTGCTGCTCCTGCTCGCCATTGAAATTGCCGACGCGCTGGACGCCGCCAACTCGAAGGGCATCGTTCATCGCGACATCAAGCCCGCCAACATCTTCATCACCGATCGCGGCCACGCCAAGATACTGGATTTCGGACTGGCCAAAGCTCACCCCGCCACCATGGCGTCCAACAAGGTCAATACGCAGGCCTTCACCGTGGATCAGCAACACCTGACCAGTCCCGGGTCGACCATGGGCACGGTGTCCTACATGTCGCCGGAGCAGGCGCGCGCCAAGGCGCTGGATGGGCGCAGCGATCTGTTTTCCTTCGGCGCGGTTTTGTATGAAATGGCGACCGGCGTATTACCGTTTCGCGGAGAAAGCTCCGCGGTGATCTTCAACGCGATTTTGGAAGGCACGCCGACTTCGGCGGTACGGCTGAATCCAGACTTGCCGGTGGAATTAGAGCGCATTATCAACAAGGCGCTGGAGAAGGATCGCGAGCTGCGTTACCAGAGCGCGGCGGAGATCCGCTCGGACCTGCAACGGTTAAAACGCGACAGCGATTCGCAGAAATCGACTGCGGCAACTCAGGCAGCGCCGGATGCTGCACGGGTCCGGCCGGCCTTGGTTGCTGGAGCGGCCCTGATTTTGACTGCAGCCGTGGCCGCAGGCTACTTCTTCGCGCACCGGCACGCGGTGAAACTTACGGAAAAAGACACCGTGGTCCTGGCCGATTTCACCAACAATACCGGCGATCCCGTATTTGAGGGCACCCTGCGGCAAGGACTTTCGGCGCAACTGGAGCAATCGCCTTTTCTCTACCTGCTTTCCGATCAGCGCGTCGCGCAGACCCTGGCGCTGATGAGCCAACGAAAAGACGCGCGTCTCACTGCGGAACTCGGCCGCGAGGTTTGCCAGCGCACGGGCAGCGCGGCCGTTATGGAAGGCTCCATCTCCGTGCTAGGCAGCCAATATGTGCTGGGATTGAGAGCCGTAAATTGCCGCAATGGCGACATGCTGGCGCAAGAACAGGTGACTGCCAGCGGAAAGGAGCAAGTTCTCAAGGCATTGGGCGAGGCGGCGGCCCGGCTGCGCGAGAAACTGGGTGAATCGCTGGCCTCAGTTCAGAAGTATGACGCGCCGCCGGAGAATGTGAGCACGCCATCGCTTGAGGCGCTGCAGGCGTACAGTCTCGGCTATCAGGCGACAGTTGCCAAGAGCGATGACGCGGGCGCGATCCCGTTCTTCCGGAGAGCCATCGGGCTGGACCCGAATTTCGCCATGGCCTATGCACGGATGGGAATCAATTATGCCGATCTGGGAGAGGCGCAGCGGGCCGCCGAAAGCACGCGCAAGGCTTATCAGCTGCGCGGCCGCACCAGCGAGCAGGAAAAGCTGGCCATTTCTTCCTACTACGAGGATTTCGTCACCGGAAACCTGCAGGCGGCGCGCACGGCCTATCAGTTATGGGCGCAGACTTACCCGCGCGACGGACTGCCGCAAGTTGGCCTGACAGGCGTCTACAACAAGCTGGCCGAATACGACAAGGCGCTGGGTGCGGCGCAAGAGGCGCTCAGGCTGAATTCGGGAAGCGTGATCGCCTATGGAAACCTGGTTGGCTCATACCTGTTTCTCAACCGTCTGGACAGCGCCCGGGCCACGGCGCAAGAGGCGCGGGACCACAATCTCGACGGGCCGTTAATCCATCAATTTTTTTACCTGGTGGATTTCCTGCAGCACAATGCCGGGGGTATGGAGCGGGAGACGTCTGAACTACTGGGAAAACCGGGGTACGCGGACGCCGCGCTGGACGCGCAGTCTGACACCACCGCTTTTGGCGGCGAGTTTGCCAAAGCCCGGGAGTTGACGCGCCGGGCCGTAGACTTGGCCCAACGCGGCGATGAGAAAGAACCTGCGGGAGTGTATCTGGCGGAAGCCGCGGTGCGCGAGGCGCTGGTGGGTAATGTAGCTTTTGCAAAGCAGCATGCCCAGTCCGCACTTGCACTGGCAAGCGGCAGAGATGTAGAGGCGCTCTCGGCCATCGCACTCGGATTGGCAGGCGATCCCGAGCAAGCCTCGCGGCTATCCAGCGATCTTGGCAAGCGCTTCCCCGATGACACCGTGGTGCGTTTCGAGTACATGCCGATGATCGACGCAGCCATTGCCCTGAGGAGTGGCGATAGCGGCAAAGCACTGGGGACATTGGCGGAGGCTGGGCCGTACGAAATGGGAGGGACCGCTCAGTCCCTGAACTTTACTCTCTACCCGGTATATCTGCGTGGACAGGCGTACTTGGCCGCCAAACAGGGAGCGCCGGCCGAGACGGAGTTTCAAAAGATTCTCGATCATCCAGGTCTGGTAGGGAACGAGCCGATTGGCGCGCTGGCCCGCTTGGGACTGGGCCGCGCCTGCGCCCTGGCCGGCGATAGAACGGGAGCGAAAACCGCCTACCAGGATTTCCTGTCGCTATGGAAGAACGCGGATGCTGACCTTCCCATCCTGCAGCAAGCCAAAGTCGAATACGCGAAACTGAAATAGCCTGATAACCTGAAACTTACATGAGTGAAAGCCTTACAATTACTCTGCCCGATGGCAGCCAGAAGAGCGTTCCCGAAGGCAGCAGTCCTTTGGATATCGCAAAATCGATCGGTCCCCGATTGGCTGAAGATGCCGTAGTGGCGCGCGTGGATGGAGACCTTTGGGACCTCACCCGGCCGTTTGAAAAAGACGCGAAACTCGAGATCCTGACGTCGAAAAACCCAGAGGCGCTGCAAGTCTACCGGCACTCGACCGCGCATTTACTGGCCGCCGCGGTGCTGGAGTTATTTCCCGAAACCCAGCTTGGCATTGGCCCGCCCACCGATACCGGTTTCTATTACGATTTTCAGCGCGAGACGCCTTTTACGCCCGAGGATCTGGAAAAGATCGAAGCTCGCATGGCGGAATTGCAGGCCAAGAACCTGCCGTTTGAGCGCAAGCTGACTCCCAAGGAAGTGGGCCTGAAGAAGTACGCTGACGATTGGATGAAGCACGAGTTGATCGAAGAACGGGCGGGTGAAATCTTCTCCGAATACACGCTCGGTCCGCAATTTATCGACTTTTGCCGCGGTCCGCACGTGCCGTCCACTTCGCGATTGAAGGCGTTCAAGCTGCTGTCGGTAGCGGGCGCGTATTGGAAGGGCGACGAGCACAAGCCGCGTCTGCAGCGTATCTATGGCACCGCGTTTTTCAACAAGAAGGATCAGGACGCGTACCTGCAGCGGCTGGAAGAAGCCAAGAAGCGTGACCATCGCAAACTGGGACAAGAGCTGGATCTGTTCAGCATCCAGGAACTGGCCGGACCAGGTTTGATTTTTTTCCACCCCAAGGGCGGGCGCATCCGCAAGATCATCGAAGACTGGATGCGCGATCAATACCTGGCGCGCGGCTACTCGCTGGTTTACACCCCGCACGTCATGCGGCGCGACTTGTGGAAGATTTCCGGCCACGCCAATTTTTATAGCGAGAACATGTTCAAGCCCATGGAGCTGGACGACGCCGAGTATCAGCTCAAGCCCATGAACTGCCCGGGCCATATTCTGATTTACAAAGACAAATTGCACAGCTATCGTGATCTGCCGGTGCGCCTGGGCGAACTGGGCACGGTGTATCGCTATGAGCGATCGGGCGTGATGCATGGCTTGATGCGTGTGCGCGGATTCACGCAGGACGACGCGCATATTTTCTGCACCCCGGAGCAGATTGAGGACGAAGTGGTGAGCTGCCTGCAGTTCGCCATCGATGCCCTGAGCACCTTCGGCTTTGACGATTACGAAGCCGAGCTTTCGACCTGGGATCGGGGCGTGAGCGGCAAGTACGATGGCACGCCGGAGCAATGGGAGCTGGCCGAAAACGCACTGAAGCGGGCCACCGAACGCCTGAATATGAAGGTGAAGGTGATGCCGGACGAGGCGGCGTTTTATGGGCCGAAGATCGACGTGAAGCTGGTAGACGCAATCGGGCGGCTGTGGCAGCTATCCACCGTTCAGTTCGATTTCACGCTGCCGCGGCGCTTCGAGCTGGAATACGTCGCCGATGACGGCAAGAAGCATCAGCCGCTGATGGTGCATCGGGCGTTGTACGGATCGATTGAACGCTTTTTCGGTATCCTGATCGAGCATTACGCCGGCGCGTTTCCGGTTTGGCTGGCGCCGGTGCAAGCTGTCGTACTGCCCATTACGGACCGGCACACCGAATACGCGCAAAAGGTGGTGGATCAGCTAAA
>DATHNM010000139.1:0-5492 GCA_035486095.1 Bryobacteraceae bacterium
GCCGATCGTCCTTTTCTGCGGCCTGTGCGGTGCGGCGGGAGGTTTTAGCTTGCTGTGGTGGATCTCGGTAATTGCCTATCCCCACAATGTGGCGGGACGCCCTTTCAATAGCTGGCCGGCTTATATTCCCATCACGTTCGAATGCACGGTTCTTCTGGCCGCACTGAGCGCCGTCATCGGAATGCTGGCCCTGAACAAGCTGCCGCAGCCCTATCATCCGGTGTTCAACGTCCCCAGCTTTTCGCGCGCATCGATCGACCGGTTCTTCCTCTGCATCGAGGCTTCCGACCCGAAGTTCGATGTCGCAAAAACCACGGCGTTCCTCGAGCAAATGAACCCCGAAGAGGTGGCCGAAGTTGAAAAATAGGACTAGTCCGGAGCTGGTGTTATGCGCCACCATAGCCGCCATGCTATTGCTCAGTGCCTGCCGCCAGGACATGCACAACGAACCCCGCTATAAGCCGCTGGCGGCCAGCGATTTCTTTGCCGATCAGCGCTCCGCCCGCCCGATGGTGGAAGGCACCGTGGCGCGAGGCCATCTACGCATCGATGAGGCGCGCTATACGGGCAAGCTGGACGGCGAAGACATCGATCAATTTCCCATCCCCATCACCAAGACGGATATCGAACGCGGCCAGACTCGCTTCAACATTTACTGCACTCCCTGCCACGGACGCCTGGGCGACGGCAACGGCATGGTGGTTCTGCGCGGCTTCCGGCAGCCGCCATCGTATTATTCGGACAGATTAGTTCATGCACCAGTGGGACATTACTTTGACGTGGTGACCAATGGATTTGGCGCCATGGCGAGCTATGCATCCCGCATTCAGACGGACGATCGCTGGCGCCTGATCGCCTACATTCGCGCGCTGCAGTTGAGTGAGTCCGCAAGCCAGGCCGATGTACCCCCGGGTCAACTCCAGACTCTGACCGTGGAACCGCCGCCGCGCGTGGCCGGAACAAGTACAGGTGCGGCCGCGGCGAATCCTCAAGGAGCCAGTCCTCAATGACACCCAGCGATACACTTCGCCCGCAAATGGAGCGCGTGCAGCGCAGCGCCCTGTTCGTCGGCCTGCTGGCGCTGGTGATCAGCCTGATCGGGCTGTTCGTGGACGCGCAGCATTTCTGGCAGTCCTATCTATTCGCGTATATTTTCTGGGCCGGTCTGACCCTCGGCTGCCTGGGCATCTTTTTTCTGCACAACGTGGTGGGAGGAAACTGGGGCGTCGCCATCCGGCGATTGGTGGAATCCGGTCTGCAAACGCTGCCGCTGATCCTTTTATTCACCATCCCGCTTTTCTTCGCGCTCGGCACGCTCTACAAATGGACCGATGCGGGCTATCGCGCCGAACATTTCGCAACCGGACACAAGGCCGCTTACCTGAACCCGGCTTGGTTCATCATCCGGACTCTTCTCTATTTCGCCATCTGGCTGTTTTCCGGCCTGCGCATTCTGAAGATGGCGAATGAGCACGATCGCACCGGCGATCCGGCTCTCTTCAAACGAATCAAAGGGCGCAGCGCTCCTGCGTTGCTGGTTTTCGTGCTCACCACCACACTGGCTTTCATCGATTGGATCATGTCGCTGGAGCCCGATTGGTATTCCACCATTTATGGCTGGATGTTCACAGTGGGCCAGGTGCTGCTGACGTTTTCGTTCCTGGTAGCGGTGTTGGTCATCTTGTCGAAGCGCGAGCCGTTCGCCAGTTTCCTCACACGCCAGCATTATCACGATCTGGGCAACCTGATGCTGGCTTTCACCATGCTCTGGGCTTACATGTCGTTCGCTCAGTTCCTGATCATCTGGGCCGAGAATCTTCCGGACGAAATTCCCTGGTACGTGCGCCGTTTTAGTGGTGGATGGGGCTACATCGCATGGACTATAGCGATCTTCCATTTTTTCGTGCCCTTCTTCCTGCTTCTGTTGCGCTTCGTCAAGAAGCATCCCACGCGCCTGCGCACCCTGGCGCTGTGGATCATCGTCATGCGGATTCTGGATGTATTCTGGATTGTAGAACCGGCGTTTCGTCAAAGAGGACTGGAAGTTTACTGGACCGATCTGGTGGCGCTGATCGCCCTGGGTGGCATCTGGCTGGCTTATTTCATTCGAAATTTGAAGGCCCGGCCGCTACTGGCATCCCATGACCCCCGTGACACCTATTCACTGCTGGTCAAATCGCACGGACACGGACACTGAAAATGGAACACACCGTACATCACAGCCCGAACGGAGCCGGCCATGAGCAGAGCGAGGTCAGCGTACGGCTCATCGTGGTTTCGCTGGCATTCCTGGCGGTGGCAACGGCCATCGTTTTTGTGCTGGTGATAGGCATCTTCCGCTACTTTTACGCCAGCTACAGCACTGCCGAATCGATCAAACTCTCGCAGCCGGTAATTCCCCCGGAGCCGCGTATCGAAGTGGCGCCCTATGAACAGCTGCAGCAGCTGCGCGTGCAGGAAGATCACATTTTGAGCACCTACGCCTGGGTGGACAAGCAGAACGGCGTGGTTCGGGTGCCGATCGATCGAGCCATAGACATGCTCGCCGCCAAGGGCCTGCCCTCGCACAATTATCTGGACGACATTCTGGCCGGGCGAAAACCGCCCGCGGCCCCCAAGGAACCGGAAGCCAAGCAAGGAACTAGCGATGCGAAGTAAAGCATTCTGGATCGCTGGCGTAGTGGGCGCGGCGTTCGCCGGCGTCGCTGCCGCGCAACAGATGGGCATTCCCGCCGTCGCCCTGCCCTCTATTGTTCAGGGTGTGGGAATCGACCAGAATCTCAACGCGCAAGTGCCGCTGGAATTGAAATTCAAGGACGAGACCGGCCAAACCGTTCGCCTGGGCCAGTTTTTCCGCCAGAAGCCGGTGGTGCTGGCGCTAGTGTACTACGATTGCCCCGGCCTGTGCGATTTGATCCTGAATGGGCTGAGCCACAGCATGGAGCAGATCTCCTTGAACGTGGGCTCTGACTATCAGGTGGTCACGGTCAGCTTCAATCCTCACGAGACCTGGCAGTTGGCCATGGCGAAAAAGGCCAACTACATCGAAAAATATCAGCGTGCGGGCGCGAAAGAAGGCTGGCATTTCCTGACCGGCGACGAAGCATCGATCAAGACCCTGGCCGACACCGTTGGATTTCACTACAAGTACGACCCCATCAGCAAGCAGTACGCCCACGCCAGCGGCATCATGGTGCTGACTCCGGAAGGCAAGCTCGCGCGCTATTTTTATGGAATCGAATACAAGCCGCGCGATTTCCGGCTTGGCCTGGTGGAAGCATCGGCCAACAAGATTGGAACGCCCGCCGATCAGGTGCTGCTGTTCTGCTATCACTACGACCCCACCACGGGAAAATACGGAGTGGCCATCACGCAGGTCACGCGGGCGCTTGGCACAGCCACCGTCCTGGTGTTGGGCGGGTTCATATTCATCATGCTCCGGAAAGAACGCCACTCGCACCCCGACGCCGGGAGGTCAGCTTAATCTATGCAGCTTCCCCTTTGGCCAGAAGCCGCGTCCGCGGTCGCCGTTGACATCGACCATCTCTACATTTACCTGAGCCTGGTGAGCATCGTAATGTCGGTGCTCATATTCGGCGTCATTTTTGTCTTCGCCATCAAGTACCGGCGCCGCGGCGATGAGGTGCCGCAGCCCATTCATGGTTCCTTGCGGCTGGAAATCGCCTGGTCTGTAATCCCGTTCCTGGTCATGCTCACCTTCTTCTGGTGGGGCGCCAAGATATATTTCTACAATGCCGTTCCCCCGCCCAACGCGATGGATGTTTATGTGGTGGGCAAGCAGTGGATGTGGAAGCTGCAGTATCCGGGAGGCCAGCGTGAAATCAATGAACTGCATGTTCCTATCGGCCGCCCGGTTAAAATCACGCTGGCATCGGAAGACGTGATCCATAGCTTCTTTATCCCCGCGCTCCGCATCAAGCACGATGTGGTGCCGGGCCATTACGACACCATGTGGTTCACCGCCGATAAGCCGGGCCGCTATCATTTGTTCTGCGCCGAGTACTGCGGAACCGAACATTCCGGCATGGTGGGTTGGGTCACCGTGATGAATCCAGCGGACTACGAGAATTGGCTGGCGGGCGGCGGATCGAGCGGCACGATGGCGCAGCAGGGCGAACGTCAGTTCGAGCAACTAGGCTGCTCCGGCTGTCATCTGCTGGACCGCCAAGGCCGGGGCCCGAACCTGCGTGGCCTCTATGGCTCGCGAGTGCAACTCACCAACGGACAGCCGATTCAGGCCGACGACGCCTACATTCGCGAAGCGATCTTGAATCCCAATGCAAAAATCGTGAGCGGCTACAAAGCGGACGTAATGCCAAGCTTTCAGGGACAGATCAGTGAAGAAGGAATTCTGCAGTTGATCGTCTATATCAAATCGCTGGCGACAACCAATGCGCCGGGCGCGCCCGCGGCCGCGCTAGCACCGCGGCAGGATGGCGGTAAACAATGACCACAGCTTTACAAGAACCTGAAGTTAAGGAAACTCCAAATTACCTGAACGCCGAGTACGGCTGGAAGTCGTGGCTCCTCACCAAGGACCACAAGCGCATCGCGGTACTCTATTTGATCTCGATCAGCGTGATGTTCGCCCTGGGCGGCGTCTTCGCCATGCTGATCCGCCTGGAACTGCTGACGCCCGCGGGCGACTTGTTCAACTCCGACACCTATAACAAGATCTTCACCATGCACGGCGTGACGATGATCTTCTTTTTCCTGATCCCATCCATACCCGCTACCCTCGGCAATTTCCTGGTGCCTATGATGATCGGCGCCAAGGACCTGGCATTCCCGCGCATTAACCTGCTCAGCTGGTACATCTACATCGTGGGCGCGCTCTTCGCGCTGGCCGCTATTGTTATGGGCGGCGTGGACACCGGCTGGACCTTCTATACGCCGTTCAGCACCACGTATTCGAACACGTTCGTGATTACCGCCGCCGTCGGCGTGTTCATCTCGGGTTTCTCGTCGATCACGACGGGGCTCAACTTTATCGTCACGGTGCACAAGATGCGCGCCCCCGGCATGACCTGGGGCCGTCTGCCACTCTTCGTTTGGGCCAATTACGCTACGTCACTGATCCAGGTGCTCGGCACGCCGGTGGTGGCCATCACGCTCGCGCTAGTGGGCTTGGAACGCGCTTTCCACATCGGCATTTTCGATCCCGCCATCGGCGGCGATCCCATCTTGTTCCAGCACATGTTCTGGTTTTATTCTCATCCGGCGGTCTACATCATGATTCTGCCGGGCATGGGCGTGATCAGCGAACTGGTCACCTGCTTCTCGCGCAAAGGCGTCTTCGGGTATTCGTTCATCGCCGGCTCGAGCCTCGGCATCGCGATCATCGGATTCCTGGTGTGGGGCCATCACATGTTCGTCACCGGCATGTCGATGTACGCCGGATTGTACTTCTCGCTCCTGACGATGCTGGTGGCGGTTCCTTCCGCGATCAAGGTTTTCAACTGGACCGCGAC
>DATHNM010000140.1:0-2963 GCA_035486095.1 Bryobacteraceae bacterium
GCTGCCACGGCAGCCGCGGCCTACCTGCAGCAATCGATGACCGCGCTGGTTTCCGCATGCCAGCGTTTGTTGCCGCTGGGGCAGACACAAGCGCATCAGATTCTTTGGAATTTGAAGCCGGCGATTTTACGCGCGGCGGAAAGCGGCGCAGTCCATCCACTGTCCCAGATGGGGTCCTTCACGCCCCTGCTGGACGTGGCCTCCGCGCGGCACGCCACCCAGTACACGCGCCTGTTCATGAGTTGAAATGATAGCGCCCGCCAGACTCCACTTGTCGTTTGAAGCGGCGGAAAACGGAGCGACTATTCTTCGCGTGAAGCAACAACAGCCCCCCTGGCGAGTGCTGCGTGGATTCCGCGCGCCGTCCGGCGAAACGCTGGCGCACGTTCACAATCTTTCCGGCGGCATTCTGGATGGCGATGCGCTGCAAGTCCAAATTGACCTCGACGCGGGAGCCCAGGCGCAAGTTACGTCCACGGGAGCCACGCGCATCTACCGCAGCCGATCGCCCGAAGGTCTGGCAGCGCAGCATATGCAGGTCCGCCTCGCGGCCGGCGCTTTCCTGGAATACCTGCCCGATCAGTTGATCCCTTTCGCCGGTTCCCGCTTTGAGCAGACCACCCGCGTGGAGCTCGCGGCCGGCGCTTCGCTCATCTGGTGGGATCGCGTGGCACCTGGGCGCGAAGCTTCGGGCGAGCTTTTTCGATTTCATTCGCTGGCATCGCATTTCGAAATCGTCGCCTGCGGGGAGCCCGTCGCAACCGAACGATGGACATTGACGCCGCGAACGCAGCGCTTGGATTCCATCGCCAGGCTTGGGCCTTTTCGCCATTTTGCCGCTTGCTACGTGTGCCGCGCCGGCGCGCCGGCCAGCTATTGGAGGAGCTTTGAAACGCAGATGCAATCCGTGGCAGACCGGCTCTCCAGTCCGGAACTCTTATGGGGAGTGACTTCGCTGCGGACGAGCGGTCTGGTGATGCGCGGCCTCGCCGTTAGCGGCCGTGCGCTGGCTTGCGGCCTGGTGGAAATGTGGAAAGCCGCCAAGTGGATTCTTTGCGGCCGCGTGGCTACCCTGCCGCGGAAGGTTCACTGATCATGGGCGTGCAATTCGCAACTCTGAAGTATTATGGGGAGAGACCTCGCCTGGTGCGCATGGTCCTTCGCTTCGTGTGGCCCAGTCGCCGCTTTCCCCGAATAGTTTGGCGCTTGATTAAAGGAGGGTAGTGAGTGCATCTCACTCCGCGCGAGCAGGAAAAGCTAATGATCTTTGTGGCTTCTGAATTAGCCCGGAAGCGCCGCGCGCGCGGCCTGAAGCTGAACTATCCGGAGGCTATGGCGATCCTGTCGGCGGAGATTCTGGAAGCGGCGCGCGACGGCAAAAGCGTTTCCGACATCATGAGCCTGGGCGCTTCCATCCTCACGCGCGCCGACGTCATGGATGGCATCGCGGAGATGATCCACGAAGTGCAGGTGGAGGCGACCTTTCCCGACGGAACCAAGCTGGTGACGATTCACGACCCGATTCAATAGGAGACGGCATTTGCCTCAAAAGACCATGCATCCCGGTGAATACTTCTTCGGTGACGATGAACTGGAACTGAACGCCGGACGGCGCACGGCGCAGGTGATCGTGAGCAATCGCGGGGACCGTCCCGTCCAGGTGGGCAGCCACTATCACTTTTTCGAAGTAAATTCCGCGCTCGATTTCGATCGCGCGGCGGCTTATGGCATGCGTTTGGACATCGCCGCCGGCACCGCCATCCGATTTGAACCGGGCGAAGAGAAAGAAGTCGCCCTGGTGGAGTTGGCCGGCCGGCGAGCTGTATACGGCCACAACGGAAAAGTAAATGGAGCTCTCAGCAGATGAGTAGCAGGATCCCGCGCCGCACTTATGCCGATTTGTATGGGCCCACGCGGGGCGACCGCGTTCGCCTGGCTGACACGGAGTTGATCGCTGAAGTGGAGCAGGACTACGCCGTCTACGGAGACGAGATCACGTTTGGCGGAGGCAAAGTGATTCGCGACGGTATGGGCCAAAGCTCCACGGCCACGCGCGAATCGGAGCATGGCACGCTGGATCTGGTAATCACCAACGCGTTGATCATCGATCATTGGGGCATCGTGAAGGCCGATGCGGGAGTGCGCAACGGGCGCGTCGTGAAAATCGGGAAGGCCGGCAATCCGGACACGCAAGCCGGCGTGGATCCGGACCTGGTGGTGGGCGCGTCCACCGAAGTGATAGCGGGCGAAGGCAAGATCCTCACCGCCGGCGCAATCGACAGTCATATTCACTTCATCTCGCCGCAGCAAATTTACGAAGCCCTTTCCAACGGCACCACCACCATGCTGGGCGGTGGGACCGGGCCGGCCACGGGAACCAACGCCACCACATGCATGCCCGGCCGCTGGAATTTGGAGCAAATGTTTCGCGCCGGCGAAGCGTGGCCAGTGAACTTCGGATTTCTTGGCAAGGGTAATGCGTCCACGCGCGAGCCTCTGGCGGAACAGGTTCTCGCCGGGGTGTGCGGGCTGAAACTGCACGAGGACTGGGGCACCACGCCGGCCGCCATCGATGCGTGCCTGCGCGTGGCCGACGAGTTCGATATCCAGGTGGCCATCCACACCGACACGCTGAACGAAGCGGGATTCGTGGACGACACCATCGCGGCCATCGCGGGAAGAACAATTCACACCTATCACACGGAAGGAGCTGGCGGCGGCCATGCTCCCGACATCATCAAGATCGCCGGACTGGGGAACATTCTGCCGTCGTCCACCAATCCCACGCGGCCGCTTACCGTCAATACCATCGCCGAACACCTGGACATGCTGATGGTCTGTCATCATTTGAATCGACAGGTGCCCGAGGACGTGGCCTTCGCCGAAAGCCGCATCCGCCCGCAGACCATCGCCGCCGAGGACCGCCTGCACGATCTGGGCGTGATCTCCATGATCTCCAGCGA
>DATHNM010000141.1:0-17131 GCA_035486095.1 Bryobacteraceae bacterium
ATTAACGGAGTGTGCGCCGTGTTTGTGGTTGCGATTGCGGTTACCGGCGCGGTGTTGTGGTGGCCGGGCACGCGGAGCTGGCGCCGCGGTTTCGTGATCCGGCCAAAATCCAACTGGAAGCTTCTTAACTGGCAGCTTCACAATGTGGTTGGGCTGTGGCTGCTGCCCATCGTGTTCATGTTTGGCGTGGTGGGCGTCTACGCCGGGTTCCCGCAGCCGTTCCAGGCGCTGGTGAACAAAATCGCGCCGCTGGATGTTTATCGGCCCATACCACAAGCCTCACTGGCTCCGAACGTTCCCGTGATTGCCGTGAGCACCCCCGGCCCGCGACCGCAGCGCTACCGTCCGAAATACAGTACTGGCGACCAGATTATCCGCTGGTTCAGCTATCTGCATTTTGGCAACTTCGGCGGATGGGAAAGCAAAGCACTGTGGGTGGCGGTGGGGCTGGCACCCGCATTTTTATTCGTGACAGGCGTGATTATGTGGTGGAATCGCCTTTTGGGGCCAGCCGCGCAGCGGGTATATAATTACCGATCATGGCCACGAACAAAGGCGCGTTTCTCGCCCTCACCGGACTTGCCGCCGCGGGGCTGATCTTCGCCGCCGGGCGCGTGGATCCCAACAATCCCACGGGCACTCACGGATTGATCGTGATCGACAAGATCGGAAGGCATATCCGATTTTTAGACCCCTCAACCTATCAGGAGATTTCCAATCTGGAGGTAGGGGTGGCGCCGCACGACGTTGCCATCTCGCCCGATCACAAGACCGCGTACGTACCGGTTTATGGCGACGGTGTCTACGGCAGAAATCCACATCCCGGCCACACCATCGCGATCATCGATCTGGCATCGCGCCAGGTTTCAGGCACCATTGACGTCTCGCCGTATCAAGCGCCGCACGGAATTCAGATTGACGATGCGGGAACCATTTACGTGACCTGCGATCTGAGCCGCAAGCTGCTGGTGATTGATCCCAAGAAACGCAGCATCGAAGCCGCACTGGATACCGAGGGAACCGGCCACTGGGCCGCGGTGCTGCCGGACGCAAGCAAGGCCTACGTGGTGAATAAGAACGATCGGCTGTTTGTCACCGTGATCGATCTGAAGAAGCGCAGCATCATCGCGCGCGTCCCCGCGCCCAACGGCACAGAGGGAATTGCCGCCTCGCCGGATGGAAAGTACGTGGTGGCGGTGGATCATTCCGAACCAAAACTGCTGGTCATAGACCCTGCCACCGATACCGTGGAAGTAACGCTCCCGTTGCAAGGAAATACCAAGGCTTCCTTCAAGCCGCGCTTCTCTCCGGATGGTTCGAAACTGCTGGTCTGCAATATGTCGGAACGGTTGGTCAACATCATCGATGTGTCCGATCCGCATGGCAAACAGCAGGTGCTTACGGTGGGCAAGGACCCCATGGGATTTGCGTTCGCGCCGGATGGCAAAACCGTATTGGTTGCCAATCACGGCGATGGCACGGTGTCTGTGATTGATCTGTCGCAGAACAAGGTGGTGTCGAGTTTCATGGGCGGCGCCGGCGTGGAATCGCTGGCGTATTACTAAGCGCGGCCCCGCGCGGCGGCGACATACACGCCCAGCCCGATCATCGCGACGCCGGATGCCGCACGCTGCCGGCCGCGCAGCTTTGCGCTACGCTGCATACGCGCTCCCAAGGGGCCGGCGAAACACGCGACCAGCAGATCGGCGCAGGTGTTCAGCGTCACTGAAATCGCGCCCAGCATCAGAAACTGCGCCGCCACGTGCCCTTGTTGTACGGAAACGAACTGCGGGATGAACGAAAGAAAGAAGAGAGCCGTTTTAGGATTCAACACTTCCGTCATCACGCCCTGCCGGAAGGTATTGCCGCCGGTTTCCAATTCGCTCTCCGCAGGTTGCTGATCGCGGCTGCGGATCATGCGGTATCCCAGGTAAATCAAGTACACCGCACCCGCATAGCGGACGGTCTGGAACGCGATGGCGGAAGCGGCCAGGATGGCCGAGAGCCCGAACGCCGCAGCAGCCACGTGGACCAAGCCGCCCAGAAACGTGCCTGCCGCCGACAACGCGCCTTCCCGGCGCCCTCCGCGCAAGCTGCGAGCCAGAACATAAAAGATCCCCGGACCCGGCGTGATGGCCAGTATCAGCGCCGCGCTGAGGAACACCAGGAATCGCGATGTGAGCGGCATACCTCAGACGATACAATCAAAGTCGAAGCGCCGCAAGATTCCCGTCCCAACCTTGCAGCCCGTACCCATATGGAGAAGCTGCACTCACGTCCGGAATGGCAACAGATACAGCAGCAGTTTTTCGCCACCGGCGATGCTGCGCCGGTATTGACTGGACTGTCCGAGGTCATCGAACAGATGACCATCGATGCCTTTAACGCGTCCCTGGCGGCCCTGGCGGATCAGAATGTCGCGATGCTTGCGGTGGGCGGGTTTGGGCGCCGCGAGTTGTTCCCGTTTTCCGACGTCGACGTGCTGATCCTGATTGAGCGCGAATCCCAGGCGCCGGGCATCAAGAATGCGCTTTCCGAATTCGTCCGCTTGCTGTGGGACGCCGGCCTGCGACTGAGCCATTCGGTGCGTACGGTTGCCGAATGCGCCGAAATTCACGAAGGCAACATCGAGCTGAGCATCAGCCTGTTGGACCGCCGGATGCTGGCTGGGTCGCGCGATCTGTACGGCAAGCTCGAAAACCGGCTGCCGGGATTCTTCGAACGGCAGGGTCGCGTGCTGACTCGCCACCTGTGCCAACTGGCGCGCGAGCGCCACGAAAAATTCCAGGGCACGTTTTATCACCTGGAGCCCAGCGTGAAGGAAACCCCCGGCGGGCTGCGCGACCTGCACTTGATCGATTGGCTGGGCAAGCTGCGCAAGCCGGACGAGGAAGTGGCCGGCCGCCTGGCTGGGCCCACCCGGTTTGTTCACTCGCTGCGCTGTTTTCTGCATTATCAGACACGGCGCGATCAGAATTTGCTGAGCTTCGACGCCCAGGAGGCGCTCACCACGCAGCCTTACGTGTCGTTTCGCGAACCGGCCGATCTGATGCGCGAATACTTCCGTAACGCGCGCGTGATATACAACGAGGCGCGCCGTGCGCTGGATCTGAACGAAAGGAGCGAAAGTTCGCTGGTTACTCAATTCCGCGATTGGCGATCGCGCCTTTCCAACACGGAATTCACGGTATCGAACGAGCGCATCTATCTTCGATCGCCCGCGCAATTGACCAGCGACCCGGCCATTGTTCTGCGCCTGCTGGAATTCGTGGCGCGGCATGGCATTCCGCTGGCTGCGGAAACCGAACGCCGCGTGGAGCAGGCCTGCGATACTTTCGCCGTTTATTGCGAGCGCACCCAGCCGCTGTGGCCGGCGCTGCACCGCGTCCTTTCGCTTCCGCAAGCCGCCGGCGCGCTGCGCGTGATGCACGACACCGGACTGCTGCAGGCCATGTTCCCGGAATGGCGCAATATTTTCTGCCTGGTGGTTCCCGACTTCTACCATCGCTACACGGTGGACGAGCACACTCTGGTTACCATCGAAAAGCTGGCCCAACTGGCGGCGAGCAAGGATATCGCCGAACGCCGCCTGGCGGAAATCCTTTCCGAGGTGGAGGATCTGGCACTGCTTCGCTTCGCGCTGTTGTTTCACGATTCAGGCAAGGGCGCTGGCAGCGGCGATCATGCCCGCCTGTCTACGGAGTTGGCACGCACCGCGATGCAGCGGCTCCAAATGCGTCCCGAAGAGCAGAGCGCCGTGGAATTCCTGATTGAGCATCACCTGGATTTGTCGGCGGTGATGAGTTCCCGCGATCTCTACGATCCAGCCACCGCCCGGCTGTTGGCGGCCGGCATCGGAACGCTGGAGCGCCTGAAGCTTCTTACGCTGCTGACCTACGCCGACGTTTCCGCCGTAAATCCGGCGGCTATGACTCCCTGGCGGCTGGAGCAGCTTTGGGAAACTTATCGCGTTACCCATCAACAGTTGATCAAGGAGCTGGAGACCGAACGCATCGCTGACCTGCCCGCCGATCTGCGAAAAGATTTGCCGGAGCCGGCGGATTTTATTCGCGGGTTTCCATCACGCTATTTGCGCACGCATACCCTGGATGACATACAGGCCCACGCCGAACTTTACGAAGCGAGTAAGTCGAGCGGCGTTGCCGTGCAGATTGACTTACCGGCTGGGGTGCATCGCGCCACCATCATTGCAACCGACCGGCCGGCCCTGTTCGCATCCCTGGCGGGCGCACTTTCGAGCTTCGGCATGGACATCCTGAAAGCGGAGGCTTTCTCGAACTCCGAGGGGCTGATTTTGGATACTTTCGTATTCGCCGATCCCCGGCACACGCTGGAATTGAATCCCACCGAAAACGATCGCCTGCGGCAAACGCTGGAAGACGTGGCGCTGGGGCGTTTGGATACCGAGCAGCTTCTGAGCGGCCGCAGCGCCCACAAGCTGAAAAAGCGCACGGTTGAACCGCGCGTGCATTTCGATCCCAATGCCTGCGACACCGCAACCTTGATCGAAATTATCGCGGAAGACCGTCCCGGCCTGCTGTACGATTTGTCTTCCGCGATTTCGGCGGCGGGTTGTAACATTGATGTAGTGCTAATTGACACCGAAGGCCGCAAAGCAATTGACGTATTTTATGTTGCGACCAATGGCAGGAAGCTTTCATCTAATGACCAGGATGCGTTAAGTAACAGATTATTAACCCTTTGCTAAAGTTTAATGTGGAGGGAGTAACCTTTCGTCGCCCGGCGGCGTTGTTACTAATGTGGCCTGTATGCAAGAGACAACCACACTCCTCGTAGAGCTGTACCACACGCATTCAATCTAAGGAGCTAAAGCTAAAATGAAGATGAACAAACTGATACTGGGAGCTTGTGTCTTTTCGCTCGGAATTGCTTCCGCCGCCTCGAGCTACCGGGTTAATTTCGCTGATCCTACATGGGTTGGGACCACCGAACTGAAGGCCGGTGTCTACGACGTCAAGGTGGATGGCGATAAGGTTACATTCAAGCAGGGCAAGAATGTGGTTGCGGTCACAGCCAAGGTGGAGACCAGCGCCGCGAAATTTTCCGACACCCAGATGGATGTCAAGACCGAGAATGGTCAAGCCAAGTTGAAAGAGCTTGACTTAGGCGGGACTAAGTCCAAAATCATGTTGACCGATGCTTCCGCCGCTGAAGCAGCCGGTACCCGCTAACTAAGTCAACTAACTTAATTCGCGCCGGGCGGGAGCCTTACTAAGCCATTTACCGAAAGGGAATGGTTCTAGGGTAGTGCAAACACCACCAAGGCTTCTGCTCCCGGCGTTGCATCATCCAACGTTCCATTCCCACCGGCCACGATTGCCACGTATTGCTTCCCATTCACGCCTGCGAAGGTGATAGGGACTGCATGCGCGCTCGCGGCTAATTTAGCCGACCACAATTCTCTTCCAGTCTTGGAATCGAATGCGCGAAAACGCCGATCGTTTGTCGCGCCGATAAATACCAATCCTCCCGCCGTTGCAATTGGGCCGCCGAGATTTAGCCGGCCGGTGTTTCTTTTGGCCAGCGGCAGTTCTTCGGTGATCCCCAGCGGAACCTGCCAGGCGAAATCTCCCGTATGAGCGTCCACCGCGATCAAGCGGCCCCAGGGCGGCTTTTGGCAGGGCCAGGCATGCTCGCCAGAGCGGGGAATGTTGCCGATGCGTGGATCGCCCTCGCTCCAGTGAAAGCGCGACATGGGTCCCACGATGCTGTTGCGGTCAAACAACACGGGCGAACCGTCGGGCTTCTTCTCAATCCATCCGATGCTGGCTTCATCGCTTGAATTCACGAAGAAATATCCCAAGCCGGCGTCGGCCGCCGCACCACCCCAATTCACGCCGCCGATGGCTCCCGGAAAAATGATGGTGGAGGCCGGCTTGGCTCCCGCCTCCCGATAAACGTAAGGCGTGAACGGTCCCTGGTTGTAAAAGCCGCCGCTTCTGGCCTCCAGGCCGCGGCAGAATGTGGCATGCTCTTCATTCGTATCGCTGGCGCTGACGATGTCTTCCGGTCCGTAATTCATACGCGACAACGGGGGCGGCTTCAGCGGCACCGGCTGCGTGGGCGAACTCTGCTCTCCCGGTACTTTGCTCGGGAGCACGGGTTTCTCGTCGATGCCGAACACGGGCTTGCCGGTCACCCGATCCAGAATGTACATGTAGCCGGTCTTCGCGGTCTGCGCTAGGATGGGAATCTTTTTTCCCTTCACCGTCACATCCATTAAGGTGGGGGGTGCGGGGAGATCGAAATCCCACAGGTCATGGTGCACCACCTGGAAATGCCATTTCATCTTTCCGGTGATGGCATCGATGGCCACAATGGAGTTGGCATAAAGATCGTTACCCTTGCGATCGCCGCCCCAGAAATTCGTATTCGGTCCGCCAAACACTGTGTAGACGATGCCGCGCTCCTGATCCACAGTCAGAGAAAAGCCCCAGTTGTTCACGCCGGACCGATTCTTCGCACTATCAGGCTGCCAGGTTTCATAACCCGGCTCACCCGGCCGGGGAACGGAATGGAAATCCCACAGCTTCTTGCCTGTGCGGGCGTCATAGGCGCGGGTGTCGCCGGCGGGTCCGGTTGCGGGAGCCTCCGGCGTGTTCGCACCCACGATCAGCAGATTCCTGTACACAACGGGTGCGGAATTATACGGCACCGTCAACTCCACAGTGCCCTCGTTGCCGAACCCGGGATCGATTTTCCCGCTGGTAGCGTTGAGCGCGATCATCTTGCTTCCGCTGGTGAAGATTATTCGCGGCGGATTGCTGTTATCGCCCGGCCAATAGGCCACACCGCGTTTGGATGGCGCGCCTTCGGTCAGCTCATGGCGCCAGATCTCCTTGCCGGTCTCCGGATCAAGCGCGGTGACGTAGTGAAATGCCGCCAGATAGAGCACGCCCTTCACCACAATGGGAGTGAATTCCGAACCGGCCTGGTTTCCGCTCGCGCTGCCCAGGTTATAGGTCCAGGCCTGCTTCAATGTAGCGACGTTGGAGGCGTCAATCTGTTGCAGGGGAGAAAAACGGGTGCCCGCAAGATCGCGATTGTACATCGGCCAGTCGGCCGGATTCGCCTGCGGCTGCCGCGTTTGCGCGGACGCGAGCGGCCAGAGAAGCGAGACCAGGAAGCAGCCTGCGGCCACGCGAAAATGAGCTAAATTCAGGCGATCCATGCGATTGTAACCTCTAGGCTTGCTCTCAACGTCGTTCAGTTGACATATCATAATAGCTCGTAGATATTACCCGTAGGCATTCAGGAGGGTTTCAGCTAGATGTCCATCATGAGCATGTGCCAATGGTTGCAAGACACCAATATCGGCACATCCATCCGCGAATCGATCTGGGTATTTCCCATCATCGAAACAATCCATGTTCTGGCCCTCTCCATCTCTGTTGGATTGCTGTTGATTTCCGATTTGCGCCTCATGGGTTACATCATGAAGCGCCGGCCCGCATCGGAAGTCTACGAACAAATCAAGCCTTGGATGTTTATTGGTTTCGCGATTATGGTGGTCACCGGAATCTTTCTTTTCTGGTGCCAGGCAGTGAAGGCATACAACAGCATTTTCTTTCGCGCGAAGGTTGTTCTGCTGGTGCTGGCGGCGATTAACGCGATCGCGTTTGAGCGCGGCATCTATCGCAAGGTGGATAAGTGGGACAGCGCGCTGGTGCCGCCCATGGAAGCTCGCCTGGCGGGCTGGCTTTCGCTGATCTTCTGGATCGCCATCATCACCTGCGGCCGCACCATGGCATACACTTTCTAGGTGGCCAAGTAGAGGCCTTTATCGATGTCAGCTATCATCCCTTTCTTCCAATGGTGCGATAACACGATGCTCGCCCAGGCGATTCGCAACTCCCGCATCGCGTTTCCGATTATTGAAAATTTCCACCTCTTCGCGCTCACCGTGCTGCTGGGTTCGCTGGTGGTTTTGGTGCTGCGCCAGTTCGGGCTGGTCTACAAAGCGCAGCCCATCTCTGAAGTGGCCGGCGCGCTGCGTCCCTGGAACCGGTGGAGTCTGGCGGTGATGCTCACGTCGGGAATTCTGCTGTTCATGTCGGAAGCGATGAAGTGCTACGGCAACACGTCGTTTCGCATCAAGATGCTGTTTCTGTTTTTCGCGCTGTTGTTCCAGTTCACCATTTACAATCGCATGGTGAAGAACGAAGGCGCGTCGTCTCCGGTGGGCGGGAAAGTGGCCGCCGCCGTGGCGGTGTGCCTGTGGTTCGGTGTAGGGCTGGCCGGCCGCGCCATCGGTTTTCTGGGTTAGCCGGCGCCAACGTTGGAAGACTAAAGGAGGCAGCATGCCGCAACTCCATCGCCGCGAATTCTTGAACCGCAGCGCGCTTGCGGCGGGGGCACTCACCCTGGGCAAAAGCTGGGCCGCACCCGCCACGGGCGATTCCTCCGCCCCGGTGGTCGAAACCACCGCGGGCAAAATCCGCGGCACCCTGGAGAATAAAGTGTGTGTCTTCCGCGGCGTTCCCTATGGAGCTTCCACCGCCGGATCGGCCCGCTTCATGCCTCCCCAGAAGCCACAGCCCTGGGCCGGCGTGAAGGAGACTGTTGAACTGGGGCATCGCTCCCCGCAGGGCGCGTCTACCTTGATTCCCGAAGTTGCGGCTACGGATGCCGCCGAACCCGCCGGCGAAGATTGCCTGGTGCTGAACGTATGGACCGCCAGCGCAACTCCCGCACAAAAACGCCCGGTTATGGTTTGGCTGCATGGCGGCGGATTCACCTCAGGCTCCGGCGGCTTCAAGATTTATGACGGCGTCAATCTGGCGGGCAAGCACGACGTTGTGGTGGTCACCGTCAATCACCGGCTGAACGCTTTCGGCTATCTCTACCTGGCCGATCTGGGCGGCGCCAAATACGCCAATTCGGCCAACGCCGGCATGCTGGACATCGTGGCAGCGCTGGAATGGGTGCGCGACAATATTTCCAACTTCGGGGGCGATCCGGCGAATGTCACCATTTTCGGCCAATCCGGCGGTGCGGCCAAGGTCAGCACGCTGCTGGCCATGCCGGGGGCGAAGGGCTTGTTTCATCGCGCCGTGATTGAGAGTGGCGCGTCCATCCGTGGAATTTCGCGCGACGCTGCCAACAAAAACACCGAAGCATTTCTTGCGAAGGTTGGATTGAAGCCGAACCAGATTGACGAACTGCAAAATCTGCCGGTGGATCGGCTGCTGCAAGGCCTGATGGGTGGCCGCTTCGGCGCAGTGGTGGATGGCAAAACGCTGCCGGCCAATCCGTTCGATCCCACGGCGCCCGAAATTTCGGCCAACGTTCCGCTGCTGATTGGAAGCACGCAGACCGAAGTGACCTTTTTCGCAGGCCAGCAACTGGATCCTATCGACGAGGCCGCGGCCAGAGCGCGCGTGAAGCAGACATTTCACGCAAGCGATTCCGACACGGACAAGATTATCGCGGCGTACAAGAGCGTGGATCCGGCGATCAGCAACATCGATCTGGCTCTGGAATCGGCTTCCGATGCCTTCGCCTGGACGAATGCCATCACTGCGGCCGAACGCAAAGTCGCTTTGGGAAAGGCGCCGGCGTACATGTATTACTTCAAGTGGCGATCGCCGGTACGCAATGGCAAGCTGAAGGCCATGCATTGCATGGAAATTCCATTCGTGTTCGACATTCCGGATGCTGGCCAGCCGATGACCGGCTCAGGCGAAGATCGCTACGCGCTGGCGGCCAAGATCAGCGGCGCATGGGTGGCGTTCGCGCGCAGCGGAAATCCCGGCCAGAAGGGAATGGCGTGGCCGCCTTACAGTAGCACCCGGCGCGCCACCATGCTGCTGGACAACAAGTGCGAAATGGTGGACGATCCGCGCAAGGAAGTTCGGCTGGCGCTGGCGTCCTTGCCGGCATGACCTCGGCGCCGCGCCGCGATTTTTATCAAAGAATCGCCAAGCTGAACGCCGCGCCGTTGTGGGAAGTGTTGAGCGAAATTGTGGGCGCGCGGCCCAATCCGGCGTCCCTCCCCTGGCTGTGGCGCTACCAGGAAATGCGGCCGTTCCTGATGGAATCGGGCGAATTGATCACGGCGCGCGAAGCCGAGCGCCGCGTTCTGATGCTGGAGAATCCGGGGTTCCCTGGAGGATCGCGCATCACGCAAAGCGTCTATGCGGGTCTGCAGCTGGTATTGCCCGGCGAGTTCACCAACAGCCATCGCCACGCCGCTTCCGCGGTGCGCTTCATCATCGAAGGCGAAGGTGCTTACACGGCCGTGGATGGCGAACGCGCGACCATGCATCCCGGCGACCTGATCCTCACGCCGTCCTGGACCTTTCACGATCACGGCAATCCCGGCTCTGCACCCGTGGTGTGGCTGGATGGCCTGGATATTCCTATCGTGAATTTCTTCGACAGCAGCTTCGCCGAACATCTTCCGGACGAGGCGACGCAGGATGCCGTTCACTCCGCCGCTCCCAGCTTCGCGTTTCCTTATGCGCCGGCGCGCGCAGCGCTTCGCAACCAATCGTTGCATGCCTGTCACGGAGCCAAGATGGAGTATCTGAGCGCCGCGGGCACATCTGTCACCAAGACGCTCGGGGCTTTTCTTCAATTCCTGCCAGCCGGATTCAAGGGCGCGGCTTATCGCCAGACAGACTCCACTGTGTATTGCGTTGCTGAAGGCAGCGGTTCCAGCCGTATTGGCGACGGCATGTTCCCTTGGAAGGCGCGCGATATCTTCGTGGTGCCCGCATGGTGCTCCGTTTCGCACGATGCCGCCGAAGACGCAGTGCTCTTCAGCTTCTCCGATCGGCCCGCGCAGAAGGCGCTCGGCCTGTGGCGCGAACAAGTTCCCGTCTACAAGTCTTAAGTGAGATCAAATGCCTTCGCGATCAGCTCATACGATCGCTTGCGCGCAGTGTGCTGGTGCATGATGTTGACCACGAAAACTTCCTCTGCCCGGTAATCCGCCGCTACTTCCTCGATCAGGGAGCGAACCTTCTCCGGACCTCCCACGATGATTCGCCGTCCCACCGGCAAAGTCTCCGCAGCCACGCCTTCCGCCGCCAAAAATGCCTCGGCGGTTTCCACCGATGGCACCGGAATCAACCGCCCGCGATACAGCATCAGCATCAGCATTCGCATGCTGGACGCCAGGTGTTGCGCTTCCTGCTCGGTATCGGCGCAAATGGCCCAGGTGGCTACGCCGACGCGCGGCTGCTGCAAGCGTGCCGACGGCTGGAAATGCTCGCGATAATACTCCGCGATAGCTTCGCCGTTGGGATTGATGAAATCGGCGAACACGTAGGGCAGCCCCAACTCCGCGGCCCAGATTCCGCTCTGCGCCGACGATCCCAGCAGCCATGGTTCCGGGCTGTCGAAATGCAACGAGGCCAGCTGGCGAAAAGGACCCGCGGCCGGCCCGCGATTGTCGAGATATCCCAACAGTTCGCCCAGCTGCTCGCGAAAATCGTCGGGAGCGGGTTGTCTTCGATCGCGCTGCAGCGCATAGGCGATGCCGGCGCTGGTGCCCGCCGCGCGTCCCAGCCCCAGATCGATTCGGCCCGGAAATAACGCGCTCAGCATGCTGAATGTTTCGGCCACTTTCAGCGGGCTGTAATGCGGCAGCATAATTCCGCCCGTGCCCACGTGCAGGCGCGTGGTGGCGGCGGCCACCGGCCCCACCATCACTTCAGGACTGGCGTCCGCCAGGCCGGGCGTCCCGTGATGCTCCGCCAGCCAGTAGCGCTGATATCCGAGTTGCTCAGCCCAGCGCGCCAGATCGATGGTGTTGCGCAAGGCATCGCCGGCCGTGGACCCCTCAGCGATGGGCGATTGATCCAGTACACTCAGCTTCACTTATTTCGACTCATCCGGTAAGGCAAAAGCCATCACAGTAGATCCGTTGCGCCAGACTTGATCGGGAAACAGCGCCTGCGTCGCGGCGCCGATGTTCGTCACCGGCCATCCGGTGGGCGTAGCGACGTACTGCCTCCCATTCACAGCGTAGCTCACCGCCCCGCCGCGATGCCCCGCGCCGGTTTGAAAGCTCCACAGCTTGGTTCCGTTGCGCGCATCCAGCGCGAAGAATTCGCCTTCCGGATTGCCGGTGAATACCAGGTCTCCCGCCGTCGCCAGCACGGAAGCCAGCAGCACGTACTTGTACGGATAGCTCCACGCGCGCTTGCGCGTTATCGGATCCCAGGCGTCCAAATGGCTGTAGGTCTGGCGATTGGGCGGCAGCTTCAAATCCCAGCTTCCGCTCATGAAGAAACGCCCTTCATCGGCCTGCTGATGTTCGGCTGCGATATCAACGCAAATTTCGAGCGTGGGTGTGTAGATCAAGCCGGTGCGCGGCGAGTACGCCATCTCGTTCCAACTCTTCGCGCCGGCCGGTGTGGGGCAGAAGTTGATGCTCTTGCCTACCTCCGGCTCGCGCCGCCCAACCAGCTTTCCGTCTTCTGTCACGCCCGAGATCCAGGTCTGAACTTCGGGAACGCTGAAGACGCCCACGAACTGGCCCGTCACTCGATCCAGCACGAACGTGATGCCGCTCTTGTTCATGTGAACCAGCAGCTTCCGCATCTGGCCATTCACCACGCGATCCATGAGAATGCATTCATAGGAAGAATCAAAATCCCACACATCGTTCGGAATCTCCTGATAATGCCAGCGCAGCTTGCCGGTATCGGGATCGAGCGCCACTACGCTCGCGGTATAGAGATTCACATTGGTCTTCTCGCCCGTATTACGATCGCCCGCATAGAAATCGCCGGCCGCATTGCCGGTGCCCCAATACAGCAGGTTCAATGTGGGATCGAATGAGCCGGTCAGCCAGGGCGATCCGCCGCCTGTTTTCCAACTTTCACCTTTCCACGTCTCGTGTCCCTTTTCTCCCGGCCCCGGGATGACATACCAGCGCCACGCCAGGCGGCCAGTTTTGGCGAAAAATGCGGTCAGATATCCGCGATGCGCGTTGTCGCCGCCCGAACCGCCGACAATCACCTTGTCCTTGACAATCAATGGGGCGGAAGTGATGCTGCAGCCGCATTGATTGGAATCGTCCACGTTGACGCGCCACAATTCCCGGCCGCTGTTCTGGTCAATGGCCACCAGCAGATTATCCGGCGTGCCCAGAAACACTTTGCCATCGCTTACGGCCAGGCCGCGATTAATGCGAAACGCCTCGCCGCCCGATCTCCCCACGCTGGCCGACAAGGGATATTTGTAACGCCAGATCAGGCGGCCGGTTACCGCGTCCAGCGCGAATACCTGCGCATAGGCCGTGGAAATATACATCACTCCGCCGATCACGATGGGAGTGGACTGCAAACTATCGCCGTAATCGCCGGTTTGAAACGCCCATGCGACGCCGAGCTTCTTCACGTTCGCGGTATTGATCTGATCCAGGGCGCTGTAGCGCCACGCAAACTGCGATCCGCCGTGATGCAGCCAATCCGACTGCGCCGCGCCATCGTCTTGCGCGGCGGCCATCGCGAGCGGCAGCAGGAGCAGCAAAAATCGCATGGTGACTATCATATTCCATGAGGCTGGAATCGGAACCCGCGTGATACAATTCAGGCGTTCATGAGTAAGACCTTGCTACCGACATCCCTAGTGGGATCTTATCCCCAACCCGACTGGCTTATAGACCGCGCGCAGCTTTCGCACCGCCTGCCGCCGCGCGTCAGAGCTACCGATCTGTGGCGCGTGGCGCCCGAATTTCTGGAAGAGGCGCAGGACGATGCAACCATCCTGGCCATCCGCGCGCAGGAACGCGCCGGCCTGGACATCATCACCGACGGCGAAATCCGGCGCGAGAGCTACTCCAACCGGTTTGCCACGGCGCTGGAAGGAATCGATCTGGACAATCCCGCGCAAGTGGTGGCGCGTTCGGGCAAGCTGAATTTCGTGCCCCGCATCGTTTCCAAGATCCGCCGCAAGCACGCGGTGGAGGTGCGCGACATCCAGTTCCTGCGGGCCAATACGGATCGCCGGGTCAAGGTTACCGTTCCCGGCCCGTACACCATGTCGCAGCAGGCGCACAATGATTTCTACCAGAGCGAAGAAGAGATGGCTCTGGACTATGCCGCCGCCGTCAACGAAGAGATCAAAGACTTGTTTGCGGCGGGCGCCGATATCGTGCAGATCGACGAACCTTACATGCAGGCGGTTCCGGACAAGGCGCGGCAATTTGGTTTGAAAGCGCTGAGCCGCGCGCTGGAGGGAGTGCAGGGCGAAACCGCGATCCATTTATGTTTCGGCTATGCGGCCATGGTGGCGAACCGGCCATCGGAATATCAATTCCTCAGCGAGCTGGCCGACGCGCCGGTGAACTGCATCTCCATTGAGACTGCACAGTCTTCGCTGGATTGCTCGGTGTTGGCCAAACTCACCGGGAAAAACATCATTCTGGGAGTGCTGGATCTTTCGTCGAACGAAGTGGAAACCCCGGAAAAGGTGGCCGCGCGCATCCGGCGAGCGCTGCCTTACATCAGTGCCGACCGGCTGATTATTGCGCCGGACTGCGGCATGAAGTATCTGCCGCGCGACGTGGCTTTCGGCAAACTGCGGGCCATGGTGGCGGGAGCCGGGATGGTGCGCGCGGAAATCGGCGACCGGCAACTGGCCTCTCAAGGCGCTTGAGGCGCCGCGTCGGGCACTCGCTCGATGTGAACGTACATGGGACCAACGCCCAGCGTACCGACCAGGAACCAAGTGAAGCGCCCCATGCGATTGATGGTCTGAAATTGCACATGCTGGCCAGGGGCGACGGTGAAATCCACATTCTTCCAGTTCCAGGTGTTGTCAACCTGCAAACGATGCTGCCCGGGCTCCACAATCTGCGATATTTCATCGCCCGACATTAGCTCCCCCAGCCGTTTTCCATCCAGCTTCACGATGATCTGCCGCTGCTTGATATCTTCGGGTGAGGTGCGGCATACGGTGACTTTACCAGCCGCGGCGCTAGGGTCCACGCTTCGAGTATAATGCGCGTGAGAGGTTATCCATCGTGCGAAGTCTTCTTGAGGTGTCATCGATGAAGAAGCTGGTTCTCTCGCTCTGCGCCCTTCTGGGCTCGCTGGCGGTTCCCGCCCTCGCGCATCACGCGTTTGCCGCGGAATTCGATCTGAACAAACCAGTCACCGTAAAAGGCGTCGTCACCAAGATTGACTGGATGAACCCGCACGCCTGGATCTACGTCGATATGAAAACCGACGCCGGCGTTGAACAATGGCAGTTCGAAACGGGTGCGCCCATTGAGCTGGTTCGCCGAGGCTGGCGAAAGAACGACCTAAAAGTGGGCGATGAAGTGACCGTGCAAGGGTTGCGCGCCAAGGACGGCACAAACACGGCCAGCGCCCGCATGGTAACTCTGCCTTCCGGCAAGAAAGTATTTAGCGGCGCAGCCGGTGACGATAGCACCGCGCCGCCGCCTCCTGCCGCCAACTCTACTCACGAGTAGTTGAACTCTTTTCCGGATAAATCACCCGCTCAAGGAATAGCCCCGATGCCGGGGCCGTCCAGGCTGCGACATCCAGCTTTGCATCCTTCTGGCCTTCCAGCAGGCCGGAAAAATCGTCCTCTTTTATCTCTCCCAGACCCAATTTCACCAGCGTACCCACCACTCTGCGGACCATTCGCCATACGAAGTGCGACGCGGTGATGCGGAAAATAATCAAGTCGCCTTCCGTTTCGATACCGGCGTCTTCCACCACCACCACAGGCGATTCATCCGGACGCGACTTGTCGTCGGCGCGAAATGCGATGAAGTTGTGCCGCCCAATCAGCATTCGCGCGGCGCGTGACATGGCGGCCACGTCCAGCGGCTCTTTTATCCACCACACGAACTTCTTGAAAAACGCCGTGCGGCGCGTCGAGATCTGGTAGATATACGTTCGCGCGATGGCGTTGTGGCGGGCATGAAACCCCGGCTCCGCCTCCGCAACATCCAGCAGGCAAACATCGGAAGGCAGGCGGCTGTTGATGGCCCGCAATATTTCGTCCGGTTTGGGCCAGCGACGGTGGTCTTCCTCTTTCTTTCTGCGCACGCGCAAATGAGCAACCTGGGCGCGCGCGTGCACACCTGCGTCCGTACGGCCGGCGCCTTGGATATCCAGCGTGCCGTCGAAGAACTCTTGCGCAGCGGCGCGAAGCTGGCCCATGACGGTTCGTGCGTTTTGTTGTTCCTGCCAGCCGCTGTATTTCGTCCCATCGTATTCCACGGTCAGCTTCCAGCTTTTCTCAGAAGACGGAACGCGCGGCGCAGTTGGCCGCGTTGACTTCCTTCCCTTGGCGAATGGCCGCCGGTCTGTGCGCTTCTCAGGAGTTCTCAACTCACCAGTGTAGCCTTGCCCGCCGCAATGTTATGATGGGGCGCCTTAGGAGGACGCATGTTTAAAGGGTTTCGCGAATTCATAATGCGCGGCAACGTGTTGGATTTGGCGGTTGCCGTCATCATTGGCGCGGCGTTTGGAAAAATCGTGACGTCCCTGGTAAACGACGTCCTGATGCCGCCGCTAGGGCTGGTCCTGAAGAATGTCGACTTCAGCAATCTTTTTTGGGATCTTTCAGGCGGCAATCACCCGACTTTGGCAGCGGCCAAAGCGGCCGGGGACGCAACCATCGCCTACGGAGTGTTTCTGAATAACGTGATCGATTTCCTGATCGTCGCGTTTGTGATCTATCTCATGATCCGGGCGGCCAACAAGATGAAGCGTACTCCCGCACCCGCCGACCCAACCACCAAGGAATGCCCGTTCTGCCACACCACCATTCCTCTGGCTGCCACGCGCTGCCCGAACTGCACCTCGACTCTCTAACTGGACACTCCTGCATCAATCAATCGTCAGGGTCACCCCTGCCTGGCTAACCGCGCCCCCCACCGTTAGCACCACCAATTGGATGCCGGGCGGCAGAAAGCCGCTGGGGATTTGCGCATTGATCTGCATCAAACCGGGAAAGCCAGGTGCGGGCCCGGCGTAAAGCAGCGGAGCGTTGTATCCGGCAATGGTAAGCGTGATAGTCGCGCCGGCGCCTTGTCCGGTGGCATAAAGCGAGACCACTGAGCCGCGCGCAGCCGGATTGGATGCCGAGTTGAGGCTGCCGTCTTGATTGTTCG
>DATHNM010000142.1:0-6054 GCA_035486095.1 Bryobacteraceae bacterium
GCCTGCGGCATGCCTCACAGAATACCAGCCGTGCCTCCGTGCCCACGGGTTCATCCAGGATAAGAGCCGCCCCCACCTGCGATACCATCGGCAGTGAATGAGACCATTGGGAAGCATTTCGTTTCTCTTGCTGCTGGGCGCCGTGCGGGCGCTTTCTCAAACGCCGGTAGTGAGCGCGGGGGGAGTGGTGAATGCCGCCGGCTTTGACGCAGCGGTATCGCCGGGATCGCTGGTTTCCATCTTCGGCTCGAATCTGGCGCCACAGACCCTGGCGGCGTCCGTGGTTCCTCTGCCGAAATCCCTGGCGGGTGTGTCGGTGCAATTCAACGGCATTGGCGCTCCGCTGCAGTTCGTATCGGCCAGCCAAATCAATGCGCAGATTCCATGGGAGGTATCGGCGGCCGGCTCTGTCAGCGTAGTGGTGATGAACAACGGATTTTCATCCCAGCCCACCGATGTGGCCATCGCCACGTATGCGCCCGATGTTTTTGCGTCGCAGGGTTATGCAATCGCGATTCTGGGCGATGGATCGCTCGCCGCGCCCATCGGTGTTCTGGGTTCCTTCGCCACTCGTCCCGCCGAGCCCGGCGACACGCTGGAAATCCTGGCCACCGGATTGGGTCCCACGAACCCGGCGGGAATTACCGGCAGCAACTCCGCGGACACATTTCGATACACCGGAACTCCGGTTGTTTCGATTGGGGGCGTGCCGGCAAAGGTTACTTTTTCCGGACTATCGCCGCAATTTGTGGGAGTGAATCAAATCAACGTCGAGGTGCCCGCCGACGTTCCCACCGGCAACGGCTTGCCGGTTGCCATCCAGGTTGGCGGCGCGGCCAGCAGCGCGACGGCCAGCATCTCGATTGGGGACGCGAATTGGACGCAATGGGGCCAGAATCAGCAGCATTCAGGCGAGGTCCCGTTAGTTGGGCAAAAGCTGGGGCAAATCCTGGCTAACGTTCTCTACGATCCGATTGCCGCTCCGGAGCAGGAGAGCTACGGTGAACTTCCAGTCCACTATCAAACGCCACTGGTGGATGGAGGTGACGTGTTCATGGAATTTAAGAGCGGCACCTTCGACTCCGGCAGCTTTTCCGGACAAAGCTGGGGCGAGAACGGATTTGTCTGGCAAAATAATCAACTTACTCAGGTGTGGTCTTACACCAGCGATTGGACAGCGCCGGGATCGCCCAGCAACTTTTTCGAACCCGTGTTCCATGCCGTGCTGGCCAACGCCGCGGTTTATGTTCCTGGCGCCAGCGGTAGCATCGTGCAGTTGAATCGGACAACCGGCGCGGAAATTCAGCGTATCGCACCATTCGGAACAGATCCCAATACTTATGAAACGGGACCGATCAGCGCTGACAGGTCGGGGAATTTGTACTACAACGCGCTGCAGGTGGTGGAGGGAGGGAATGCCGATTTCTTTACCAACGACGCCACGGATTCCTGGCTGGTGAAGGTGGCTCCGGATGGTTCCTTTTCCACGGTCAGCTACAAGAGCCTGACTTCGGCCGAGGCACCCGCCGGGAACGCACTTTGTGTAGGCACGTTTACGACTCAGCAATTGCCTTGGCCGCCCAGCCCGAACGCGACCCCGGGGACCAGTGTTTGCGGCACCCAGCGGGTGGGGTTGAACGTTGCGCCGGCCATCGCGCCCGACGGGACCATTTACAGTGTTACGCGGGGCCACTTCAACGCTCACTACTCTTTCTTGGTGGCGATTAATCCGGATTTATCCAAGAAATGGGTGGCGTCATTGCGTGGGCTGTTCAAGGATGGCTGCGGCGTAGCCATTGCAGATGGCGGCTGGCTGCCCGCGAATGGCACGCCGGGAGGTTGTGCAGCGGGCGCCGCGCTGGGCGTTGACCCCGCCACCAACCTGCCGGGCGATGGTCTGGTGGAGGACAGCTCGTCGGCATCGCCCACGGTGGCCCCGGATGGCAGCGTGCTGTATGGCACCTACTCGCGCTACAACTACGCGCAGGGCCATCTGGTGCATTTTGACGCGCAGGGCAACTACCTGGGCGCGTTCGGTTTTGGCTGGGATATTACGCCCGCCATTTATAGCCACAACGGAACGTGGTCCATCGTAATCAAGGAGAACCATTATGGCGATCTCGGCTCTTATTGCAGTGTGGAGAGCGTCTGCCCGCCGGATAGAACCAGCAGCAATCCCGCGTCGCCGGAGGCCTATTATCTAACCCAGCTCAATGGCGCGATGCTGGCCGAGTGGAAATTCCAAAACACGAATATCGACAGTTGCTCCCGTAACGCCGACGGGACCATCTCATGCGTGGCGGATCATCCGTTTGGGTTTGAGTGGTGCGTGAACGCGCCGGCAGTGGACGCGAGCGGGCTGGTTTATGCCAATAGCGAAGACGGGAACCTTTACGCGATCGGACAGGGCGGCGTGCTCAGTCAAAAAATCTTCCAGCAACTGGCTATCGGGGCGGCATACACGCCGGCATCTTTCGACAGCCTGGGCCGAATTTACACTCAAAATGACGGGCGTTTGTTTGTGGTGGGCAACTGATGAAGACCCTGGCATTGTTATGCGCTCTGGCAGCGCCGCTGGCGTTGGCGCAGAAACAATACGACGCGGGCGCCACCGATAGCGAAATCAAAATCGGGAACATCATGCCTTATACCGGCGCGTTCTCCGAATATGGATCAACCGGGCGCGCCGAAGCGGCGTACTTTCGGATGATCAACGAGCAGGACGGCGTGAACGGCCGCAAGATCAATTTCATCAGCCTCGATTCCGGATCCGATACCGCAAAATCGATTGCGCTGGCGCAACAGCTGGTGGAACAGGATCAGGTTTTGCTGACCGCAGGGAACTGGGGTACTCCCGCCAACCTGGCCATTCGCGCGTACATGAACGAGAAGAAAGTACCGCAGCTTTTCGTGGCCGCCACCGAATCGGCATTTGACGATCCCGCTCACTATCCATGGACCATGGGGTTTCAACCAACCAGGCGGACCGAAGGGCTGGTGTATGCCAGGTACGTCCGCGACAACCGGCCAAACGCCAGAATCGCGATCCTTTACTCGAACGATGAAGCGGGCCAGGAGTGGCTGCAGGGAATTCGCGATGGCCTGGGGGACAAATCGCAGGCTAAGGTCGTGAAAGAGGCGTCTTTTACTTATTCCGATCCGGATGGAATGGATGCGCAGATCGTGGCGCTCAAGAATTCAGGCGCGGATGTTTTCATGAATCTGGCCGTGGGAAGATTCGCAACCCAGGTTATTCGCAAGGCCTATGACATCGGTTGGCGCCCGCTGCAGTTCATTCCCAATGCGTCGCTTTCGATTGCCGCTTTTCTGGAGCCCGCGGGGCTCGAGAAATCGGCGGGGATTATTAACAACGCGCGTTCCAAGAACTGGCTGAGGCCGCAATCGAAAAACGATCCAGCGGTGCGGGCCTTCCTGGATTGGATGAGAAAATACAACGCAGACGCGAATATCCGGGATGCCAATAACGTGTATGGCTACCAGGTGGCGCAAACCGTGGTGGAAGTGTTGAAGAAGTGCGGCGACAATCTGACGCGCGCGAATGTGATGAAGCAGGCCGCCAGTTTGGATCTGGAATTAGGAATGCTGAGGCCTGGAATCAAGGTGACCACCAGCGCGACGGACTACCAACCCATCAAGCAGCTATTCCTGATTCAGTTCGACGGCAAGGATTGGGGCGCTGTCGGGAAAGTCGTCGGCTATTGAGCAGCGGTTATCGAATCCACGTGAATGGTTTTGGTCTTGGCGTCCAGCGTGCCCGTGACCTTAACTTTCTTGGCCGCGAATTTCTCAGGCGTCTTCTGGTCGCTCAGATCGTACACGTTCTTACCGTCATATAGAACGAACATCGCGTCGTGGATCCGGACGCAGGCCAGGGTACATTCCGCATCGGTGGGTCCCATTTTCATTTGGGAATGATCGGCCGTGGGACACATGCTGTCCGTGATTGTTCCGATGAACGTCTGCTTGCCCGGAGCCGCGGATAACGCGGTTAGGGCAAGCAGACCAAATAGCAGGGGTTTCATGGGGTCGTGGGCAACCGCTGGGTCAGGCCGTTAGGAGCCTGGCGTCATGATGTGAGCGGTGGTGGTGCCGGCGTTCATAATCCACGCTCCACCCTCTTTGCCACTATCCGGCAATCCGAGCGACTGTGCGGTGGCTCCGGGCACGGCGATGGTGGTGTGCGGACGAGCATGCTCCTGGTCTGGGCCCATCAGGTGGATAAAGACCGATCCGAACTCGGGTTTCACACGGGTTCCGTCCTTCTCGGCGGTATCGAATGCCGCCTGGCGTGCAGCCTTGTCGGTGATCGCTTCGAACTTCAGGTTCTGTGCGACGCGATCCAGGTTGGCCGTGCTGGTGCATTCAATCGTAAATGCGGGGTGCCCGGGCCAGCCGGACAGGTCATAGCAAACCATCTTGCTCGCGCCCTTTTGCAGGGTGTCGTACGTGAAGTCGGGCTTCCATTTGATAACGGTTATTTCTTCTTTTTTCATCCGCCCGGGGGCGGCCATCAGGGCCTTTTGAACTGCGTCACTTGGTGCCTGCGCAAATGCGCCGGACGAAGCCGCCAATATAGTGAGAACCATCGGTAGTGTGCGTTTCATTCAGTAATCTCCAGTTGGTCTGCCTTGAACTTCCGTGAATAGCAGTCTCGGCGACAGGATTCAGTATATCAGCGTTCGATTTGAGGGCAAGAATCGGAGTGTTTCGGGTGCAGGGATTCGGTATGCTCGGCTGCATGCATCACAATTCCCCGGGATTCCAGGCCGCGCTAGAGGCTGCTTTTCATGCCGCAATTGCCTACCTGGACGCGTTGGAAGATCGGCCCGTGGCCGCCGCCGCAGGTGTATCCGCGCTACGAAAGCGGCTGTCGAAACCTTTGGATGATCGTGGTTTGGATGCCGAAGAAGTGGTGCGGGACCTGGTACGCGACGCGCAAGACGGAATACTGGGGACCACTGGAGGACGGTTCTTTGCGTGGGCGATAGGAGGTTGTGTGCCGGCGGCACTGGCCGCGGACTGGCTGACTTCGGCTTGGGATCAAAATGCTGTTCTTTACGCCACCAGCCCAGCGGCCGCGGTGGTGGAGGAAGTAGCGGGCGAATGGCTGAAAGAGCTGCTGGGTATTCCGCGCACGGCTTCGTTTGCTTTTGTCAGCGGATGTCAAATGGCTCACCTCACCTGCCTCGCGGCCGCCAGGCACGCGCTTTTGGAAAACAGAGGTTGGGATGTGGAACGACGGGGACTTTGTGGCTCGCCGCCCATTCGGGTTTTGGCTTCGAACCGGCATGGTTCCATAGAACGCGCGATTCGTTTGCTGGGCATTGGTGAAGACAACGTGCAGGATCTCGAGCTGAACGAAAATCAGCAGATTACGCCACAGGCGCTCAGCGCCGCTCTGGCTGCCGCGGCCGGCACGGCGACCGTCGTCGTGCTGCAGGCAGGCGACCTAAACTCGGGATCGTTTGACGAGTATGGTGCGGTAATTCCAGTGGCCAAACAGTATGGAGCGTGGGTGCACGTGGATGGCGCGTTCGGATTGTGGGCTGGGGCGAGCCCGCGTTATCGGCATTTTCTGGCTGGTGTTGAGGCGGCCGACTCGTGGGCTACCGATGGACACAAGTGGCTCAACGTTCCCCATGATTCGGGATACGCGTTTGTGGCGCGGCCGGCGGCGCATCGGGCAGCCATGTCGCACCGCGCGCCGTATCTGGTTCACGACCGGGACGCGCGGGATGAAATGGATTGGAATCCGGAATGGTCGCGGCGCGCGCGGGGATTTTCGACGTATGCGGCGCTTCGGGAACTGGGCCGCGACGGGGTCACCGCGCTCGTCGATGGCTGCTGTGCCCACGCCAGCGCGATGGTCGACGGAATCGGGCGTTTGCCCGGCGCTCAGGTGCTATGGCGGCCGTCCATCAATCAGGGGCTGGTGCGATTTCTGGATCCAAGCGGCGCCGATCACGATCGACGGACAGACGACGTGATCGGCGCCATCAATGCAAGCGGGGAGGCTTTTTTCGGTGGAACCAC
>DATHNM010000143.1:0-7267 GCA_035486095.1 Bryobacteraceae bacterium
TATACCGTTACCCGGACACGGTCGAGCTTTCCTACCTTGGCAATCGGGTCGCCCGGATTTACGTACGAGCCCTGCTTCAAATCGAAATCGTATACTGTTCCGTCCATCGGCGCGCGAATGATGCTGAGATCCAGATTGCTCTGCGCCACCGAGGCTGCCGACTGTGCCTCCTGCAAACGCGCCTTGGCGATCTCCTTATCGCTGCCGGTTACCAGCGCATTCTTGCTTTTTTCGAGAGCCTGGATTTTCAACTGAAGCTGATCCACCAGCTGTCGCGCCGCATCCAGCTCCTGACGTGTCGCGGCCTGTTTCGCCACCAGCCGGCCCAGCGCATCATAGCTCTTCTGCGCCGCATCCAAATCCAGCCGTGCGCGAGAAAGATCGGAATCGATTTGCTGGCGTTCGCCAATTCGCCCGCCTTGCGTTAACACCTGTTCCTGGGCCTTGGCCTCCTGGATTGCGGCTTCGGCCTTGGACAGGTCCGCGTTTGCAACTCGCGTGTCCAGTTCCACCAATGGTTGGTCTTTTGCCACTTGCTGGCCGCGGCTCACCAAAACCTGCTTTATGAGCCCAGCCCGCTCCGAGCGCACCGGCATCCACTCGATCGGTTCCACCTTGCCGTTGGTGCTGAGCGAACTGATCAGGGTTTCGCGCGTGACTTTGGCGAACTCCACCTCTGGCGGCGTAGACCTCTTGGTAGCGACCCAGGTGACAATTACCGCCGCGGCTACTAGAAGAATGGCGAGCCACTTTCGGCTACGGCTCACGGCTGGATCCTTGCAAATGGGTCAACTCCCATTCTCCCAGAATCTATTCCAACACCACCAGCGTGTCGCCGGCGCCCACCGTCTGGCCGGCCAGAGCGCGAACCTCAATCACGCGGCCGGGGCGCGACGCCTTCATCTCGTTTTGCATCTTCATGGCTTCCACCACCACCAGGCCTTGTCCCACATCCACCGCATCGCCCACGTTTACCAGGACGCGAACTACCTTGCCAGGCATAGGCGCAGCGATGTTTTGGCGTCCCGATCCAAGCTGCGTTCGGGTGCCGCGGCTGGTATCGCGAGGATCACGGACCTCTACCTCAAACCGGCGGCCGCCCACCTCCGCGCTCAACCCGGACGATGTTTCCGAGAGGCGAATCTCGTAGCTTGCGCCATCCAGCAGCACTGAATAGACGCCTGGCTCCACTTGGGTTACGGACGCCAACTGTTCGGAATCGATTTCGATGCTGCGGCCATTCACCGCGACCTGCCACTTCATCGCAGCAGCTGTCCCCGGCCTTCGGTAAGCCAGCGGCCGGCGTCTGCTTTCCCAGCGCTTGCCGCGCGTTCACGCGCATTCTGGAAATGCGCCAGAGCAGCCATGGCCACGGCCGTATCCAGCTGGGGCGCCGGCTCAGCCAAGGGTTTTCGCCTGGCCAAGAAATCCGGGACAAACTCGGTGGAGAGGCTACCGGCGAGAAACTCGGGATCGTCCAGGATTTCGCGAAAGAAGGCTATGTTCGTTTGGATGCCCGAGATGACATACTCGCTCAGGGCGCGCTGCAAACGCTGGACTGCGGTGTTTCGTTCCGCACCCCATGCCACCAGTTTGGCAAGCAGGGGATCATAATCCAGCGGGACGGTCCAGCCCGGATACACGCCCGAATCCAGCCGGACGCCGGGTCCACTGGGTTCACGCAGCTGGCGGATTTTGCCGGGTGAGGGAAAGAACTGGTTTTCGGGATCTTCGGCCGAGACGCGGCACTCCATGGCCCATCCCCGCCACGCAATATCCTTTTGAGTAAACGGCAGCGCCTGACCGGCGGCGATGCGCAATTGGAGTTGCACCAGGTCAAATCCGGTGACCAGTTCGGTCACGGGATGTTCAACCTGCAGACGCGTGTTCACTTCCAGGAAATAGAAATTAGCCTGATCGTCGGCTAGAAACTCCACGGTCCCCAGGTTGTCATAGGCCGCCGCGCGAGCGATCTTCAAGGCTGCTTCGCCCATCGCTGCCCGCATCTCGGGCCGCTTGGCGACGAAGGGCGACGGGCACTCTTCGATAATCTTCTGATGACGCCGCTGCAAGGAACATTCGCGCTCGCCCAAATGCACCAGGTTTCCGTAGTGATCGCCCGCGATCTGAATCTCGATGTGGCGTGGCTTCTCGATCACCTTTTCGATGTACACCTCGCCGTTCTGGAAGGCCCGTTCGGCTTCGCTGGATGCGTCTCGAATGGCCGCTTCGAGTTCGCCCTCCACGTCGACGCGCCGCATCCCCTTGCCGCCGCCACCGGCTGCCGCTTTGAGCAGAACCGGGTAGCCGATCTGGCGCGCCAGCGCCCGGGCGCGCTCGATATCCGTGGCCGGTTCCTCGCTGCCGGGCACCACGGGCGCACCGGCTTGTTTCGCCAGCATGCGAGCGGCGGTCTTGGAACCCAGACGTCGGATTGAATCTGGCGAAGGGCCTATGAAGACGATGCCCGCTTCGGCACACGCGGCCGCGAATCCCGCGTTCTCGCTCAGGAACCCGTATCCGGGATGGATGGCCTCCGCGCGATGTTTCTTGGCGGCTTCAAGAATCCGATCCACCCGCAGGTAGCTCTCGCCCGATGGCGAGGGCCCGATGTGTTCGGCCTCATCGGCCAGGCGAACGTGCAGCGCGCCGCGGTCCGCATCCGAAAAGACAGCGATGCTGCGAATTTTCATTTCACGGAGTGCGCGAACAATGCGCACGGCGATCTCGCCACGGTTGGCGACCAGGACCCTAGCAAACATGCATGGTGATTTTAGCAGAGGCCGGGCTGTGTTCACGCTACTCTAAACTGCATGGACAACGAAGAATTTCGCCGTTTTGGCCACCAGGTAGTGGATTGGATTGGCGACTATCTGGAAGACATCCGCCAGTATTCCGTGTTGCCGGACATGCAGCCCGGCGATCTGGTGGATCGCCTGCCGGCACACGCGCCCGATCGGGGCGAGCCGATGGATGCCATTCTGGAGGATTTCGAACGAAGCATCGTCCCGGCTCTGACGCACTGGAACCATCCGCGCTTTTACGCCTACTTCGCGATTTCGGGCTCGCATCCCGGCATTCTCGCGGAAATGCTGGCGGCCGCCCTGAACGTGAATGGCATGCTATGGAAGAGCTGCCCGGCGCTGACCGAACTGGAACAAGTGACGCTGGGATGGCTGCGCGAATGGATCGGCCTGCCTTCTGAATTCTTCGGAATCATCTATGACACCGCATCCATTAGTACCCTGCATGCCATAGCCGCGGCGCGCGAAATGGCCGATCCGGAATCGCGCACGCGCGGCAACGCCCCGGGCCTGGTGATGTACACGTCGCAGCATGCGCACTCGTCGGTGGAGAAGGCCGGCATCACGCTCGGAATCGGCCAGGATAACATTCGCAAGATTCCAGTGGACGATGCGTTCCGCATGCGCGTGGATGTGCTGCGCGAAACGGTGGCGGCGGATCAGCGCGCCGGCAAACGGCCGTTCTGCATCGTTCCTACGGTGGGCACCACTTCCACGTCGAGCATAGACCCGGTGGATGCGGTCGCCGATGTGGCCGAAGAGTGTGGTGCGTGGCTGCATGTTGACGCGGCCTATGGCGGGGTGGCGGCGGTCGTTCCGGAGCTGCAAGCGGTGCTGGACGGCGCCGCTCGTGCCCATTCGCTGGTGGTGAATCCGCACAAATGGCTGTTCACGCCCGTGGATTTGAGCGCCTTTTACACGCGCAAACCGGAGATCCTGCGGCGGGCCTTTTCACTGGTGCCGGAATACTTAAGAACCACGGAGAATCCGCGCGCGGTGAACTACATGGATTACGGCGTGCAGCTGGGACGCCGGTTCCGGGCTCTGAAGCTATGGTTTGTGATGCGGCACTACGGCCGCGAAGGAATCGCGGAGCTGGTTCGGAAGCACATCGATTACGCGCAACGCCTGGCCGGCTTGATCCGCGAGCATCCCGATTTCGAGGTTGCCGCGCCCACGCCGTTCTCGCTCATCTGTTTCCGTTATCGCGGCTCCGACGATGAGAATCGCAGGCTGCTGGACGCGGTTAACGCATCGGGAAAGGCTTTCCTGTCGCACACCGAGTTGCACGGCCGGTTCGTGTTACGGCTGGCCATAGGAAATATTTCCACGCAGTGGGAGGATTTGGAAGAGACCTGGAACCTGATCCGCCAGATGGCGAAGAACTAACCGATCTTTTGCAGCAGAAACTCATCCACGGTGCTGAGTAGCAGCGAGGGATGAACAGGCTTGGAAATATATCCGTTCATGCCGGCCTCCAGGCAGCGCTCCTTGTCGCCATTCATGGCATGCGCGGTCATGGCGACAATGGGAAGACTGTTCCAGCGCGCCTCCTTGCGGATCAACCGGGTAGCCTCCAGGCCATCCAGCACGGGCATTTGCACGTCCATCAGGATCAGATCGAAGGCGGCGCTGGTATCCAGTTTGTTCAGCGCTTCTTGTCCATCGTTGGCCAGCTCGATGCAGAAGCCACGCTTGCGCAGAACCGCCGTCACTACTTTTTGATTTACCTGATTATCTTCCACCACCAGGATTCGCGCGGGACTGGGCGGCGGGCTGGATGCCGCCGGAGCGTGCTCCGGCACGTTGGCTTGTTGCGCCGCGCTAATGGCCGCGTCCGCTTCGCACAGCAAGGTAACCGAGAAGGTGCTGCCGCGTCCCAGTTCGCTCTGAACCTGAATAGCGCCGCCGTGCAGCTCCACCAGGCTGCGAGTGATGGCCAGGCCCAATCCGGTTCCACCGAAGCGGCGGCTCACGGTGCCGTCGGCCTGCACGAATTTTTCGAAAATGGAGAGCAGCTTGTCGGCTGGAATTCCCGTGCCGCTGTCCTGCACGGTAATGCGAAGCTTGAACTGGCCGGGCTGTGTGAACTCCCCTCCCGCTCGCACTGTAACGGACCCATGCTCGGTAAATTTCACGGCGTTGCCGACCAGATTGGCGATGATCTGGCGGATGCGCAGCGGATCGCCCGAAATCTGCCGCGGCACATCGGGCGAGACCTCGGCGTTCAGCGCAACTGAATTCTCGGCGGCTTTCGGCTGATGCGCCTTAATGCAATCCGCCAGCAGCACGCGCAAGTCGAACGGTAACTTTTCCAGCGTCATCTTTCCTGCTTCGATCTTGGAGAGATCCAAAATGTCGTTTAACAACGAAAGTAAGGAATAGGCGCAGCGCTGCGCCGTTTGGAGCTGTTCCGCTACTTCTGGAGTCAAATCCCGATCGAGCGCGATGTCCAGCATTCCAATAACCCCGTTCATCGGAGTCCGCAGCTCGTGCGAGATATTGGCCAGGAATTCGCTCTTGGCCGCGCTGCCCGCCTGAGCGGTGCGCATGGCGTCTTCCATTTGATCGGTACGATCTTTGATTCTCTTCTCGAGAAAACCCTGCTGCTCAAGCAGCGCCCGCTGCGAAGCGGCCAGAGTTGCGATCATCGCATTGAAGCTTTGACCCAACAACTCCACCTCATCCCCGGTCTTGCTCACCTGAATGGGTTCCAGCCGGCCATCTTGGGCGGAAGCGATACCGGCCTGCAGCCGCGAGAGCGGGCGCGCCAGCAAGCGAATAGTGAAGCGCGAAATGGCAGCCGCCACCAGTATCACAATGGCCAACACCAGCAGCCCTTTGCCGGGACTGAAAGTGTCCAGGCGCAGATCGTAGGCCAAAATGATGGCAACCACCCACACCACCAGAGCGATCGCGAGCAGCGAAAATTTCGAGGCCAAGGAACGCAACAGCCCTGGGCGGGCGAAGACGGGATCGCCGGTCGATGGCTCGGCCATGCTCGTCTATCGGCTTTCCTAAGGTGTTCTGTATAAGGGATTCGCCCTAGTATGTTCCGTGAGGGCCATACTTTACCGAGATGCTATTCTTGGACGAAATGGGTCGCCTGCGAACGAAACTGTGCGGCATCCAGCTGGAAAATCCGGTTATCGCGGCTTCCGGGACCTACGGCTACGGTGTGGAGTTCGCCAGTGTGGCCGACTTGAACGGGATGGGCGGGCTGGTGGTCAAGGGGCTCTCCCGCGAGCCCATCGCCGGCAATCCCGCGCCGCGCCTGTGGGAGACCGAGGCCGGCATGATCAACTCCATCGGCCTGCAGAACATCGGCGCGCAGGCCTTTGTGGAACAGAAACTTCCCGCCTTGCGCCAGTTGCGGACCGCGATCTTCGCCAATGTCTTCGGATATCAGCCGGCGGACTACGCCGAAGTGATCCGCGTACTGGAAGATGCCGAAGGCATCGCGGGATATGAGCTGAACGTATCATGCCCCAACACCAAGCATGGCGGGATCTATTTCTCAAGCGATCCGCTGCTGCTGAGTGAATTGGTGGCTTTGATACGGCCGCTGGCGCGGCGTCCGTTGATCGTCAAACTGTCGCCCAACGTGGCGCGCATCGAACCGCTGGCCCAGGCGGCGGAACAAGCCGGCGCCGACGCCATCAGCCTGGTGAACACTTTTGTCTCCCTGGCCATTGACGCGCACACGCGGCGGCCGCGTATCGGCGCGGGCTTTGGAGGATTGTCGGGACCGGCCATCAAGCCCATCGCGCTGCGTTTAGTTTACGAAGCGTCCCAGGCCGTCAGGATTCCGGTGATCGGGCTGGGCGGTATCCGCACCGGCGAAGATGCAGCCGAGTTCCTGGTGGCCGGCGCATCGGCCGTTCAGGTAGGCACGGCTAATTTCTGGGATCCCGAGGCGCCGTGCCGCATCGCGCGCGAGCTGGACGATTATTTGAAGGAAGAAAAAATGGACAACGTTCAACAACTGGTAGGAACTTTGCAGATATGAAACAAACCATTGTGACCGGCAAGGCGCCCAAGGCCATTGGCCCTTATTCGCAGGCCGTGGTGTATGGAGGATTGGCTTACTTGAGCGGGCAGATCGCGATAGATCCTGCCAGCAATAAGGTGATTGAAGGCGGGATTTCAGCCCAGACCGAGCGGGTGTTGGAAAACATCAAGGCGGTATTGGAGGCTTGCGGCGCTTCGCTCGATTCGGTCCTGAAGACCACGGTGTTTCTAAAGGACATGGAAGATTTCACGCCGATGAACCAGGTTTATGAGCGGTACCTGGGGAAGAATCCGCCCGCGCGATCGACCATACAAGCGGCCAAACTGCCGCGTGATGTCGGCGTGGAGATTGATGTGATAGCCGCGGTGGTGGCAGCCGCCTAAGATGTTGCGCACGCACTCCTGCGTGCACCACGATGAAAAAGGGCTAGTGCGCGGAATATTGCGGCTGC
>DATHNM010000144.1:0-21288 GCA_035486095.1 Bryobacteraceae bacterium
ATTTCGCCCTCTAGGAGCTTGGAAACCGGCACACCGGTCCAGCGGCTGACCACCTGGGCGATGTCCTCTTCGTCGACTTCCTCTTTGAGCAGGCGCTTGCCGGACTGCTTTTCGGCCAGCCGGGTTTCTTCCACCCGGAGCTTGCCCTCCAGTTCAGTCAGTTTGCCGTATTTGAGCTCGGCGGCTTTGTTGAGGTCATATTGCCGCTCCGCCTTGTCAATATCGATCCGGACCTGTTCAATCTGCTCGCGCAGGGTTCGCAACCGCTGCACGCCCTCTTTTTCGGCCTGCCACTGGGCTTTCAGCGCGTCGGACTCCGACTTCAGATCCGCGATTTCCTTCTCGATCTTCTTCAGCCGGTCTTTGGATGCGCTGTCGGACTCCTTCTTCAGAGCCTCGCGCTCGATTTCCAGCTGCATGATGCGGCGCAGGATTTCGTCCAGGTCGGCCGGCATGGAATCGATCTCAGTGCGCAGTTTGGCGGCCGCTTCATCCACCAGGTCGATGGCTTTGTCGGGGAGAAAGCGATCGGTGATATAGCGGTTGGAAAGCACGGCCGCAGCCACCAGCGCGGAGTCTTTAATCCGGACGCCGTGATGGACTTCGTAGCGCTCGCGCAGGCCGCGCAGGATGGAGATGGTGTCTTCGACGCTCGGCTGGTCGACAAAAACTGTCTGGAAACGGCGCTCCAAAGCCGCATCTTTTTCGATGTATTTGCGGTATTCGTCGAGCGTGGTGGCGCCGATGCAATGCAGTTCTCCGCGCGCCAGCATGGGTTTCAGAAGATTGCCCGCGTCCATGGCGCCTTCGGCTTTCCCGGCGCCCACCACGGTGTGCAACTCATCGATGAACAGAACAATCTGGCCCGAAGAACTCTGCACTTCCTTGAGCACGGCCTTGAGGCGTTCTTCGAATTCGCCCCGGAATTTCGCGCCCGCCACCAGCGCGCCCATGTCGAGGGAAACGACGCGCTTGTCTTTCAAACCTTCCGGGACGTCGCCGCGCACGATGCGCTGGGCGAGGCCTTCCACAATCGCGGTTTTTCCGACGCCAGGCTCCCCAATGAGCACCGGATTATTCTTGGTGCGGCGCGAAAGCACCTGGATGACGCGGCGGATCTCTTCATCGCGCCCGATAACCGGATCCAGCTTGCCTTGGGAGGCGAACTGGGTGAGATCGCGGCCATATTTTTCCAGCGCTTCGTAGGTCGCTTCGGGATTTTGGGTGGTCACTCGCTGGCTGCCACGCACCTCTTGCAGCGCCCGCATCAGCCGATCGCGGGTGATGCCGAACTCGCGGAAGAGCTTGCCGGTAGCGCCGGTATCGTCGGTGGCGGCCAGCAGCACATGCTCCACCGAGACGTAGTCGTCCTTCAGCCGCTTGGCTTCCTCCTCGGCTTGCGACAGCAGCTTGGTGATGCGGTTGGTGACGTAGACCTGATCGGGGCCGCCACCGGGGCCAGACACCTTGGGCAGCCGGTCCACTTCCTGTTGAAAGCGAGTGCGCAGAGCATCGCTCCGGATATCGGCTTTGTTCAGGATGGAGGGGGCCAGGCCGCCCTGCTGGTCGAGGAGGGCGAGCATCAAGTGTTCGGTGTCTATTTGCTGGTTACCATGTTGAGTGGCAATGGATTGGGCTGCGCGAACGGCCTCTTGAAGCTTTTCGGTGAATCGACTGAAATCCATAATCTTAGTGCCTCGTTATCAACTGATATAAGCATATCACCATGATGGTGATCTAGCAAGATATTACCAGCAATTCGATTGCTAAGATCGGGCCAAATAGAATCAATCGTTTAGATCGAAGAATCCGTGTCTCCGTCGAACGGAAGACGATCCTGTTCGTCAGTTAGTGTTTTGCCGACTCGGCAAGACAAAGATCCGCAAAAACGAACCCATCACGTTCCACCACTTCGCCCACTGAGATGGCCAGAGGCTCCCGAAAGCCAGGCCCATCGTAAACAAACGAATGAAATTCGCCGTTTTCACCGCAGGGGTCAATGCCAGGGGGCAGATCGGCCAGAAAGCGGGAGTCAAAGTCCCGGCCGGCAAACTCTCTGGGCAAGACCCGGGGATCGACGCAGGTGATTTTCGCATGGAGGCCGGAAGCAATCATCTCGGCGGCCAGTTGGCCGGTAGGTATCTGCCAGACCGGAAACAACGGCTCAAGGCCGGTTCCAGCCAGCTGCTGCTCGCGATAGGCGCGGATGTCGGTTAAAAAGAGATCGCCGAAGGCCATGGCTTGGACGCCCTGGTTCACGGCGCGGGTGCACAGATCGCGCATGCGCGCCTCATACTCTTCGTTTGAACAGGGCCACGGAAGGGGGACAGTCCACAGGGGCAGTCCGATGGATTCTGCCTGGCGCTCGAGCAGCTCGCGCCGCACGGCGTGCATGGCTACGCGATCAAACTGTTGGTTGAGCGTGGTGACCAGCGCCATCACTTCGATGTCGGGATTTTGCCGGAGAAGATGCAGGGACCACGCGCTATCCTTGCCACTGGACCAGGAAAGCGCTACCCGTTTCAAGCTGCGACTGGGACGCGTTCGCTGGTGGCCACGGTACGGCTGAGCCAGGCATAGAGCCCGAACAGAACGGCGGTGAAGATCACATCGCTGGCCAGAGTCCATCCGAAGAACGGAATGGCGGCTGCGTAACAGCTGGCAAGACCCGCTGCGGTACGGGGATATGCCTGGAACCACAGCCAGCTCCCAAAGTTGGTGAGCAGGAAAAACTGCATGCTGTTGAGCAACGTGACTGCGGCGATGCGGGAGATGTTTTCGGTATTGCGCAGCCGCCGGCCCAGCCACACGCTGATCAGATAGCTCACATAGGTGAACAGCAGGTACTTCGAATACGGCTTGAAGCCATAGAGGGGCGACAGGATAGGATCGGTGACGGCCATCAGCGCCATGGGGATCAGGTACGCTTGCCAGCGCGGCAGGCGTGCACCGGCGAACAGACTGGTGGCCCCAACGGGCGCGAAGTTGGGCGGATGCGGCAGCAGACGCGCGACGGCTCCGAGCACCGTAAGAGATAGAGCAGCGGGACGCCAGTTAGGCTTGGTCATCATTCCCGATTATACTCCGGGAAAGGTCATGGGTCGGGGGTGGCTTTCCGGCCACCTATTGCGACATCAGCCGCTTGCGCAGCAGGATGAATCCGATCAGGCCTGACCCAATCAGCAGATAAGTACCGGCCTCGGGAGCGGCGGTCATATCGGATACCCCGAAACTGAAGTTATCCAGCAGCTCTTCGGACGCGCTGTTGAAAGTGCTGCCCTGCAAGGTGAGCTGGAGGGACGTAATGGGGGCGCTGGATGTGATTCCCCAGAACGCCAGGGTGGGCTGACTGAAAGTGGGGACGGTGTATTGGTTGCCGGCCACTGTGATGGTGAAACTCATGGCCTGGTTGTTGGTGGTGAAGAGATCCATGCCGAGCGAAGTGACATTAGCGGGGAGAACGATGCTGATGTAAGGCAACGGCGAGCCTGAATTCGGCCGGTTTAAACTTTGCAGCAGGGCATCGTTGGTGCCCCAGTTGTACCAGGGGAATGCGCTGGTATCGACCACCTGGATATCGGATGAGCCGGACGAACTGTATCCAATGAAATCCACCCCATCGGCGGTGACACCGGTAGGGCTGGTGTAGGGCGTGTCGCTCCCGGGCGCGGCCAGGCCTTCAAACGTGACAGTTTGAAACCCGGCGGAAGTGGCCGATTGCCAACTGGTGGAGGTGCTGTAGGTAGTGATGGTGGTGGAATACGCCGGTACAAGCGCAAGCGCCAGACCAACGGAAAGCGAACAGAGGGAAGCGCGAAACTTCATTTGCATAGATCACCCCAAAAGGAAGACTTGAAGGAGCTAAGTGGAAGTGACCCAAGGTTACTCTCGACGCATTTGACTAACGCCGCGAGTTATTATGATGAGCCCGCGGCGTGTTCCAGGCCTATTCCTACCGCAGCGATGCACTTACCTTGACGGCGTATTCCTTGGCTTTGGCCAGGATGGGTGCAGGGTCCAGCGTGAGCGAGCGTCCATCACGCACGATGGGTTTGCCGTTCACCGCGACATCGTCGACGTCAGAACCCTTCAGCGCATAGACAATCTGCGAATAGACGTTGTAGAGGGGCACGGCGTGCGGGCGATCCAGCCGCAGCGTGATCAGGTCGGCGCGCTTGCCGGTTTCGAGCGAGCCAATGTCTTTTTCCAGGCCCGCGGCGCGCGCGCCCAGGATGGTGGCCATAGCGACGGCCTGTTCGGCTGGAAGCACGGTGGGGTCGTTGTTACTCACCTTCTGCAGGTCTGCCGCCAGGTTCATCTCTTCCATCATGTCGAAATCGTTATTGCTGCCGGCTGGTCCATCGGTGCCGATTCCCACCGGAATCCCCAGGCCCAGCATCTTTACCACCGGCGCAATGCCACTGGCCAGCTTCATGTTGCTGGAAGGGCAGTGCGCCACGCCGGTTCCATGCGCCTTCAGGATCTTGGCGTCCGCCGCGTCCACGAAGATGGCGTGGGCGACGATGGTCCAACCGTCCAGAACGCCCAGCGACTCCACCAGCCGGGTGGGTGTCATGTGGCGCATACGTAGCGCGTCTTCGTATTCGAATTTCGCCTCGGCCAGGTGCATCACCAGCGGCGCGTGGAATTTGTTGGCCAGCGCGCGGGCGGCTTTGAGGTCGTCATCGTTATTGGTATAGATGGCGTGCGGGGCAACGGCTGGAGTGATGAGCGCATCGCCCTGGTATTCGTCCAGGAATTTCGCGGTGGAACGCAGCATATCTTTGGGCGTGGCGAAATCGGGCGATTTAAAGCGGATCATGGTCTCGCCCAGGATGGCGCGCATGCCGGCTTCCTTGGCGGCTTTGGCGGCGCTGTCCTCGAAGTAATACATGTCGACGAACGTGGTGGTGCCGGAGAGCATCATTTCGAGACACGCCAGGCGCGTTCCCCAGAGGACGAAATCGGATGTTACGTTTTTGGCTTCGGCGGGGAAGATAAATTTATTCAGCCAGTCCTGTACCACCATGTCGTCGGCGATGCCGCGGAAGAGCGACATGGCGGCGTGGGTATGGGTGTTGATCAGGCCGGGCATCAGGATGGCGTCGGGACGGTTGATATGCACGCGCGCCTGGAACTGCTTCTCGATGTCGGCGCGCTTGCCTACGCCCACGATGCGCTGGCCGCGAATGGCGACTGCGCCGTCGTCAATCAGATCGCGCTGCGCGTTCATGGTGACCACGTAGCGGGCGGTGTAGATGGAATCGGCCGGTTCGGCGGACGCCAGCGTTCCAAGTAGAAATATAGATAGAACCGTGGCCCACGCTCTCAGCGAGCGCCACGGCAACGCAGGTAGTTTAGATAAACGAAGCATCGAAGGGCCTTGGGAAGAGATCTTTTAAACGCATGGTTTCAGTTTTTCCCTGCAGGTTGCTAAGCGTCACTTCGATATCCCCGCAAAATTCCCACAGGATCTGCCGGCAGGCCCCGCAGGGCGGAGTTAATACAGCGGTGTCGGCCGCCACCGCGATACGCCGGAATTTCCGCACGCCTTCTGAAATGGCTTTCCAAACAGCCACGCGTTCCGCGCATACCGTCAGGCCATAGGTGGCATTCTCCACGTTGCAGCCCGTGAAAACGCGGCCACCCTCGTCTTCCAGCGCCGCGCCCACCAGAAAATGTGAAAACGGAGCATGCGCGTTTGTCCGCGCCGCAATTGCCGCCTCGATTAGTTTGCTCATAACTTCGGAAGCAGGGCCTGCAAGAATTGAATCAAGGTATCGCGCACCCGCTCGCCGGTTTCCATCACTTCCTTATGATCCAACTTTTGCGGCAGAATGCCGGCCGCCATGTTGGTGACGCATGAAATAGCGAGCACCTGCATGCCCAGATAATTTGCCACGATGACTTCGGGGACGGTGGACATCCCCACCAGGTCTGCGCCGATGGCTCGCAGATAACGGATCTCGGCGGGCGTTTCGTAGCTGGGGCCGGTGAGCGCGGCGTACACGCCTTCGTCCAGCTGGATGTCGAGCTGCTGCGCCACTTGCCGCGCCAGGTTTCGATAGGCCGCTGAGTAGGCCTCCGTCATGTCGGGGAAACGCGGGCCTTCTGAAGCGTCATTGGGGCCGATCAGGGGATGCGAGCCTTGCAAGTTGATGTGATCGGAAATCAGGACCAGGCCGCCTTGCCGGTAGGATAGATTGATACCGCCGGCGGCGTTGGTAAAAACCACCGAACGCACTCCCAGGCGATGCAGCACGCGCACCCCCATGGTCACTTGCCCGGGCGAGTAGCCTTCGTACAAATGCGCGCGCCCGGCCATCACCGCGACGTCCAAGGCCCCCAGTTTTCCAAACACCAATTTCCCGGAGTGTCCGGCGGCGGTGGATACCGGCCAGCCGGGAATCTGCGCGTAGGGAATGCTAATGGGATCGGCCAGTTGATCGGCGAACGCGCCCAATCCGCTGCCCAGCACCACGGCGACGCGCGGCTCCCGTTCCGTCACACTGCGAATGTGGGCTACTGCCGGGTGCATTTTTATAGAAGCATGCCCGCGATGCAGGCTGACATAAAATTCGCCATGGTGCCGGCGGCCACCGCTTTCAGACCCATGCGCGCCAGGTCGGATTTACGGCTGGGCGCCAGCGCTCCGATTCCGCCGATTTGGATGGCGATGGAACTGAGGTTGGCGAAGCCGCAGAGCGCGTACGTGGCAATGGTGAACGAGTGTGGATCCAGGTTGGGCTTCATGGGCCCCAGCTGTTGAAAGGCCACGAATTCGTTCAGCACCAGGCGCGTGCCCAGCAGATTTCCCACCGTCCGGCAGTCGTGAAACTTCACGCCCAGCAACCAGGCGATGGGAGAGAACAGAGTTCCGAGAATGGTTTCGAGCGACGTATGGAAATAGCCCAGGATCCCGTTGCACATGGCGATCAGGGCCAGAAACGCAATTAACATGGCAGCGATGTTCAGCGCCAGGTGCAATCCGTCGCCGGCGCCGCGCGCCGCAGCATCGATGATGTTTACGCCGGGCCTTTCCACCACCACTTTGACGCTACCTGCCGTGGCCGGCTTGCCAATTTCCGGCACCAGGATTTTGGCGAGCATGATGGTGGCGGGCGCGGTCATGATCACCGCCGTCAGCAAATGCCTGATCTCCACGTGCGCCATCAAAACATAAGCCGCCATGGTGGCTCCCGAAACGTGCGCCATGCCGCTGACCATGATGGTGAACAATTCCGATTCGGTGAGGCCTTCGAGGAATGGCCGGATGGTGATGGGCGCTTCCGTCTGTCCCATGAAGATGCTGGCGGCCACGTTGGTGGCTTCCGCGCCGCTGGCGCCCATCACGCGCTGCATCACCACGGCCATGGCTTTCACCAGAACCTGCATTACGCCCAGGTAATAAAGGATGGCGAACAGGCTGCAGATAAATATGATGATGGGCAGAACCTGAAACGCAAACACAGCCGTTGGTCCGCCGCCCAGTTGATCGCCAAAAACAAACTTGCTGCCGGCCTGGGAATAACCGATGACCGCATTTACCTTGTCGCTGAGCGCTTCAAAGACACGCGCGGCCGGGGTCCGCAGCACGACAAATGCGAAGACCAGCTGTAGACCCACGCCCCACGCGATTAACGATGGGCGGATGGCGCGCTTATGCTTGGAGAACAGCACGCAAACCAGGAGAATCGTAAGGATTCCCAGAATGCCAGTGAACCGCTCCATGTATGGGTTTAGCTCAAGCGACTAGCTAACAACTTCCAGGATCAGTTCGCGCTCCTCCGGAGGCTGCGCGGAAATGCGGAAGGCGTCTTCGATTTCTTCGGAAGCTTCGTCGACATGTTCATCGCGAGTGTAGTAAACACGGCACAACACCGCGCCGGCTTCCACTTTGTGGCCAACCTTAACCTCCAGAATCACGCCCACCGCCGGATCGATATCATCTTCCTTGGTATTGCGGCCGGCGCCGATGCGCGAAGACGCCAGGCCGATATCTTCGGCGGCAATGGCGCTCACGTAGCCCGCGCGCGGAGAAGCGATCTCACGCACACCGGTGGCGTTGGGCAAAAGCTCGAAGCGATCCAGAACCTGCGAATTGCCGCCCTGGGCCTCGATCACTTCCTTAAACTTGCGATAGCCGGAGCCATCCAGAAGTTTCTGCTGGGCCAGTTCGCGCGCTTCGTCCAGCGTGGGGACGATCTTGGCCAGGAAAATCATGCGAGCGGCCAGTTCAAGCGACAGACGAGTGAGATCGGTAGGGCCGGCGTTTTGCAGGGTCTGCGATACTTCCATCACTTCGAGCGCGTTGCCCACCGCGTAGCCCAAGGGCTGATTCATATCGGTGATCAGGGCCTGCACCCGTTTGTCGGCGCGCCGCCCGATGCCCACCATCATCTGCGCCAGGCGCCGGGCATCCACTTGCTTCTTCATGAATGCGCCGTTGCCCACCTTCACGTCCAGCACCAGCGCGTCCACGCCCTCCGCCAGTTTCTTCGACATGATGGAAGCGGCGATCAGCGGAATGGATTCCACCGTGGCAGTGGCATCGCGCAGCGCGTACAATTTGCCGTCGGCCGGCGCCACTTCCGCAGTTTGCCCGATGAAGGCCAGCCCGTGTTTCGCCAATTGCGCCTTGAACTCGTCGATGGTCAGATCGGTTCGAAAGCCGGGAATGGATTCCAGTTTATCCAGCGTGCCGCCGGTGTGGCCCAGCCCGCGCCCGGACATCATTGGAACAATGACGCCGGCGGCGGCCGCCAAAGGCGCCGAGATTAAGCTGGTTTTGTCGCCCACCCCGCCGGTAGAATGCTTGTCTACCTTGATGCCGGGAATGGAGCTTAGGTCCACGGTCTCGCCGGACCGGACCATGCAGTCCGTGGCCGCGCTCACCTCCCGGTCCGTCATGCCGGAATGGAAAACGGCCATGAGGAAGGCGGACATTTGATAATCCGGAATTTCATTCCGGTTGTAGCCCTCCACTAGCGCGGCTATTTCCTCTGGCGATAGTTCTTCACCATCTCGTTTTCGGTGGATCAAATCGACAGTTCGCATTATGAGTTCTTCAGGGTACCATCTTATGTATTTGAAAGTAAAGGATTGTGTGGCATGCTCTGGGTGGACGGCACGGGGCGCTTGACATCACATTGAAGACGGCGACACTATATAATCCACGAAAAGCGGGGAAAGGTCCGAGTTGACCACCTAAATCAGCTCCAAGGAGAAGAGCATAGCATGGCAAAGTTTTGCGCTAACGGGCATCAGATGGAAGATACGTGGGAAGCGTGTCCTTATTGCCAGCGGACGGGATATCAGACGGGGCCGCCGGCTATGACAGTGAAAACGCGTTTGGAACCGGAGGTGCGCGAAGCTGCCGCGGCCAGCACGCGCAGAAGCGTGGTGCTGTCGGACAAGCGCAAGCCGCCGGTAGTGGGGTGGTTTGTGGCGTTGACCGGGCAGCAGAAGGGCGAAGATTTCCGGGTTCGGGAAGGGCCCAACACCATTGGGTCGGCTGCAGACGCGGATATTGTGCTGCGCGATACCGCGATTTCGGGAAAGCACGCCAGCCTGCGGTACAAAGATCAAAAGTTCACGATCACGGATCTGGATTCCACCAACGGAACTTTTCTCAACGACCGGGCCGATCCCATCGCGCGAGAAGAACTGAAGGACAACGACACCATCCGGATGGGCGAGGTGACACTCAAGTTTAAGAGTCTGTGACAAAGACCGTATTCCGAACCGCGCGATAATGAAAGCGTGATTGGGGCGCGCCTGCTCTTTCCGCTCCCGCTTCTGCTGGTTACGGTGCCATTCGCACGGCTGACGCCAGAAGCCACCACAGCGTTCGATCGCTATGTGGGACAAGCGGAAGAACGAATGAACTCCGAGCCCGTTCGCGATCCCAAGCTGCAGGGCGGGGAAGCGCACATTGAAGCGGTGGATGCCGCCCACAGCGTTAACGCGCCCGGCGCCATGATCCAGGATTGGGTTGGCAGCGTGTTCATGCCCGGCGCAACCCTGGCGCAGGTTCAGGCTGTCCTGCGGGATTACGCCAACTACAAAAACTATTACCGGCCCAAAGTAATCGAATCTCAACAGCTGGCGCATAACGGCGATGAATATGACGTGCTGTTACGGCTGTATGAAAAGCATATTCTGACCATCGTTTTGAACAGCACGTATCACATCCGATATGAAATGCCGGATCCGAAACGGCTGAACGTCACGTCCCGCTCCACGCGCATCGGCGAGGTAAAGGACGCAGGCAAATCCTACACGGAGGAAGTGGCACAGGGTGAGGATTCGGGTTTTTTGTGGCGTCTGAATTCCTATTGGCGGCTGGAGGCCGCCGACGGCGGAGTATATGCGCGCTGCGAAGCCATTTCACTTTCGCGCGATGTGCCGGCGGGGCTGGGCTGGATGCTCAAGGGTTTCCTTGAAAGCTTCCCCAAGGAATCGATGGTGAACACGCTGCGCGGCACCAGCGCCGCGCTAGCGGATAACGGCCGGCGGCGTGATACCCTCTAAAACTCGGTCGTCGGGCAGTGGTTCGCCAAAGCTCTGAAGAACGGGAACCACGCCTCCCCACACTGGGAGCGCATAATCTTCTTCGTCGTCGATGGGCGGGCCGGTGCGAATTTTCGCGGAGACCTCTTCGAGCGGGAGCGCCAGAACGCTGGTGGCTTTCAGTTCTGAATCGATCGGTTGCTTGGTCTGCTCCCAGCGGCCGGAGATTACGTGATTGGTGAAGCAGCGCAGCGCCTGGCGCTTTTCTTCCAGATCGGTCACCAGGCGCGCCTTACCGAGCACCACGACGGATCGATAGTTGATGGAAGTATGAAAAGACGAGCGCGCCAGAACCAAGCCGTCCAATAGAGTCACGGTGAGGCACACATCTACTTCCTTGCCCTTCATGAGGCGGCTGGCGGGCGATCCATGAATGTAGATCTGCTCGCCGGAGCGCGCATAAGCGGTGGGAATGACGAAGGGCCGGCCGTTCATCACGAAGCCGACATGGCACACGAAACCTTCGTCCAGGATGGCGTGCACCTGCGGCTTATCGTAGACTCCGCGCTGGGATCGGCGTACTACTTGCGTGCGTTCGGTGGGTGGGTATTGGTCCATTGCAGTTCGAGTTTAGCCTGGGATCTGGTTGGTCGAAAGATCCACTTTTGCTAATCTGAAGCAGTCCACTTACGAGGGCCATTGAACGATAATGAGGGCCGCAATCCTGCTGAACCGGGCGTCTGTAGCGCCGCTGCATCGCCAGATCTACGATCAGTGGCGGCAAGGGATTCTCTTGGGACGTTTCCGGCGAGCCGAGCGGGTTCCTTCCACGCGAGAGCTTTGCACTGCGCTCGGGGTGTCGCGCAGCACGGTGACTCTGGCCTACGATCAACTGATCGCGGAAGGCTATCTGGAATCCCTGCGAGGCTCCGGCACCTTCGTTTGCCGTGAGCTGCCGGATGAATTATTGCGGCCCAAACATAAGCATGTTTTGAGAGTAGAGGAAGCTCCCGCGATCCGGCTGTCGCGTTACGGCGCGGGATTGATCGAGGATTTCTCGTACCCCCGTGTTCCTCCCGGATTCATCGACTTCACCCAGTGGCGGCCGGATCTGGGACTCTTCCCGATTGCCCTCTGGCGCAAGCTGGTGATGCGGCGGTTGCGATCGGCGACGGCAGAGCTGTTCGATTACGCGGATCAATCGGCTGGGTTCGGGGCGTTGCGGAACGAGATCGCAGCTTATGTAGCGCGATCGCGAGCGGTGCGCTGTACGCCCGAACAGGTAATTATCGTAAATGGTTCGGCGCAAGGGATCGATCTTTGCGTGCGGCTGCTGCTCGAGCGCGGCGATGAAGTGGGCATCGAGAATCCGGGATATCACGGCGCGCATCGGATCTTCGCCGGTTATGGGGCGCGGCTGCGTCCGGCGCGGATCGACGAGAACGGAATCGTGATTCGGGATTTGGGGAAGAAAGCGCGCGTGGTTTATGTCACGCCGTCGCATCAATTCCCAACGGGCGTCGCGATGTCGCTGACGCGCCGGCTGGAGCTGATTGAATGGTCGCGCCAGCACAACGCGGTGCTGATTGAAGACGACTACGACAGCGAATATCGCTACAGCGGGCCTCCACTGCCGTCACTGCAGGGACTGGCCACCGGCGTGGCGGTGATTTACATTGGAACATTTTCGAAAGTAATGTTTCCGTCTTTACGGATTGGGTATGTGATCGCGCCGCCCAGCCTGGTAGCCCGGCTGCGGCGCGCGAAATGGCTGGCAGACCGGCACACGCCAGTTCCGGAGCAAGCCGCGCTGGCGGATTTCATCGCGGAGGGACATTTGGAGCGCCACATCCGGCGGATGCGGCGAACCTATGGCGAGCGGCGGGACGCGCTGGTGGAATCGCTGGACCGTCATTTTGGGGATGGAGTGCAGATTTGCGGCGACGCGGCGGGGATGCACGTTCTGGTTCGGTTCCAAGACCAGCGGATCGCGGAAAAGGCGGCGGCAGCGAAAGTACAACTGGCGGGCTCTGGACCTTATTATCTGACTGAACCACCGCCGGGGGAATTTGTTCTGGGGTTCTCTTCGATTGGTGTGCGGTCCATCCGCGAAGGAATCCGCCGACTGGCGCAAGCTATTTCATGACAACCATGGGATAGCGATACTCGCGCCGAAACACTTCAGCGAAGACTTCCAACATGCCCTGATGCACGGCTCCGTTGTCGGCCAGCAAATGCGGGCCACGCAGGCGCGCCTGAGCGCCGTGCATATCGGAGCACTTTCCGCCGGCTTCGGCGACCAACAAAATGCCGGCGGCCATATCCCACGGGTTCAGGCCGAACTCCCAAAACGCATCCAGCCGGCCGCTGGCAACATACGCCAGGTCCAGCGCCGCGGCACCGGCGCGACGCACACCATGGGTGATCATGGCGAGCTGATAGTAGAAATGCACGTTGACGTTTTCATGCCGCTTGCGGCTGGGAAAGCCGGTGGCCACCAGCGCATCGTCGATGTGCTGGACGCGCGAGACGTGAATCGGCTGGCCGTTCAAGTGGGCACCCGATCCGCGCTCGCAGGTGAACATCTCATTGCGTTCCGGATCGAAGATCACGCCGGCCACAATTTCACCGGCTCTTTCGAGCGCCAAAGTCACGTTATACATGGGGAAGCCATGCGCGAAATTTGTGGTGCCGTCCAACGGATCCACGTACCAGCAATACTCGGCCGATTGGCCCGCATGGCCGCCGCTCTCTTCGGCCACGATGGAATGAGTCGGAAAATGCTTTTGCAGCCGTTCGATCACCAGTTTCTCCGAGGCGCGATCCGCTTCGGTTACCAGATCGAACTCGCCTTTCAGTTCGAAGCCGATGTGGCGCTCGAAAAAGCCATGCAGCAGCGCTCCAGCCTCGCGGGCGATTTCCTCGCTAATTTCCAGGTAAGAAGGCATAAAAGTTGCGAGCAGGTGGTGCGATGACGCCGGTTTGCGCGGTCAGGCTTCGGGCTCTTCGTACAAATATTTGATGTCGTGTTTATACAGAAACAGGTTGGGAGCGCCGTCCCGGGTGACGCGAATGAAGTTAGAGTCGTAGAACTCGATCACGCCCGATACTTCTTCATTACTGCTGAGACGAATGCGCACAGGGATGGCTTTCTCTATCAGGTAACGCAGGTATTTTACTTCCTCGAAGGTCTGCTCCGGAGCCTTCGTTTTTGCTTTGCTCACGGCTTCCTCCGCGTCACTGCCTAAGTCCCGGTCTACCCTCATTGGCCTCCCCATAATATCCGCTGCGTGTGCTGACCCGCAAATTCCGGCCTTGTACCGTGACTTTTAAAGTATGAAAACGATCCTTGCTGGGCGGAATGTCCTTGGGATAATAGCCGATCAGATATTGCGTCCGCAGCTCGCGCAGGATGTCGTCGAAAGCGCGATCGAGCTGGGCGCCCAGGTTGGGAGTGAAGACGCGGCCACCGGTGCCGGCAGCCAGAGAAGTGAGCGCATTTTCGCCGCCGACGTTACGGCCCGCGTCATTGGTTATGGGGACCACCAGGACCGGATAGAGGATGGTGTCGGCCAACTGCGCGGCTTCCAATGCCTGATGATAATCGATGGTGCTGGTGGTGTCCCCGCCGTCGGTGACCAGCACCATGACATGCCGGCCATTGCGATATTCCAGTTCGTGCGATGCCAGGAAGATGGCATCGTAGAGCGAGGTGCCCCCGTTGGATTTGAGCAGCTTCAGCATTTGATCCACCCGCGCGAAGCGCCGCGTGAATCCGCCGTGCTGCGTGACATCGCTGTTGAAGCTATAGAGCGCAACGTTGTCATCCGGATTGCCTTCGCTCAATAACACTTTAAGAAAGCGGCTTACCGAATCCAGTTCGTAATGCAGTTCTATGCCGGTGGATGCGCTGGTATCGACCATCATGGCGACGGACAAGGGCTGTTCGGTTTCCCGATCGAAGACCGCGATGTCCTGTTTGACGCCGTTGTCAAAAACCGTGAAGTCGCTTTTGTTGAGCGAGCCGATCAGCTGCCCGGCCGCGTCTTTGACCGTGACCAGCATGCGCACCAGGCGGACGTTGACTTTGATGGTGGTATCGTCTTGCCGGGCGGGGCCTTGCGTGTGCGCGGGCGTGCATAGATACAGTGCCGCCAGGAAAGAACAAACAGCTGGGCGTATCACTTTTTCAGGACGGATTCGTCCCATTCCCCTTCAACCCAAACCTCACCGTCTTCAAAGTGTTCCTTCTTCCAGATGGGAACGATCCTCTTCAGGCGGTTGATGCCTTCGAGCGCGGCGTCGAACGCGGGCTTGCGATGCGGCGCGGTGACCACGATGGCCACGCTGGCTTCGCCAATTTCGAGACGGCCCAGGCGATGCACCAGGGCTATGCGTCCGATGGCATGGGTGCCGGCGATCTGGCGCCCGATCTCGGCCATCATCTTCACCGCCATGGGTTCATAGCACTCATAGTCCAGGAATTTCGTGGCGCGCCCCCGGGTGTTATTTCTCACCACGCCTTCAAAATCCACCACCGCGCCGTCTTCGCCGCGCAGCAATTGCCGTGCGATGGCCGGCGTGTCGATAGTCTGGCGGGTGAGGGCGAAGAAGCAGCCGGTATCGGCATCGTAAATCTGTTGGGTGTAGCGGCCGTCGCCGCCGCTGACGGGCGGCAGGAAGGCTATCTCGTCGCCTTCGCGGATGGCGGCTGAGCGATCGCAGAATTCCTGGTTGCAAGCCAGCACAATGCTGGACTCGAGTGCCATAAGGCGCGGAAACTGGCGGGCGTAGCGCGCGAAAACGGACTCCAGGCGCGCGCCGTCGGCCACATCAATATGCTCTTCCGAGCGGCCGACGATGTCCTTTAACATGCCGAAAAACAGCACCTTTACGCGCACGATTGTCATAGTAACAGACGGTCCGGACGCTCTCCGGTTTCATCGGCGATGTCGCGCGGAGATCGCGCGATCAGGAGATGGGTCAGAACACGATCTTGGCCGAGAACTGCAACTGGCGCGGTCCGTACAGGGTGTTGGGCGACGTTCCCGAACTGGGGGCCATGAAGGTGGGGCTGGGAATCAAACAGCCGTTGGTTGCCGCGTAAGCACTCCCGGCGCAGCCCTTGCCGCCCACCGCGACATAGTTGTACGCCGTGGTCGCGGTATTCCCGCTCAGGTTGAGATTCGTTTCATTGAAGACGTTAAATGCTTCTGCCAGGAACTGCAGTTTCATGCGCTCACGAATTGAGAACTCGCGCATCACACGGAAGTCGACATTGTGGAGGCCGGGGCCGGTGAAAACGTTGCGGCCGATTTGCGGCGCCCGTCCACCCGCCGGGGCGGCAGAGTTATTGATCTCGCCACCGGTGACTCCCCCGTCGACGCCATTGGATGGGAATCCGCTGATATTGGCTTGTACCGGCTGACCGGATGTCTCGGTCACCACCGTTGAGAACAGGAAGCCTTTGAGGAGCCAACGTCCGGGGTTGCTTTTGAGGTTGCGAAATGGATCCCACACCACGCTGCCGGTAAAGCGCTGCCGCTGGTCCAACTCGGAGAGGCTGTTTTCCTGTTTGATATTCGCGGGATCTAAAATCACATCGGTGCCCGAAAATGTTCCTGTGTTTCCTTGCACTGCTCCATCGTCGATGGACTTGCTGAAGGTATAGTTGGCGAGTAACTCGATTCCGTGGCTGAGGGGGCGCCGCAAAGTTACCAGCAGCCCGTTGTACCAGGAGTTCACCACGCTGTATCCGGTGGCAATGATGCCGGTCTGCGGATTCAAGCGCTGCGTGTAGAAGGGAACAGAGATGGTTTGCGCGAGGCTGCCACTGGAATTGAGAACGGCATAGCTTTCGGTGGTGGTGGCGGGCGCCAGGTTGGCATCCACAAATACCGGAAGGTGCAAAGCTCTGCTAAACACGTAGCCTACCGATAGGCTCATACTGCCGGGCAACTGCCTTTCCAGGGTCAACTCGCCTTCATGCACCAACGGATTGACGAAATCGCCGGCGGCGCCATGCGTGGCCAACACGCCCAACGGGGGATTCGTATTGATAACTTGCGGCGTGAGCGCACCGGCAAAGGGCGCTGCCGGGGTGGGACCCGGCGGGGTGAAGATCACATTTGGAAAAAGCGGCGCGCATGCGGACTTGGGAGGGCAATTAAACTGCTGCTGGTAAATTCCATTTTCCACTCGAAGGGCATAGTAAGTGCTGTTAGTGGTCTTGCCGTAGAAGATTCCGTAGCCGGCGCGCAGCACGGTGTTTTTCAGAGGCTGCCAGGCGATGCCGATGCGGGGAGCGAAGTTGTTCGAATCCGTATTGATGGTGGAAGTAAGGGCGGTAAGCAGCGGCGTCCCGGTATTTGGGTGGGACGAGGAGGGAACATTTTGAATCTCGTACCGCACGCCGAGATTCAACGTTAAATTGGGCCGGATGCGCCAACTGTCCTCGGCGAAAGCGGCCGCGTCTTTGTCCCAGAAGTCGTCTTTTCCGACGTGCGTAATCGGGTCTGTGGCCTGGGTGAAACTGGTATAGTGCCGGCCGGTCAAGCCGTCGTTCAGATTGACGCCGTAGACGTCGGCCACCCAGTTGCCGAATGCCACCGCGGGCGCACCTGTGTAGCTGTACACTCCCGCGCCTTGAAACAGATTGATCAAGACCTCGTGAATGAAGTTGACATCCACGCCGAACTTGAACGCGTGGCGCCCGTTTACGACGGAAAGCGTGTCGGCCACCTGCCAGCGGTGCTCATCGGGAAACGAAGTGCGCGGCAACGGCGGGGGCGGCCCGTAGGCCATCACACCGGCGACTGTGACGCCGGGGCCGCCGGAGTTAATGCCCAGGCTCTCGTTGTCGACGCCCCATTGAAAACGCAGATTGTTGGCGATATTCGGACGAATGATGGAATCCCAGTTGCTGATGAAGAAGCGGGCATGGGTGACGGCAGGGCCGTTGGCGGATACCGAGTTATTTACCAGGGATGCTTGCAGGAAGCTGTTGGGCGCGTGAAAATCGTCAAAGTCGAAGCTGGCGCTCAGACGATTCGATTGGTTCAATTGGTAGTCGAGTTTCCCAAAGGCGAGATCTTGAACCGCAGTGCGGGGATAAGATCCGGTGAGCGATTGAAAGTATGTGTTCGCCGCGCTGCATTGCGTCGCGCTGACGGCGGACGGGCAGGGAAGCGGAAACTTCGCGGTGCTGGTGAAGCTGATGGGAAAGACCTTGCGCGAGCCGTCGTAGGTAAAGAAGTAGAACAGCTTGTCCTTGATGAGAGATCCGCCCACGCTGCCGCCGAACTGCTGCTGTTGATGAACGGGTTGAGTGTAGATGCCGCTGGCTTTCGCGATGGGATCCAGGGCATTGAGCGAGGGATAGCGCAGGTAGTAAAAAAGGTCGCCGTGCAGGGCATTGCTGCCCGATTTCGTGACCGCGTTCACCATGCCACCGGCCGCTTCGCCAAACTCGGCGCCATAGTTGCTCGCGCTTACCTGGAACTCCTGGATGGAATCCAGGCTGTAAACGTAGGGCGCGGTGGCGCCGCCGCGCGGGGTGGAGAAAAAGGCTTGATTGTTGTTGGCGCCATCTACGGAGTTGTTGTTGTACAAACTGGAAATTCCACGAAACGATACCGAGTTGCCATCCGTTGTTACCGCGGGCGTCAACAGTGCGAAGTTGTCCCAGCGGCGGCCCACCAAGGGTAGGTTCTCTACCAGGTGTTGGCTCACTACCTGCGACACTTCCGTCTTTTCCGTGTCAACGATGGTGGGAGTGGCTATCACGACGACACTTTCCTGGGCGGTCTGCAGGGGCAATTGCATGTCGATGGCGAGAGTCTGGCCCACCTGCAGGACCAGGTTCTTATGAACCACCTTTTCAAAGCCAGGCTTGTTGACGCTCACTTCGTAATGCCCCGGCTGCAGAAACGTGGCGACGTAGATGCCGGCGCCGGTGCTGGTCACTTCCCGGTCCGCGCCGGTGTCGCTATTATGGACGACCACGGCGGCGGAGGGAACCACGGCGCCGCTGGAATCGGTTACGGTGCCGGTCAACGTCCCGGTTCCGGCGCTTTGCGGGAAGGCCGGGTACGAAAGAAGCAGCAGAGTGGTGGCGGCCAGCAGACGGATGGAACGAGCCCGGGTGTTGTATGTGTCATGCATAGAGGACAGTGTCTTGTTACGATAACACAGAGATTCGCGTTACCTGCCGTTATTCAGACGGATCGCGCTGATCTTGCGGCTGGGGTTTTGAATGCTGAAACCGGTCACCGCGCCGCTCGCGTCCCGAACAAATTCCAACCGCCCGTCGGGGACTTCCGCGAATGCATCCGTAGCCAGGGGCGTGAGCTGATGCCGATTAACTCCTGGGGCTTCGAAAAACAGGCCGCTTCCGCTTCGCGTAATGCGTGCTTGCAAGACTTGGCTGCTTTCGTGTAGCTCATAAAGCCCTGCATAGGCATCCAGCAACTCGGGAGTGAGTTTCGGCGGGGTGGCGGGATCCGATGCCTTACCCACCATGTGGGACCCGTCTTTCTCGTTCTCGGCACAAACATATTCAAGTATTTCGGTGTCCGGCATTAACTCCATCGGAATGGTTACGGTCCAGGGCTTGGTGTACGCCTTCGGATCGTCAATGGTCAATTCGACGTCCATATGGCCCACGTTGCTGCGGCGAAACCGTTCCGTAAGATGCAGGGCCTCGGTGTGCGGATGCCCGGTTCCATCGAGCCAACTGCGATCGTTGAAGCCGGTGCTTTCCACAACCAGGGCGTCCCCGTCCCAGTGGCCGATGGAGTACCCCATCCAGGATGGATTCGGATCTTGGGGGAGCTTTCGGCCGTCCAGGAATATCTGACGGTACGACAGATCGTCCTGAAGAATCAGGACAACGTTTGGGGTCTGCACAATCTTGGAGTCGAAACTGGTGCTGAAGCGCGGGCCCCAGGGCAGGCAGTGCATGCTGGGGCTGTCGGTGCCGAGGTTTTCCTTGTTGTGGCGATAGAGATCACTGGCCCAGGGCTGAAGGTCGGCGGGTTTTAAATCTGTCGCGATGTCGTTGGAATATTTGCCGGGAAGCTTGTGCCACAACCCGCCCAGATCGGGGTGGCCGTCGGGCGCGCGAGGGGCGGGCGCCGCGAGGTCCGGCTTGCCGTCCGGCAAGCGAGGCAGTCCCCGCGACGGCTCATGCAACCACTGGGCCGCCGATGGGCGCAGGGCAGGAAAGCAGCAGACGGCGAGGACGGCTAGCCGGGCCAGATGTCGCGTAAACATGTGTCTGACTATGATACAAGACACGCGTTCGGGCGGAAACTATTTTGTGGCGAGCACCGTTGAGGCCGGCGAGGGCCGCCAGGAGCTGATTCACGGGGGCGCTAGCCAGCGAATTTGTCGGTGGCCGCGATCAAGGCGCGGCTGTTGGGCGGATCAAGAGCGCTGTGGCCACTATCGGGAGTGATGATCAGATCGGCTTCGGGCCATGCGCGGTGAAGCGCCCAGGCACTCTCCATGGGGCAGACAACGTCGTAACGGCCTTGCACGATGACACCGGGGATGCCGCGGATGCGTGAGGCATTACTCAACAATTGGCCGTCGGTTTCGAGAAAACCCCGGTTGAAGAAGTAATGGGCTTCAATCCGCGCGAAGGCCAGAGCAAATTCATCTTCCTCATAGTGGCCGGCAAACGCCGGATCGGGGATTAGTTTTGATGTGGCGCCTTCCCAAGCGCTCCAGATCTTGGCAGCCGCCAGCCGCACGGCGGCGTCGTCACTGGTAAGGCGGCGGTAGTAGGCGGAAAGCAGATCCACACGCTCGGTCTCTGGGATGTGGTTGAGATACGGCTCCCAGGCGTCGGGATAAAGGACCGAAGCGCCACGTTGGTAGAACCACTCAATTTCTTGCCTGCGGAGCAGGAAGATGCCGCGGAGCACCAGCTCGGTAACGCGCTCGGGATGGGTTTGGGAATAGGCGAGTGCGAGAGTGGAGCCCCAGGATCCGCCGAAGACCTGCAAACGATCAATAGCAAGGTGCCGGCGGATTTTCTCGATGTCGGCCACCAGGTCCCAAGTGGTGTTCGCTTCCAAAGAGGCGTAAGGAGTGCTCTTGCCGCAACCGCGCTGGTCAAAATTCACAATGCGATACTTTTCGGGATGGAAGAAGCGGCGCTGTTTGGGATCTGAGCCGCCGCCGGGGCCGCCGTGCAGAAAAATCACGGGCTTGCCTGCGGGATTCCCACTTTCCTCGAAGTAAATCGTGTGCAGCGGCGAGACCTGAAGCTTACCCGTGTTGTAGGGTTCGATGGGTGGATAAAGCCAGGTGACGGAATCCTTCATTATGGATGCGGACATTGTGGGCAGTATATCTCCCAGGCAAAAACCATGGGGTTCACAAGAGTGTGAACGCCATGGGGGTTATTCAGCTTTTAGAGAGGCCATGTCAATGGAGAAGCGGTACTTCACATCGCCTTTGAGCAGTCTCTGGTACGCTTCGTTGATCTTCTGGATGGGGATCACTTCGACATCGGAGGTGATATTGTGCGCGCCACAAAAATCCAGCATTTCCTGCGTTTCGGGGATTCCGCCGATGGGCGATCCGGAGAGGCTGCGGCGTTTAAAAATAAGTCCGAAGACCGGGACAGCCAGCGGCTTCTCGGGTGCGCCAACCATGGTAATGTTGCCGTTGCGGCGGAGGAGTTGAATATAGGCGTCGATGTCGTGAGCGGCGGAAACCGCGTCGAGGATGAAGTCGAAGCTGCCGGCGTGCTTCTGCATCTCATCG
>DATHNM010000145.1:0-2754 GCA_035486095.1 Bryobacteraceae bacterium
CAACCAGCGCCTCAAGACCGGCGGACTCACCCTGGATACGCTGGATCTGACCAAGGTTCCGGCGCAGGCCGAGGTATGGGAAAAGGTTATTCGGAAATTGCGGGCGGGTACCATGCCGCCGGCGGGCCTACCCCGTCCCGATGCCGCTACTTACAAGACCCTGACTGCGTGGCTGGAAGTACAAATCGATCAGCCGGCGGAGCCCTACGCCGGACGGCCCATCCTTCACCGTCTGAATCGGTCCGAATATGCCAATGCGGTCCGCGATTTGCTGGCCCTGGATATCGACGCGCCCGCGCTGCTGCCGCCCGATGATTCGGCGTTTGGCTTTGACAATATCTCCGATGCCCTGGGCGTATCGCCGTCGCTTCAGGAACATTATCTCCACGCCGCGCTGAAGATTGGCGCTCTGGCGGTGGGCGATCCCAAGATTCCGGCGGGCAGCGAAACCTGGCGCATCCGACAGGATCTTTCTCAGGATCAGCATGTCAATGGTCTGCCGCTCGGCACGCTTGGTGGCACAGCGGTCCGCTACAACTTTCCGCTGGACGGCGAATATTCGTTCCAGGCAAACTTGTACCGCACAAATCTAAATATCATGCGCGGCTTGGAGTCGCCCCATCAGGTTGAGTTTTCCGTGGATGGCCGGCGTATCCATTTGGCTTCCATGGGCGGCAAGGAAGACCTGGCCTCGCTATTTCAAAAGCCAACCGATACGGGCGACGCGGTGGATGCGCGTTTGCGTGTTCGCGTTCCCGTGAAGGCCGGGCCGCATGAGGTTACGGTGGCTTTCCTGGACGATCCCGATGCCGTCGATCCGGCGCGTCTGCAGCCGTACATCCGCAGTTCGGTTGACAATTTCGATTGGTCGGGCTCGCCGCACTTGCAGTCGCTGACCATTGCCGGTCCGTTCCATCCGGCGGGCGCCAGCGATACGCCCAGCCGGCGCCGCATTTTTGTTTGCCGTCCAGGCCGCGAGATAAGTGAAGATGCGTGCGCGCGCCAAATCATCTCCACACTGGCGCGGCGTGCTTATCGCCAGCCATTGGCCAATGCCGATTTGGAGACGCTGGTGCAGTTCTACCAATCTGGAAAGCGCGACGGCGGGTTTGAAAGCGGCATCGAATTTGCCCTCGATCGCATTCTGGCAAGCCCGAAATTCCTGTTCCGGGTCGAGCGCGATCCGGCGGGCTCAACTGCCGGCGACAGCTATCGCGTGAGCGACGCCGAATTGGCTTCGCGCCTTTCGTTCTTTCTGTGGAGCAGCATTCCCGATGACGAGCTGCTTGGTCTGGCGAGTGAAGGCAAACTGAAGAACCCCGCGGTGTTTGACCGGCAGGTGCGCCGCATGCTGGCCGATCCAAAATCGCAGGCGCTGGTGGACAACTTCGCCGGGCAGTGGCTGCAACTGCGCAACCTTCGGAACGTGCAGCCCAACTCCGATCTCTTCCCCGACTTCGACGACAATCTCCGGCAGTCCTTCCGTCGCGAAACGGAGCTGCTGTTTGAGAGCGTCGTCCAGGAAGACCGCGGCGTGTTGGATCTACTGACGGCGAACTACACTTTCGTAAACGAGCGGCTGGCCCGGCACTATGGCATTCCGGACGTCTACGGCAGCCGCTTCCGGCGCGTGGCTGTCGCCGATGACGCGCGGCGCGGACTGTTGGGGCAGGGCAGCATTCTCGCGCTCACTTCGCACGCTGAACGAACTTCGCCGGTGGTGCGCGGCAAATGGATACTCGAGAATATTCTGGGCACTCCGGTGCCGCCGCCTCCGCCCGACGTGCCGGCGCTCAAGGGGAATCAGGAGGGCGAGAAGCCGCGCACCATGCGCGAGCAGATGGCCGAGCATCGCGCCAATCCGGTCTGCGCCAGCTGCCACAAAGCCATGGATTCCATCGGCTTCGCCATGGAGAATTTCGATGCTGTAGGCGCTTGGCGCACGCACGAGCCCGGCGGCCTGATCGACGCCACGGGCGAACTATCCGATGGCACCAAGGTGAATGGAGTAGTAACTTTGCGGAACGCCCTGGTGAGCCGGCCTGAGCTTTTCGCCGGCACGGTGACCGAGAAACTGCTGGTTTATGCGTTGGGCCGCGGCCTGGATTATCGCGACATGCCGGCGGTACGCACCATCCTGCGCGATGCTTCACGCGATAACTATCGTTTTTCCAGCCTGATACTGGGCGTGGTTCACAGCACGCCATTTCAGATGCGTACCACGCCTCGCGATAGCGATTCCGCGCCGCTGCAATCGGCGCAAAATCGAGAAGGAAAGTAGATCATGTTCCTCACCAAGAAATCCTTGCCACGCCGGACCATGTTACGCGGCCTGGGCGCCGCCGTGACGCTGCCGTTGCTGGATGCCATGTTCCCCTCGCTGGTGCCGATGGCCAAAGCCGCAGCCAAGCCGCGCATGCGATTTGGCGCTGTTTATTTTCCCAACGGCGCCATCATGCAGGAGCTTACGCCCAAGACCGTGGGCGCGGGCTTTGAGTTCACGCCGATTCTGAAACCTCTGGAGCCTTTTCGCGATTCGTTGATCGTGGTGACCAATCTGACGCGGCCGCATCCCGGCAGCCAGTTCGGCGACCACGCGGTAAGCGCCGCCGGCTTCCTCACCGGCGTGTGGCCGAAGCGTACGGAGGCAGAGGACGTTCTCGCCAATACCACCATCGATCAAGTGGTGGCGCGCCAGATAGGCCAGGATACGCCGCTTCCTTCGCTCGAAGTGGCCACCGAGGATTTTACCGG
>DATHNM010000146.1:0-23759 GCA_035486095.1 Bryobacteraceae bacterium
AAGCGCATGATCGAAGCCATGGGCGGCAGCATCGGTGTGGAGAGCACGCCAGGCTTCGGCAGCCGGTTCTATTTCGAACTCGCGCTGGTGGACCATGCCGACGAGCCGAAAATGAACAGCGATTTCCAGGCTGGACTTTCCGCTTTGGGCCAGGCTGCTTCCTATCAAGGGACCATACTCTACATTGAAGACAATCTCTCGAACATCCGCCTCATCCAGCAGATACTGGCCCGCTATCCTGGCGTCCGATTGATCGAAGCCATGCAGGGTAAATTGGGCCTGGAACTGGCGAACATGCACACGCCAGACTGGATTCTCCTGGATTTGCATTTGCCGGATATGGGCGGCGAGGACGTCTTGCGGGTCCTGCGGCGGGACTCGCGAACTCAAAATACTCCAGTGACAATTCTCAGCGCCGATGCCACGCCCAGCCAGGCCATTCGTCTTCAGGCCGCCGGGGCTCGCGAGTACCTTACCAAGCCTCTGGACGTCAAACAAATTATCAGCCTGTTGGAAGATACGCTGCGCCGCGACGAGCCTTCCAAACAACCGAACCATGGACGTTTAGCGGACCAAACGCCTGCCCGGGCCCAACGCTGGGTTCCCGAGCCCGTAAGATTATCGGGGCTTGCTTCGGAACTACTCGAGCAACTTCGCGTAGCCGTCCAGAACGGGGAGAAAGATCGCTTGGACGAACTGATCGCGACGGTTGCGAATCAGGATTCAGGCTCCGCTAAGGCATTAAGAGATCTGGCGGACAAATACGAATACGATGCGCTCATCACATTGCTCACAGAAGTGAGCAAACATCCGGAGGCTGCGCAATGAACGATGAACTTCGGCGGCTGGCCCAAAGCACCGCGGACGGACCCGGTGCACCCCCACCTCAGACCCAAAGCGCCCAGACCGAAAACGCGCAGCCCAAGAGCAACATCATGGTGGTGGACGATCAGCCGGCCAATCTGAAACTGCTGGAAGATCTGCTGACGCAGCAAGGCCACGCCGTGCGCTCGTTTCCGCGCGGCCGCCTGGCGCTGGATGCCGCGGCGCGCAATCTTCCAGACCTGATCCTCCTCGACATCAATATGCCGGAGATGAACGGCTTTGAAGTGTGCGAGCGGTTGAAGGCGGATGAAAAGCTGGCTCCCATTCCCGTGCTGTTCCTGAGCGCTCTGAACGAGACGAAGGATAAGGTAAATGCTTTTCGAGCCGGGGGCGTGGACTACATCACCAAGCCCTTCCAGTTGGAGGAAGTACGCGCGCGCGTGGAGACCCATCTTCAGCTGCATCGCGCCCGCCAGGTGGAGCGTGAGCTTCTGGAAAGAACCCTCAACGGCGCTGTGAAGGCGCTTTCCGACCTGGCTCACCTGACGTCGCCCACCTTAACCCAGCGCACCGGCGCACTGCGCAGCATGATGGTTCACATGAGCACGCAAATGCGCCTGGCCGATCCGTGGCAGTATGAGCTGGCTGCCATCCTCTGCTTGATCGGTTGCATCACTTTACCACCCGACGCCTTTGAACACGCCTACGTTGGCGAAAAGGCGTCTGCGGAAGAGCAGCAGATGTACCGCGCTCATCCCGATGTTGCGTTCCGGCTTCTGTCGCAGATTCCGCGGCTGGAAAACGTGGCCGAGATGATCCGTCTGCAGCAGTTTGAAACTTCCAACTGGGGCAAAGGCGTGGTTGCGGAGCAGGGTTCGCGGATGCTGAAAACGGCCCAGGAGTTGGATCGCCGGACCTTGCGCGGCATTCCGTTCCAAACCGCCTGCGATCAACTGCGGGCCGCGCCTGGCAAATATCCAACCGCTCTACTCGACGCGCTGAAAGATTACTCGCCGTCGCGCGTGCACTTCGAAGTGAAGCGCCTGCAGGCGCAACAATTGGTGCCGGGAATGATTTTGGACGATGACGTAGTCACGGAAAACGGCGGCCTGATGGTTATTTCGAAGGGCACCACCCTCACCGGAACGTTGATCGAGCGAGTACAAAACTTCGCCAGGACCCGCGGCGTGCGGGAACCGATTCAGGTGCGGGCGCCGCAGGGCTCGTATGCCGGCGAGTTGCAGCGCGTTTAAAAACTGTTATGGCTCAAGTCAATGGCAACAGCAGCGGCAAGAGCCACATCATGGCAGTGGATGACCAGCCGGCCAACCTGAAGCTTCTGGAGGAGCTGCTTAATCAGCAGGGCTACATCGTGCGTTCGTTCCCGCGCGGGCGCTTGGCGCTGGAAGCTGCCGCCAGAAATCCCCCGGATCTGATTCTGCTCGACATCAACATGCCCGAGATGAGCGGCTTTCAAGTGTGCGAGCTGCTGAAAGCCGATGAAAAGCTGGCTGGCATTCCGGTGATTTTTCTGAGTGCGCTCACCGATGCCAACGATAAGGTGCAGGCCTTTCAGTGCGGCGGCGTGGACTATGTGACCAAACCATTTCAAGTGGACGAAGTGCAAGCGCGGGTGCAGACCCACCTGAAAATGCATCGCCTGCAGAAAGAACTGCAACTGCACGCCAACCATCTGGAAGAGCTGGTGGATTCCCGGACGCGCGAATTGGCCGAGACCCAGGGGCGGTTGAAGGTGCTGGATCGCGCCAAGAGCGATTTCTTGAGACTGATCCATCACGAGCTGCGTTCGCCGCTCAACGGATTGTTGGGCGTCGGGGAATTAGTGCTGGACGAGATGGACGGTTCCGAAGATGGCGCGGAGCTTCGCGAAATGTTCGAGCTGTCACGCCAAAGAATGCTCTCAATCCTGGACGACGCGCTGCTATTAACCGAAATCGAAGTCGCCAGTGACACGTTCTCCTCCGGGGCCACCGATCTGCTTTCCACTCTGCGTTCCGCAATCGAGTGCACGGCGGGATTTGCTCAATCGCGGGGAGTCAAGATCGAATTGGAGCCGGGCCTGATGGGCTGCGTCCTCGCTAAGCAGGACCTGCTGCAGAAAGCGATTCAAGCGCTGCTTGAAACCGCCGTGAAATTCTCAAAAACCGGGCAAACCGTCCGGCTGAAGTGCCAGACGGGTGCAGGCGGCGTGCAGCTGTTGATTCACAGCTGCGGCCGGATTCCCGAATCCGCAATCGGGAATTTCTTCCAGGTGTTTTCGATCGGCGACGCCATCACTCCGGGAGGGGACCTGGGCTTGGGACCTCCGGTTTCACAGCGTATTCTCGCGCTCTTCGGTGGTTCCATTACCGTGGAGAATCTGGAGCCATCGGGCATTCTGCTCACGGTCACTCTCAGGAACGCTGGCTAACCCGCGAGAGGGCTACGGGCGTGCTTCAAACACCATATTGAAGGGTGTTTCCGAAGCCCGGCGAAACCGCGTAAATCCGCCGGCGGTGATCACCTCGCGCAGCCGGCTCTCGCCAGCCTGAGCACCCAGGCCCAATCCCACTTCTTGCGAAAGCGACGCCGGCACGCAAAACAGCGTGGATGCCGAATAGTAAATGCGTCCCACCGGATTCAAGTTCGCGGCAACATTGTCGCCGGCGAACGGTTCCACCACCATCCACGTGCCATCCGGCGCCAGAGACGCGCGAACGTGGACTGCGGCTCCCGCCGGATCGCCCATGTCGTGGAGGCAATCGAAAAACGCCACCAGGTCGTAGCCTGTCCCGGGAAAGGATTTCGCCGCGGCAACTTCAAAAGTCACCCGGTCCGCCACCCCCGCGCTCTGGGCCCTCTTTGTTGCCTCTTCGATGGATGCAGTGTGATAGTCGAAGCCATGGAACCGCGACTGCGGATAGGCTTGCGCCATCAGAATAGTGGACGCTCCGTGCCCGCAGCCGATGTCGGCTACCTTGGCGCCGGAGCGCAGCTTCGCTTCAACGCCCTCCAGAGCGGGAATCCAACTGGTGGTCAAATTGGCGAGATAGCCGGGGCGGAAAAATCTCTCGCAGCCTTCAAAGAGTCCCTTCTCGTGTTCGTGCCATCCAAAACCTTTGCCCGTACGGAAGATCTCCGTCAGCTTCTCTTCGTCCTTAATGCAGGACGCGATCATATGGTAAAAGCCGGGCAGGTGAATGGGCGTGTTGTCCAGCGCCAGGGCGAAGGCTTGTTCCGGCGAGAGCGAGTACTTGCCGGTTTCGGCGTGATACTGGACGTAATTCCCGGCCGCGTTCGCATTCAGCCACTCGCGAACATATCGCTCGGCGGTGCCGGTGCGCGCAGCCAGCTCGCCGGGCGTCAATGGCGTTCCGTCCGCCATGGCGCGATACAGGCCCAGCTTGTCCCCAATCAAAATCAGAGCGGCGTGCAACGACGCGCCCATATCCTGCACCGCCTGGCCAAGCAACGCATTCAATTTATCCTGATCAATTGGCCGTATTGCAACTTGTGGTTGTGTCCCCATATAGATCTCCTTCTAAAGCGTGTTCAGGAATGCGACCAGATCCGCCTTTTCCTGAGCTGTAAATCCGATGTTGAACCGCTTGTCGTAGAATACCAGGACGTCGCTCAGGCTCATGGCGGAACCGTTGTGAAAGTAAGGCGCGCGGCTGGCAAGTCCACGCAGAGTTGGACCCTTCAGTTTGCCTATGTCGGCCCATTTTCCACTGATCAAGGCCCGCCCCGGGTCGGTGGTCTGCACCGTTTCTCCGGTAGTGTTATTCACCAGCGTGAACACCGGCAGATAGCTAACGTCCAAGGGACTGGTCAGGTCAGCCACGCCGATATTCAAGGGTACAGACACCGAATGATTGCCCACGTTTGGGGTATCGTGGCAAGTGCCGCATGTGCCGGAAAACGAAGCTGGCAGACCAACGACATCGTTGATGCCCGCTACGCCCGAAATGGTGATCGCCTTGGAATTGAATAGCGTTTCGCCCCGGGCGATGCTGGCCCGCTGGCTGGAATGCGAATTCACCCAGGCGCTAAACAAATTAAAAATGTTGGGATTGAAGGCCGCGCCTGTTGGATTGTTGCCGAAGCTGGCAGGAAAAGAATCGTTGATTCCCACGAAGAATTGCTGCGATGCAAGCGCTACCGGACCAGCGGTTGCTCCGTTCGCGTACAGCAAGCCCGCCTGGTAGTCGTAGGCTTGCGCCGTCCGCAAGGATGTCTCGAAATTCACAATGTCCTGGACTTGCGCGGCCGTCGGAGCTGCACCCTGGGCGTGAATGGTTGTGGCATCGATGGCTTGCTGCGCAAGGTCGGCCAGCAATTGCCCGGTGTCGGGGTAGGTGATCTTCTGCGTCGTAGGGGGCGTAGATTCCCGCCCATCCCACATCAGGGCGCTAAGAAATGTCAGATTAGTGGCGGGCAGGGGACGGCGGTACATCGATAGTGTGGAAGTATCGCTGCATCCGTAAGGATTCTGCACGCTCGCCACGCTGAACTCGGCCCCCGCGGGCATGGCCAGTGGGATCCGAATCAGACCCCTGCTGAGTAAGAGGCTGTAAGCTTTGCGCCGCCCCTCCAGGGTGGACGTATTGATATTCTGATCGCAGTTCGAGCCGTCGTTGGTGCGGAAGATCGGATCCAAACCTTGCGTCAGAAGGAAGCGCAATTGAATCTCAGCCGCCGACACGCTCCAGCCTTCCGTGGGCAAGTGGCAAGACGAGCACGACCTCCCGTTGGTGCCTAACGATTGAAAAAAGGCTCCCTTTAAGCTGATGGGTGCGTTATTCGTATTGTAGGTTTGGAGCAGCCCGCTGCCGTTGGGAAGCGGAAACAGGTTGGGTAGCGATTGTGGGCTCGCGCTGCTGGCCGTTAGGAGAGCGGCCATGCATACGTAACCTTGCGTGGATCTTTTATTCATGTTTTCCTCCGATAAATTCTCACCCCCGAATCGAGATAAACTAGACGGTTGTTATTCAACCGACGGGCCCGCCAAATTGATGGCCTCTGCGGAAACCCCGCTTCGTCCGGGCTTCCGCATTGCATTCTTTCTCCGAGGGTACCTATTTCTACCTGCGTAATCCGATTGAAAAATTGGTGCAGAGCCAGAGAAAAAGTTCAAGCTGAGACAGTCGCGGCAGTACTAGTAACTTGGAGTTAACCCAACTATTACAGCGTATCCAGGCGGGCGAGCCGGAAGCCCTCAATGCCGTCATTCCACTGGTGTATAACGAGTTGAAAAAACTGGCGTCCGCTCACCTGCACCGGGAGGGGCCGGCACAACCTTTGCAGACCACGGAATTAGTGCACGAGGCCTTCCTGCGGCTGGCCGGTTCGCGGCAGCCGTCCTACGAAAATCGTGCCCATTTCTTCGGTATCGCTTCGCGTTTGATGCGGCAGGTTCTGGTGGATGCGGCGCGCGCCAGGACGGCGGAAAAACGGAGCGCCGCTGCGGAGGTGGCGTTGGCCGATATTCCCGATTTCGGCGCTCAACCACATCGTGCTTTGCTCGCGATGGACGACGCTTTGAATCAGCTGGCGCTGGCCGACCCGTTAAAGGTCACACTGGTCGAGATGCGCTATTTCGGCGGTATGACGGCGCAGGAGTGTGCCGGGCATCTATCGATATCGGTGCACATAGTCCGTCGCGAGCTGCGCTTGGCGACGGCGTGGCTTCGCAAGGAGATGGCGGCGTCAACGGACTAACGCACCTGTTGCGCGCCCAGTTGTCGCGGCTACGGAAACGACGCCAGAAGCTTCCGAGCGGCAGTGCGTCGTCCGTCTACATATTCGTTCGCTTCAGGATAGCGCTGCCATAGCTCCAGAGCGCTCTGATAGCAGGCCCGCGCCTCAGGGATCTGGTGGCGGCTGGTGTAGAAGGCGCCCAAGGCCTCTTCGGCGTTGGCCAGGGGAATGACTTGGGTGAGCTCCTGGCTGCGCGCAATCGGCTCGGCTCTGTCGCGCGCCTCGCGCAGAAGTCTCTCTGCGCGTTCCAATTCGTGGGATTTGGCGCTAATCTTGCCCGCAAGAATCAGTGTCTGCACCAACTGCACGCGATCTTCCCAGTTTTCCGCGCCTTTGGGCGGGATGGATCGCTGGGCGTCCAAAGACAACTGGGCCGCGCGCCAGGCTTCATCCAAGCGGCCGGCCTTCAATTCCACGCCCGCCAGGCGCTCCAAGGCAATCGCGCGCCGCGAAACCACCAGGTAGGAAGGATCGGAAGCTTTCAGTTCATCGAACATATGTACCGATTGGCGGCCCAGTGCCACTGCCGAATTGACGTCTATGTCGGCAAGCAGATCGGCCACTTTATAGGTTGCGATGGCTTGGCTGAATCGCGCAGAGTTATTGTTGGGATCGTTGCGAACCATGGCTTGAGCTGTCGACAGATAAAGCCGTGCACTGGCCAGCGAACCTGCTCGATCACCGAAGTTCGGATACCGTTCGTCGTAGTACAGCGAAGTGCGGAATTGGTGCAATAGAGCCTGACCCCGGTGCACCTGGGGATTCCGCGGTTCAATGGCCGCCAGGCGGTCCAGGAGTGATTCGTCTTCGTGGAACGCTTGCAGCGCAACACTGAGCTTTCCTACTTCTTGTGCCGCGGTTCCGATGCGTTCCTCGGCCAACGCCAGCAGCGACAGGTCCCCACTCGATTGGTTGGCCTTCACCTGGACCCGCATCAGATCTCCGCAGCGGGAAAACTCCTTGAACGACTGGTTGAACCGGCCGAGATCTTCATCCATGTCGCCCAGTGTGCACCAGGCTTTCGCGTAGCTCATCTCGGTTTCCGCATCAAAGGACCGTACAGCACGCACGCGATCGAAGGTGTCGATGGCTGCCTGGGAAAGATCGCGGGCCTCCCTCGGGCCGCTGGAAAATCGAACCAGTCCGGCGAACCGGCGAAAGTACTCCGCCAGATCGAGCAGGTAAATGCTATCGCTGGCGGACATGCGTTGATAAATCTCGCCGGCCTTGCGATAGCTGGCTACCGCATCCGCGGTCCGCCCCAGATTGGGCTTGGTCGGATAGCCTTGCGCGTCGCCGATTTTCATATAAGCGCTGGCAATTTCTTTTTGCAGTTCCAGATCGCCGCTCGAATTCTTGGCCAGGTTATCCAAATAATCCAGGCCGGTCTGGACCATCATTTCGCGTGCCTTGGTGGAACCTTCCAGTTTGGCAACTTCATCGTGCAGGTCGAACACGAAGGTGTGGGCCAGTTTTCGCACGTCTTGAAAACGCTTCTGCGCAAGCCGCGCTTGTTGAATCGCGATGGCGGATCCTATCACCAACGCCGCTATGACGAGTGCCGCGGCGGCCAGCCCGATGCGGTTTCGGCGGATGAACTTGGCCGCGCGATATCCCAGCGTGTCGGGCCGCGCCGACACCGGCCGATTCGATAGCGCCCGCTGGATGTCGTCGCTCAAGTGCTGCACCGATGGGTAGCGGCGCGCCGGCTCTTTGCGAAGAGCCATCAGAATGATATTGTCCAGATCTTTCGATACGCGCGGCGGAGCCGGTTCCACCTCGCAGATGGTATGCTGCACCACGCCCGGCGTGAGGGCCGGAAATTCATAAGGCAGGCGGTTGGTGAGCAGTTTGTAGAGCACCGCTCCCAAGGAATAAACATCCGTGGTGGTTGCAATTGTCTCGCCGCGCACCTGTTCCGGGCTGGCATATTGAGGCGTCAGCGGCTGGAACAGCGTCGCCGTCCGTTCTTTGTCCGGATTGACATCGGAGTCGAGGAGCTTTGCGATCCCGAAATCCAGCAGCTTGGGCCGGCCTTCGCCATCCACCAGAATGTTGGATGGCTTGAGATCCCTGTGAACCACCAGGTTTCGATGCGCATGCGACACCGCATCGCAAACCTGGCAGAACAACCTGAGCTTGCCTTCCGTGTCAAGTTTAGCCGCATAGGCGTCGATGGGAACGCCGTCCACATACTCCATGGCCAGGTAGGGCTGGCCGTTGCTGGCGCTCCCTGCATCCAGCAGGTGTGCGATGGCGGGGTGGCTGAGGGTCGCCAGAATCTGGCGCTCACGCTGGAAGCGCACGCGAAATCCCGATTCGCCGCCTGCATATCTAATCATTTTTACGGCTACGTACTGTTCCACCTCTCCGTCGGCGCGGCGCGCCAGATACACCGTGCCCATACCGCCTCGCCCCAGGACACGAACAAGTTGATAAGGTCCACAGCGGGCCCCGGCAATTCCGTCGCTCGATTCCAAGAGGTGTTCGGCGGACGCAGCCACGTGACTCGCCAGGGAATCTTCGGCCGCGGAATCGAAATGCAGCAGCGCCTCCACTTCAGTCCGCAGCTCATCCCGCACGCAGCGCTCCCGGAAATACTCCTCGCGCTGATTGGTTGAGAGGTCCGCAACCTCGTGAAAGAGTAGCTCGACTTCAGGGTTCATAGAAAGCGCTTATACTTGCCTTTCCTGGTTGAGCCTGACTTTGCTGAACCTGACTTTGCTGAACCTGACTTTCGATGCCGCTTCCAGGCGCGCCAGGTGAACACGTCCCCAGACGCACATCTGCTCCAGCAACGGAATCATCGTCTCGCCGTACTTCGAGATGGAGTAATGCACGCAGGGCGGAATGGATTTTTGATCATGCCGGCAGATGATGCCGTCCTTCACCAATTCCTGCAGGTGCCGGATCAGCATTCGTTCCGTCATCTCCGGTATGCTTCTGCGCAGTTCGCTGGTCCGTTTCGGCCCATCCTGTAAACGCCACAGAATGGTGCCTTTCCAGCGCCCGTCGATGACGGATAACAGTGCGTCGATGGGGCAGGGTGAAGTTTCTTTTTTCGATACGGCCATTGGGTCCCTCGTACTGACAAAAAAGTCAGTACATTGCTTTCCGTCAGTACATACAGCATAGTGGAGCCAGAGGTAAAACGCAATGCATTTTCTAGACGTACTGACTATCCTATTGACGGTTTCAATGCTCGGGACCGAGTTTACAGTCTCCGCTATCCTCAATCCGGCGCTGGGCACGCTGGACCAGACAACCTGGCTGAAAACCATGCCCGTGCTGGCCCGGGTTATGGGCCGCGTCATGCCATTCTGGTATGCCTTGGGGCTGCTTTTGATCGCAGCCGAGGGATATTTCCACTACGATGCGCCATCGCGCTGGTGGTTCGGAGCCGCGATTCTGCTGTGGGTGGCGGGAATCGTCTACTCGGTCACCATGCTGGTACCGATCAACAATCGCATCGCACAGGCCAATGCGCCCGCCGCATCTTCGACCTCCGCGGAACACAAGCGCTGGGATGCGCTGCATCGTTGGAGGGTTGTGCTGCTACTCATTGCAACCAGTTGTTTGCTGTGGGCCATCGCGTAGGATACCTGGTTGCGGCACCCTGGATCTTACTTGCTGCAACCCTTTTTGGTTTCCTCAAATCCGTCGAACAGGCGCCCGGCATTGGCGCCTGCCAGCGTTTCCATGCGGTGCGGCTGGCCCTTTTCGACGGTATAGCGGGCCACCGTCCCGCCGGCGCTCAGCACTTCGGCCTCCTTCTTCATCTCCGGATGCCACATGTATTCGTCATTCTCGCCGACGTACATGAAGACGCACATTTTCGAAATTGCTTGCAGCTTCGCCGCGCTGGGCTCCCACATATATCCAGGGAAGGCGGTAACGGACAAAAAATACTGAGGATTCGCGGCCGCGACGTGGAACGCGGCGATTCCACCATTGGATGGTCCGGCGATGTGGAACTTGTTGTCCTGTATCTTGTAATCCGCCAGCATCAACTTTAGAAACTCGGGGAAAATGCGAGCGCCTTCCTCGAAGAACAATTGATCGTCCGGAGCGGCCGGCGCAATGACGATATATCCGCGTTTCTCAGCCTCCGCGCGGAAGTTGCGGTTGAGAACGCTGTCCACGGTGTTCATCGTTTGCGGTCCTCCGCCGAAGGCCAGGATTGCCGGATATGCCTTCCCGGGATCATACCCATTGGGAAGGACGACTTTATATCGTACCGTGGTGCCAGCCACCTTCTTGCTCTTCTCCAGCAGTTCCGCTCGGACGGGCTGGGTCGCGAGCATCGCGCTGACAGCCGCCGCGGCCAACAACGGCATGCACTTGGACCTCGATAGTTTCATATAGGAAGCCTCCATGTTTTGGGGTGGCAAAATCGATTCTATCCAAGATTTCCCTCTTGGGCGCAAGCGGAGAGCGCGGTTGGATAGAATGTGCCCTGCGGTCACATGCAGTGACGCACACAAGGGAGGCCCTATGTTCCGATGGAAAGTGGCGGTGGCGGCTCTTAGCCTCGCCGTATTTGTTGCCGTATGGATGGCGGCGCAGCAGAAAAGCGCAAGCGCAGCGGTGAAGACGCCGGTCTTCACGGCACTGGACTACGCAGAGATCGGGCAGCTGGTGAATCGATATGGCCAGGCCATCGATACCTGTTCGAATAACGGGTTTGACTACGCGGACTTGTACACGCCGGACGGCGTCTTTATCGACAAGATCACGCCAGACGGTTTTGCAAAGGGCGGAGTAGTGCTGGCCAAGGGCCGCCAGCAGCTGGCCGAAGTGGTGGGTGGAGGATCGTTGGGCTGCAAACGCCCGGTGAAAGGGCCCACCTCAACTCCTGGCGACGGGCCGGTGGCGTGGAACGGATGGAGCCACGTGATGGTGAATCACGTGATCACGCCTACGCCCGATGGCGCCACCGGCCGCGTCTATTTATTAATGCTGGGTATGACCGGGCCCGGCTCGCTTCAGCGCGACGGCGGGTATGAAGACGTTTACGCGAAAACGCCCAACGGATGGCGAATCAAATCCAGAACGCACGTCCGGCTGCGGGCTTGGCACAATCCTTTGCTGCAAACCCCGGATCTCCAATGAAACAGATCACCAACAATCGGTAGCCTTTCGCGCATCCAAGCCTGGCAGATCCCTTGTTGGGATCGCTTGCCACATGATGCATCTGCGTCGTCGGCAACGAGAGGAGATTGGTGCGCAGTGCGCTTTCGTGGGCCGTGCGATCGGCCCCCGAGGCGCGGCGTGTACTCTTCCTAACTATTTTGATGACTCGTGCACGGACGCACGGAAGGGGATTAAGTGGTTTAGAATGTGGTGGCCAGGGACGGAATCGAACCGCCGACGCCAGCCTTTTCAGGGCTGCGCTCTACCAGCTGAGCTACCTGGCCCGAGACAAAATTTATTCTAGCAGACAGGTCACGCCTGTTGCAGTTCAGCGAGCTTGGAGCCGGTTTCGCGCTCCACGTTCGCGTGCAGGCTGTTGCCGTGTGCATCCATTGTGACAATGGCCGCGAAGTTATTCACGCGTAAGTGCCACATTGCTTCGGGAATCCCGAAGTCCATCAGATGCACGCCCAGCACCTTGTCTACGGCACGAGCATAAAACTGCGCTGCGCCGCCAATCGCATTCAGATAAACCGCGCCGGATTTTTCGAGCGCCGCCAGCGTCTTCTTCCCCATGCCGCCCTTGCCGATCACCGCCCGCACGCCGTACTTCTCAATGATGGTGGCTTGATACGGCTCTTCACGGCTGCTGGTAGTGGGCCCCGCGGCCTTCACCACCCAGTTCTCACCTTGCTTCAGCATCACCGGGCCGCAGTGATAAAGAATGGAGCCGCGCATGTCGACAGGCGGCGCGTTCTTCATCAGGTGAGCGTGCACCGCGTCGCGTCCGGTGAAAACCTCGCCGGTAATCAGCACCACGTCGCCCACTCGCAGACTGCGCACCTGTTCGTCGGATAGCGGAGCAGTCAGCACCACTTCCCGCCCGGTCAGAGGGAAACCTTCCGATTGCGCCATGCGTTGAACCGCGCGATCGGGATCTCGATACAGCCAGCCGTTGATCGCCCCGTTGGATGCATCCAGGCGCACGCCCAGCCGCCGGAACGCCCAACAGTCGTACGCCACGGAAACGAAAAAACTGGCCGGCAAACGATTCGCCGCACAGATCTTGCAACCGATCAGCGACACCTTGCCGCCAAAGCCCATCGCGCCCACTCCGATGCGATTGGCCTCTTCCATAATCTCCGCCTCAAGTTTCGCCAACTCGGGAACCGTGTTCACGTCATCCAGCGTTCGAAAGAGCTGCCCTTTCGCCAAATCGTAACCATGCGCGCGATCGCTGCCGATGCACACGCCCACCGCGCCCGGCGCGCAACCCTGTCCCTGCGCTTGCCAGACCGCGTGTAGGATGCATTTGCGCACGCCCTCCAAATTTCGATCTGCCCGGCCCAGGTGCTCCAACTCGGACGGCAGTGAATACTGGATGTTCTTGTTCTCGCAGCCGCCGCCCTTCAAGATGAGCTTCACCTCAATCTCGTCCTGCTCCCATTGTTCGAAGTGGATCACCGGCGTCTCTTCGCCCAGATTGTCACCGCTGTTTTTGCCGGTAAGCGAATCCACCGAGTTCGGGCGCAATTTGCCGCGCCTGGTGGCCTCCACCACAGCTTCGCGAATAGCGCGCTTCACGTGAAGCTGGTTCACACCCACCGGTGTGTGCACCACGAACGTCGGCATGCCGGTGTCCTGGCAGATAGGACCGGAATCTTCCTGCGCCATGTCGATGTTGGTGGCAATAATCCCCAGCGCCTGCGACGCCTGCGTACCGGATATTTCGGCTTCCAGAGCCACGCCCATCGCGGCGCGCACATCCGGCGGCAGGTTGGTGGAAGTTTGGGTGATCAGCTCGATCAGGCTATCTTTCAAAAACGTCATTTGTTCTAGAGTAGCGTGCTACTCCTGACAGACAAAGTTGCCGGCGTCGTTCGGATCGCCTTGCCCTTTATATTGGGCATGCTGCGGATAGGGACACAGCGGACGGCTGCGGCCAGGGAACGCGCGGCCGGTAGCAACTACGCGGTCTGGAGCTACGCCCTTTTCTACCCAATCCACCACGGTGGTCAACATGTCGAACTGATCCAGCGCTGCGCTCCCGCCCTGGCAATGCCCCATCCCAGGCACGAAATAAATCCGGCTCCACGAATCCGCCGAACCGCCGCTGGTGTCCTTAGCCATCTTCTCGTAATAGCGCAGCGTCTCGAGGGGAGAGAACCACGGGTCACTCAGACCGTGATAGAAAAGCAGCTTTCCTCCGTGTCCCGAGAAGGTTGTCAGATTGGTCCACAAGCTATCGCCGAGCTGGGCGGTCTTGTCCGCTTCCACTCGCGCGGCTTCGCGATCCACATCGAAGTGCGTGAAATCGGCGCCCGTGGCCACCGGAATCACCGGTCCGCTCAACAGGCCTGGAATAAACCCCGTGTCGTTGATGCCCGCGTCGAAGGGAAATCCCGGATAAATCTGATCTCCGTACGACCATTTCGGACCGGCGAACGCCATTTTCAAAGTGTCCACCTGTGGCTTGCTTAAGCAACTGTCGGTCTTGGCGCCCGAACACACCAGCGCAGCGGGATCGAAGTTGCAGGCGCGTTGATTGAAGATCATTCCGTCCGTGACTCCGTCTTTTGCGTCGCAGGCCTGGAGCAGGGAACCTACGATGAGTTTGCGATCGGATGGGGAAAACGTCTTCTTCGGGTCGGGCTTGCCGCTGTCGTCTTTGGGTGCTGCCTGATCGAACATGGCCGTCATAAATCCGAGCGCGAGGTTGGAGTGTCCGGTGCGGATCGCAGGGTCGCCGGAAATGATGCCGTCGAAATAGTCGGGATAGCGCTGCGACATGATCATAGCTTCGCGGCCGCCCGTCGAACAGCCGTCGAAATAGGAACGGTCGGCCGCGCGCCCATAATACGAGGCGATCATCTCCTTCGCTAAACGCGCCACTCGTCCAATGGCCACGTAATAGAAATCCAGGGTGGCCTGCTGATCGCGGAAAAAGCTGCCGTCGAATACGCTGCCCTGGTGGCCGGTGTCGGTACTTACCACGGCAAACCCTCGCGCAAGGGCTGGTTGATTTCCAGCGGCTTGCAATCCCAAAGGCGGCGCCACGTTCCCATTCAGCCCGCCTCCGCCTTGGAACAAAAATCTACCGTTCCATTGATCGGGCAGCGCGATGGCGAAACCGATGCCGTATTGCTTTCCCTCAGCCCCCGTACGCTGATCGATCACGCCTTCGACACGGCAGTGCGCGGGCAGCGCAATGGGCGGCGCACCTGGGGGATTTGGAGTCCTCTGCGTGCCAGCCGGCGTCGCGTCGGCTTTCGTGATGGCGAGCTTCATGCCGTCCGCTTGGAACTTCAGCATGTCGGCGCAGTGGGGAGCGCCCAGCGCAAACGGAGCGGCCACCGCCAGAAGCGCGCAAAAAGACGTGATTTGTCTCATTAACGAGTCATTGTATACTCTATGCTGCATGCAATACCAGGCAATCGGGTTCGCCACCCTGTTCATGGCGTCTCATGTCCTTGCGCAAGCTCCCGCTGTCGCGTCCCCCGAAGTGGCTGCGGACCGGCACATTGCGTTTCATATTCTCGCGCCCAAGGCGCAGCAAGTCCGCTTGTTCAGCACCGACATCTTTGGCGTCACACGGCAGGGAGACATGACCAAGGCCGACAGCGGCGTTTGGGAAATTACGATTGGACCCATTGATCCGGGCGCCTACCGCTACAATTTCAATGTCGACGGCGTCTCGGTGATGGACCCGCGCAATCCTTCGGTCAGCGAATCAAACGGCAACGCGTGGAGCATGGTGTACGTTCCCGGCGCCGACTTCATGGAAACGAAGGACGTGCCGCATGGCGCCGTTGCCAGCGTGACGTACTTTTCGAAGAGCCTGAATCGGTTCCGGCGGATGCACATTTACACTCCACCCGGCTACGATACCGGTTCCCAGAAATACCCGATCTTTTATCTACTGCACGGGGCCGGCGATTCCGACGATTCGTGGACATCGGTGGGCCGCGCGGGCTTCATTATCGACAACCTGATCGCGGACAAGAAAGCCAAGCCGATGGTGATCGTGATGCCGGCCGGCCACACGGGGCCGTTCGATTTTTCTCGTCCGCCCTCCGGCGCGCCCCGCACGCTCGATTTCAATGACGACTTCGTGAAGGATTTCGTCAGCGACATCATGCCCTACGCCGAGACGCACTATCGCGTGGAGCGAGACCGGCAGCACCGCGCCATCGCGGGACTTTCCATGGGCGGCGCCCACACGCTCAATATTGCGATTCCACACGCCAATGAGTTCGCCTATGTTGGTGTTTACAGTTCGGGCATTTTCGGTATCGTGGGAGCGCCCACGGGCGACCCACCTGCCGGGCCGTCGTGGGAACAACAGCACCTGGCCGATCTGGATAACTCCGCGGCCAAGAAAGGCCTGAAGCTTTTCTGGTTCGCCACGGGCAAGGAAGATGGCTTGCTCAGTACCAGTAAGGCGACTGTAGAGCTATTTAAGAAGCACGGTTTCCAGCCGGAGTTTCACGAAAGCGCCGGTGCTCACACCTGGACCAACTGGCGCGAGTATCTGAACCAGTTCGCTCCGCAGCTGTTTCAATAGCTGGTGCGGCGATGGGACTCTGATACAATCCAGGTTTATGTTTCAAGGACTGGAGCACACCGCCATCGCGACACCGGATCCCAAGCGCCTGGCGGAGTGGTACGTGCAGATGCTTGATTTCCGCATCAACTTTACTTACGGCGGCAATTATTTCGTGCGCGGCAGCAACGGCACTCTGATCGAGTTCATTCCATCGGAGGGAGAGCGCGCGCCACAGAAGATGAAAGACCCAGGCATTCGTCATCTGGCCATCAGCGTGGACAATTTCGATGCCGCGATGGAGGAGTTGCGAAAACGCGGCGTTGAGTTTCTCTCTCAACCCACCGACGTCCAAGGCAACCGGCTGATCTTCTTCAGCGACGGCGATGGCAACATTGTCCATCTGATTCATCGCGTCCAGCCTCTTCCTTAACCGGATGTTCAGCCGGGTCTTCAAGGCTTTCGCCTACCGCGACTTCCGCATCATGTGGTTTGGTGCCTGCACGTCCAGCATCGGCACCTTGATGCAGACTTTTGCGCAGGCCTGGCTGGTTTTGCAGCTCACCAACTCACCCTTTCTGCTGGGCCTGGATTCGTTCCTGGGCAGCATTCCGATTGTCCTGTTTTCGCTGGTAGGCGGAGTATTTGCCGACCGCACGGAGCGGCAAAAGCTGCTGCTGGGATCGCAGTTTATTCAAATGGCCTGCGCGTTCTCACTGGCCATACTGTTTGCCACCGGTGTGGTGAAGATCTGGCAGATCCTGACACTTTCGTTCGTGGTGGGAACGGCGCAATCCTTCGGTGGTCCGGCATACTCGGCGCTCATTCCTACCCTGGTAAAGACGGAGGATCTCCCGAATGCCATTGCCCTGAACTCCATCCAGTTCAATGTCGCGCGGGTGCTGGGGCCAACTGTGGGCGGCGTCGCACTGGCCCTGCTGGGAGCGTCATGGTGCTTCGGACTCAACGGCGTTTCCTTTGTCGCGGTGATTATTTCACTTCTGATCATCCATCCCCACTTCGTGCCCACCAAGAGTCGTGAATCCGTAATGACCAGCATGAAGGAGGGGTTTCATTTCATCCGCAACCAGGGCACCATGGAAGCGCTGATTGTGCTGGCGTTCATGATGACGCTGCTGGCATTCCCCCTGATTGTGTTCCTGCCGGTTTTTGCCAAGGATGTCTTTCACGGAGGGCCGAAACTGTATACGGTTTTCCTGGTGTGCTCCGGGATAGGATCCATCTGCGGCGCCTTGATGGTGGCGGCGCTCGGTAAACATAAACATATGGGCCGGCTGGTGCTGCTGATGCTGCTGGGTCTGGGCGTTTTCATCGGCGGCTTCGCAGTCTCCCGTAACTTTGTATTGAGCTGTTTTCTCATTTTCGTCGCAGGAGGTTTGCTGTTAGCCGTCTTCACCAGCATCACCTCCCTGGTACAGTTGATCGCGCCCGACAACATGCGCGGACGGGTAATCAGTGTGCAAAACGTCGCTTTTCGCGGCGGCATGCCGGTGGGCAGTCTGGTGGTGGGCGCTCTGGTCAAACAATTCTCTGCTCCGGCGGTACTCACCTGGAATGGCGTTCTTCTTACCGTGTTAGCCCTGTATTTTCTGCTGGTGCATCGGAAAGTTGCAACGCTCTAGCTGTTGGTGCGTCATAAAATCGAAGGATGAGGATCTCCCTCTTAGCTTTGTCTTTGGTTCTGGTCGCGGCCACCGCTGCTCCGGATGACTCCGAGCTATTGAAGGCCAGGGATCACCAGGATCGTCCGGCGTTGGAGAAACTGGCTGGCGAGGCCCGTGCGGTGGCTGACAAGCAGCCCAACGACGCAGCCGCCCAGTTCAGCTTGGCAGTAGCGGAATCCTATGCTGCTGAAGTCTCTATTGAATTGCATGATAAGGCAGGCGCCAAGAATGCAGCCCAGGCCGGCATGGACGCCGCCACGAAAGCCGTCAGCATAAAGCCCGATTCCGCCGAGTATCAACGTGTGCTCGGTACGCTTTGCGGGCAGATGGTATCCAGCAGTTCCCTGGCGGGGCTGAAGTACGGCAAATGCGCCCTGGATTCAGTGGACAAAGCTATTGAGCTGGATCCGAAGTCCTCAATGGCATACCTCAGCCACGGCGTGGGAAACTACTATCTGCCGCAAGCCTTCGGCGGGGGAATCGAGCTAGCGATTAAAGATTTCCACAAGGCCATCGATCTCAATCCAAAGAATGCCGATGCGTGGCTATGGCTGGGTGTGGCGTTGCGCCGTTCCAATCAGCCTGCTGAAGCTCAAAAAGCTTTTTCGAAATCGCTCGAAATAAATCCCAACCGCGTTTGGGCCAGGCAGCAACTGGAAAAAACGCCTGGTTCCTAATCGGAAACCATCGCGCGCTCCCACGGTCTAACCAGCGGGAGCAAATGGATGCCCGGCACACTACAAGACTATGCACACGCGGTTCATGACGTCATTACTGTCTGCCGCGATAGCGAACAAGGCTTTCGCGGGGCCATACAGGCGGTAAATGCGCCCACGATGAAGGAGATGTTCGAGCAGTATTCCGTGCAGCGCGGGCAATTCGCCGCCGAATTGCAGGCAGCCGTGAAGGCGCTCGGTTTTGAAACCATCAATCCTCAAGGACTGGGCGGCGTGCTCTACGCCGGGTGGATCAACCTAAAAGGCCTTCTAACCGGTCATGACGTTCACGCCATTCTGGTGGAAGCCGAACGCGGGGAGGATTGGGCTCTGAAGACCTACCGGACGGCGCTGGGCAAAACACTGCCGCCCGAGATCGCTTCGATCATTCAGAAACAGTTTGAGCAAGTGCAGCAGGCTCACGATCATATCCGGAGCCTGCGCGATTCCACCGCCCCGCCCGAGAAGCCATCCGAAGTGCATACCCTGCCGGCGGCCGGCGCGTCTCAGAGCGACAATTCAAACGGGCAATAGGAGCGGCGGAAGGCTCAGCGCGCGAAGTCGATACCGAACTTCTTCAACTCTTCAGCGTAGTAGCGCTTGTGCAGCAGATCCCATTCCTCGGTGCCTTCGGCGATTTCCTTCTTCTGAGACCGGATCTTGGTGCGCGCGGCACGGTCCACCTTTTCTTCCACACCCAACAGCTCGGTCATGGAATGCACGACCTCCAGCCGCACGTCGTTGGGATCTTTCTTCAACCGGAACTCGCGTGATTTCCGAAACGCGGCCACCATCTTGTGCGAGATGTCGTTAATTTTGTCGCGCGACAGCTTCATGTTGTCGCCCGTATCCCGGCCGGATGCCCGGATCACCTTGCGCTGCGAAATCAATGTATTCTTGATCCGGCGGAACATCTCCTGATAGCTGACGCTTTCCCGCCGCATGTAATCGCTGTACTGGCTCAGCAGGTCGCGCACCTCATCGTTGAGGCGGTCCTCTATCTGCAATTCTTCTTCGATCAGGTGGCTGATCATCTCGGCAGCCGATTCGGTGCTGCTGGTCTCGATGATCTGCGGCGTCATCCGTTTTACCAATTGCCGCGAAAGATAGCTAATAAATTCTCTGCTCAGGAGCATGCGATTTTACAGGGTGCGAGCGACTCGCCGCCCCCTGTGACAATTCCCCAATTCTCGCACATTCAGTTGGGCAACTCGCCCCGATGGTGTTCCAGAAAGAGCGCGTCAATCGGCTTGCGCCCCTGGAATCCTTCATGTATGCCATGCCAGAATTGGATATCGGCTTCACCCAGCTTCCAGCACAGGTAAACTTCTTCACCCTGAAACAGCGCGGGAAAATCGATGAGCCCAATATCCAGATCCTTTACCACGCAACCGAACTCCTGAATATTTTCGATGGCCTGTTGGAGAGCGCCCGCGGTTTCCTCGCGGCGGGTCTTTTGTTCCAGGAATTGGCGGCGATCCACCTGCATACCGCCCATAACGCTTACCCGCTCGGAGAAACTCTGCCATTCCGCTTCGGCCTGTTCGTACTCCGCCTTCAGGGCAATGGCCTCGCGGATCGCCGCCTCCACGCGGGGAAGCATCTTTTCGGCCTGTTTTAGCGTGAAAAAGCGCGGCATCATCCTAGGTATGACGAAGCCAGGGCAGTGCGCCGGAAACCGGTGTGGGTACAAGGGAAACAGACAAAAGTCACGGTAACTCAATCGATTATAGCAGCGTCAGAAGTCCATGAGGTGGAATCCGATATGGCAGTGTCCGCGATAATGAAATGGTGAAGTTGCTGCGGGCGATTAGTTTGATGGCCGTGCTGGCGGCCGGGTCCGTTTTTGGACAATCCATTAATAGTGGAACGGTTTCAGGCGTGGTCACCGATCCTTCCGGCGCGTTGATCGCGGGCGCGAAAGTGCGGCTCACCAACCCGGTCACCGGATTTGAGCAGATGGCCGTAACAGACAATAATGGTGCTTTCCGCTTCAACAGCGTGCCGGTGAACAATTACCGTCTTGAGGTCAGCTCGCAAGGCTTCAACACCATCCAGCAGAATGTGGAAGTCCACAACTCAGTGCCGGTTGTGGCGAATGTCGCGCTGAACATTTCCACGGAGGCCAGCACCGTAACCGTGCAGGCCACCGCCGCGGCAGTGGAAACCGACACGGCCGCGCATCAGGACGTGGATTCCAGCGCTTTCTCAAAACTGCCGGTGCTGAGTCCGGGCGCGGGTTTGAGCGACGCGATCACGTACAGTACCGGAGCTGTGGCGGCGGACGCCAATGGGTTCTTTCATCCACTGGGCGATCATGCGCAAACCACCTTCGTCATCGACGGCCAACCGGTGAGCGACCAGCAGAGCAAACTGTTTTCGACGCAAATTCCACTCAATGCCCTGCAGGGCATGGAATTGATCACCGGATCGCCCGACGCGCAATATGGCGACAAAACCAGCCTGGTGGTGAATGCCACTACGCGCTCCGGGCTGGGAGCCACCAAGCCGTTCGGCAGCGTGGAGACCGGTTGGGGATCTTTCGGAACCTGGACCGGAAGCGCGACGCTGGGATTTGGAACGCCCACTCTTGGAAACTTTCTCGCGTTTAACATGAGCCGCTCCGGCCATTTCCTGGATACTCCGGAATTTTTGCCCATTCACGACATCGGAAACAACGGCAGCATCTTCGACCGCGTGGACTGGCAGATGGGACCCAAAGACATTTTCCATCTGGATCTGTTCGCCGCGCGCAACTGGTTTCAGGTGCCGAACAGCTACGATCAATTGACGCAAGATCAAAAACAGCGCGTGATGAGCTGGAGCGTGGCGCCCGGCTACCAGCACACCTTCAACGCCCACACTTTGCTCACCGTAAACCCCTTCGTGCGGCGCGACCAGCTGAACTACTATCCCAGCCGCGATCCGTTCAACGATACGCCCGTGACCGCGTCGCAGAATCGTATTCTTATGAATTATGGGGTGAAGGCCGATTTGGCGTTTACTCATGGGCACCACGACATCAAGATCGGTACCCAGATCCAGCAAACCCGCCTGCTGGAGAACTTCTCGTTTGCCGTTACAGATCCGAATTACAATCCGGTGTGCCTGAATAGCGAGGGTGATCCGCTGCTGCTGCCCGGGGTAACCAACCCGGATGATTGTGCCACCGTCAATCCCAGCTATGTGCCCAATCCCAACCTGCGGCCGGGACTGGTTCCTTATGACCTTACCCGGGGTGGAATTCCTTTCAATTTTCACGCGACGCACAACATCAACGAATACGCGTTCTACATTCAGGACACCATCACTCTGGGCCACCTTACCATCAACGCCGGATTCAGGGACGATCAATACAATGGCGTGGTATCAGCCAACGGCGTTCAACCGCGCTTGGGCCTCTCGTATCTTCTGCGGAAGAGCACCGTCCTGCGAGCCTCTTACGCGCGCACCTTCGAAACGCCGTTTAACGAAAACTTGCTGCTATCCAGCGCCGGTGGCACCGGGGGCCTTCAGGAAAACCTGTTTGGATCGGTATCCAACCCAATCCGGCCCGGCAACCGCAACGATTTCGATACTGGATTTCAGCAAGGCGTGGGCAAGTGGCTGATCATTGATGCCGATTACTTCTGGAAGTACACCCATAACGCCTACGATTTCGACGTCCTTTTCAACACGCCCATCACTTTCCCGATTTCCTGGAACAACTCCAAGGTCGACGGTGTGTCGGGCCGCGTGAGCACCATAAATCTGCATGGATTTCAGGCCTACCTGACCTTGGGGCACACTCGCGCGCGCTATTTTCCGCCCGAAACCGGCGGTCTTATTTCACTGGGCGCTATTCCGGACGGCGTTTTCAGGATCGATCACGATCAGGCCTATCAGCAAAACGCGAATTTGCGATATCAGCGGCACAAGAATGAAGAGTGGATCGATTTCACCTGGCGCTACGATAGCGGGCTGGTGGTGAGCGGCGTGCCGGATGTGGCGGCTGCCCTGACGTTGACGCCATCCCAGCAAGTGGACATCGGGTTGGCTTGCGGAGGTGTTCCAGCCACTCTGGCGGCGCCCATTCGAAGCTGCAACGGCACGGCGACTTCCACCTTGCTCACGTTGCCTCAAACCGGCACCGAAAATGACGATCACAATCCGGATCGCGTGAAACCGCACAATCTGTTCGATATCGGCGTAGGCACCGACAACCTGTTCCACAAGGAAAGCGGACCTCGCTGGACGGTCCGGTTTACGGTGGAAAACGCCACCAACAAAGTGGCGCTCTATAACTTCCTTTCCACTTTCAGCGGCACGCATTTCATTGCGCCGCGCACCTATCAGGCCACCGCCGGGTACGTATTTTAAGGTTTGTGGAAGGTTACGGCTGATACTCCAGCACCAGCATCGTGATGTCGTCCTCCTCTTCGGAGGCCTCGCTGAAGTCTTCCACTGCTTCCACCAGCTTGGCGTGCAGCTCCGCGCAGCCGATGCCCGCGTGAGCGCATAGAAATTCCTTCAAGGCTTTCTTTTCGAAGAACTCGCCGTCCGCGTTCGCCGCTTCGGAAAGCCCGTCGCTGAACATCACCAATTTGTCGCCCGGTTGCAGCTGCATGGTCTTCACTTCGTACTCCGCGATATCCAGCATCCCGATCGGCATGCCGGTGCTGTCCAGCCATTGCAGTTCTCCATTCGCACGCAGTACGATCGGCTTGGGATGCCCGGCATTGGACCAGCGCAGCTCTCCGCTGCGGTTCACAGTGCAATAAACCACGGTGGCGTATTTCTCGCCGCGGGCGCGCTCAATCAGGAAGCGGTTCACTCTCGCCATCACGTCGTCGATCTGCACCACTCCCTCGGACGCAAACACGAAAGCGCCCTGGAGCAAGGCTGCCAGCAGCGCCGCGCTGACCCCCTTGCCCGATACGTCCACGATGACGCACGCATACATATCGGGATTCACGCGCCGCACATCGAAATAATCTCCACCCACCTGGCGCGACGCGATGCTCGATCCGATGGCGCGAAACCATCCATCGGTGGGCAGTTCGCTGGGCAGCAGCCCGGTTTGGATGGTGCGGGCGATGTTCAGCTCTTCTTCCAGGT